>JAGXAZ010000005.1 GCA_018971365.1 Gammaproteobacteria bacterium | reverse complement strand
CGCTGCTGATTATTCCGCTGCTGGTGAAATAACAAAGGCGGTGGGAGGAGCGAGCTTGTGGGAGCGACGGTCTCCGTCGCGATTCAATAACACCATCGCGGCAAGAGTGCCGCTCCCACAGGGAATCGAAGCGCCGCCGCAAGGCGGCGTATTTTTTACAGCCTGTTCAGCGGAACCTTGAGATAACTAACGCCGTTGGCTTCCGGCTCGGGCAGACGGCCGGCGCGGATGTTGATCTGTATTGCAGGAAGAAGCAGTACCGGTACATTTAAGGTCTGGTCGCGGGCGTTGCGCAGTTTGATAAATTCCTCGCGCGACACACCGTCGTGGATGTGGATGTTGGCGCGTTTCTGCTCCGCCACCGTGGTTTCGTTCTTGTATTCGCGCCCGCCGGGCGCATAGTCGTGGCACATGAACAGGCGCGTCTCGGGCGACAGCGACAGGATCTTTCCGATGGAGTCATAGAGCATACCGGCATCGCCGCCGGGGAAATCGCAACGCGCCGTGCCGGAATCCGGCATGAACAAGGTATCGCCGACGAATGCCGCATCTGCGATCACGTAGCTCACACAATCGCTGGTATGGCCGGGCGTCGTCATGACGCGCGCCGTGAGACCGCCGATGGTGAAGGTTTCGTCGTCGCGGAACAGGTGGTCGAACTGGCGGCCATCCGGCTTGAATTCATCGCTCAAGTTGTAGAGTGCCTTGAAGGTTTTCTGCACCTGACGGATGCCTTCGCCGATGGCAATACGCCCGCCCAGCTTGTTCTTGATGTGCTGCGCAGCGCTCACGTGATCCGCATGCGCGTGGGTTTCCAGAATCCAGTCGAGCGTGCAGTCGCTGCGGTGCAGGAAATCCACGATGGTTTGCGCCGATTCAATTCCCGTGCGGCCGGCGGCGGCGTCGAAGTCCAGCACCGGATCAATCACGGCGGCGCACCGCGTCGCCAGATCGCTCACCACATAGGAAAACGTGCAGGAGGCTTTGTGGAAGAAAGCGGTGATCTCAGCGGACACGATATGCTCCCCGTCTGTTTCGTCTGTCCATTCTATATACTGGCGCGCCCCAAACCCGAAAGTTTTCCACATGTTGCTTGCCCTGCTCGGCGCAGTGCTAATTGGCCTGATGTTGGGGCTGCTGGGCTCGGGCGGCTCAATCCTCACGGTGCCGGTGCTGCTTATCTGGTGCACATGCCGGACAAACTCGCCATCGGCAGCTCGCTTCAAAGAGAAATGGGGTCAGAGCGAATATCTAGAGTACGATAACAACGCCTCACGGGCTGCACACGCCGCATGCGAACGGCGCTCTTCTGGTCCGGCCTGTCCATGAGGCGTTCGCATCTCAGGCAACAGGGCCAGCCAAACCATGCTTCGGCGTATTGCGGCGCCATCTGCGCGGGAGAAGATGCCGTTATCCACCCAATAATGCAGCGGATCGGCGGCTGAACGCGCCTACTTCATCCAAATCGGCGTTAGCCATATGTATAGCCATATCTTAATATGGCTATCCGTCTCTTGTCGTGTTAGTCTCTGCCCATGAGGAAGGCGCGGTTTGAGTGGGACGCGGGCAAGGATGCCAAAAACCAGCGGAAGCATGAGGTGTCATTCTCTATGGCACAGCTCGCTTTCGCGGATCCCGATCGTGTCATTGCTGAAGACCTTGCTCACAGCGAAACCGAAAAACGTTATTTCTGTTTCGGTAAGGTCGGACAAGGCATTCTTACCGTCCGCTTTACGTATCGCGGCGGTGTCATTCGTATTTTTGGCGCCGGTTACTGGCGAAAAGGCAAGGCAATTTATGAGCACGAAAATCAAATACACCAATGAACCTGTCAAGGCAAAGGTTATTAGGGACTTCCTTCCCCCACCCGAGCTGCTTGCGTTCCACGAGCAAGGGGTGAAGGTCACGCTTGCACTGAGCAAAAAGAGTGTTGATTTCTTCAAGTCACAGGCGGAAAAACATCACACTCAATATCAGCGCATGATTCGTCGGCTCGTTGACTCCTATGTGGATACCTATGATGAATCATCCGCAAAACGCTCGGCCCGTACCGTCGGGAAGCAATAGAACGGCTGGCATTGATTCGCGCAACGGGCTCACATACCAACTTCGATGCCTGCTTCGAAGTGAATTACCGATAAATACTATTGCCCCGGCGCGGTTTCTCGTCGGCAAGACACCGGTGCGGGCGCGCTCGGTTTGACCGGTTCGATACCCACCGGCGGCCGCCCGCTGGTCTCCACCCGGTTCGCGGGTTCTCGGCCCGGTGAGCCTATGAAACACGGCAGTACGTTTGGTGTTTTCGGGAACACTGGGCAAAGCGGTCATTGCTCGATTGAAGCGTCTGTTTTTGCTATCTTCCACCGGACGTGATATAAAGAGCGCGTCCTCAACACAGTCAGCGGTATTCAGAAGCCATCTCACAAATCACTGCGCCGGGCAAAGCCCAGTTGCGCGTCAGCTCGGAATGGCCGCTTTGACCTCCTGTTTCCTCCCGCCGGGGACTTCCAGGGGTTGCGCGGCACCCGTACATCCCCGTACCTTGTTTGTGTACCGCCCTGTACGCCCCCTTTCCCGCTGATGCCGGTCAAGTTCTGCCCGTACCCCAGTCGTTTTTGAGATGGCTTCTGATGGTTATTACCCATCGCTGTTTTAGAGAACAAACTTCAAGTTATCAATTACTTTTCAGAGAGATTGCAATGTCACAGAACAAACTGTATGTGGGAAATTTTCCTTACTCGGTGGACGAAACGCAGTTGCGCGGAATCTTTTCCCAGTACGGAGAAATTTCAGAACTGGCCATGATCATGGACCGCGATACCGGCCGCCCCAAGGGCTTCGGATTCATCACCTTCGCCACCCAGGCGGCGGCGGAGAAGGCCCTCGAGCAGAATGGCAAGGACCTCAGCGGTCGTCCGCTCAAGGTCAGCATCGCCACTGACAAGCCGCGTACCGGCGGTTTCCGCCCCGGTGGCGGTGGTGGCAATGGCGGCGGCCGCGCCCGCTGGTGAACCTGCAGCGCGTCTGATGTGAATCGGACGATGAAAAGCCCTGCCGTTCGCGGCGGGGCTTTTTATTTTCCATGAGTTTGCCGTATACCATGGCGGGTACACGGGAACCCGGATGAGAGGGTGGCAATGCCACGGCGCAGTTTCCTCTGTCAAGCGTGAGACACACGCACTCAATTCATCAAGCTGATCGCGTGAGCGTCCCGGTGTCGCCCGTCAGCTCCTTGCGGCGGTTGCCACGCCGCGATTTGCCCGTGGGCGCCATCACTATGGCGCGATTTCTGATTGGCAAGACGCTGGTGCGCGAGCTGCCCGAGGGCCGGATCGCCGGACGCATCGTGGAAACCGAAGCCTATCTGCCTTACGACAAGGCCTGTCATGCGTTCAACGGCATGACCAAGCGCAACCATTCCCTGTTTCTGCCGCCCGGGCACGCGTACGTGTATTTCATTTACGGCAATTACTTCATGCTCAACGTGAGCGCGGGAAAAGCAGGAGTGGGCGCGGCGGTGCTGTTCCGTGCGCTGGAACCGCTGGCGGGCGAGCAGCTTATGAAGCGTGGCCGCAGCCACGTCGCGGAAAAAAACTTGGCGCGCGGACCCGGACGGCTGGCGGCGGCGCTGCGCGTGACCATGAAACAGGACGGCCTGGACCTGTGTGCCGGCGGGCCTCTGTGGCTGGCGCACGCGGTGCGGCCGGTCGGGCGTATCGGCCGCGGTGTGCGCATCGGCATCACCAAAGACGCGGACCGGCGTCTGCGCTTTTACGAACGCGGCAATCCGTTCGTCAGCGGACCGAAATCGTTAAATGCCTAAGAGCGTCTAACGAAATGTACGGCGGCCATCGCCCGGCACACGTTAAATCCCCCCCCGTGCCCCCCTTTGCAAAGGGGGGAGCGCGCATTGCGCGCGGGGGGATTTGTCACGCATAGCCTTTTTGTTAGGTGCTCTAAGGGACCTTGACACATCCGCTATCCTCGCGGAGGCGGAGGTCCAGAGATTTAATTTCCTGGATTCCCGCTTTTGCGGGAAAGACAAAAGGTAATAATTCATATCGTCTCGAAGAATTGACCTCAATGTTTGTGGGCGCATAGATCAGCGGTCGTCAATTTTGAAAATCTCACCGGCGTGCGGATCACAAACAAACACATGACCCGCGTTGTCGTCGGTGACACAGTGGGCATGTTCCGCGGTTTTGTAAACGGCCAGGGCATTAAGTGCGCCGGTCGGAGACACATTGAAGATCGTGAGCGTGGCTGCACGTGCGCCGGGCACGTACAGATGATGCAGCCGCGGGCCGTAGCTGATGATGTCTATGCCGGCGCCGGCCGGCGCGGTGGCCAGCACTTTGCCATGCTCATCGGGCGATAGCACGGCCACCTTGCCTTCGGTGCAGGCCACAAACAGGTAGTCATGAATCTCGTCCAGCGCCAGGCCGCGCGATCCCTGACAGCCGTTGGGCCACTCGGCCAGCACCTTGCGGGTGGTGAGTTCCGTCTCGACGGTCTTGTCCTTCCAGAGATTGGAGTAGGCGCGATTGCGTGCGTTGTCTATTTCCAGCGATTCCGGACCGCCGGCAATGTGGATCACGGTTTCCGGCGTGAGCACGGGTTTGGGGTCCACGGACAGCTTGAACACCTGAATCTGCTGTTTCTCCGGCTCGGTGACCCAGATCTCATGCGTGCGAGGCACGTAACGCACGTAATCCGGTCCGCTTTGCAGGCGCGTGCGCCCGACGATCTTGTGCGTGTGCGGGTTGATCGCCACCACTTCATCCGGGTCGTGGTCGCTCGCGAACAGGTAACCCTCGGCATACATGGCCGAACTCGTGCCTTCGCGGCGCTCTTTGGAGTTCGCGGGCGGGGCGCTCACGCCGGGAATGACGGTGAGCGCGTCGGTGGCGGGGTTAATCAGCACCAGGTTGCCGGTGGCGCCGGCGGGAACGGTGACGCGCTTGAGCGGCGCGGCGTAACCGATGTCGTCGAAACCGATGCCGTGCGCGCCGCCGGGAATTTTGATGATGGTCTGTGGTGTGAGCAGTGTGGGTGCCGCCAACGCGGGGAGCGGCAGAGAGGCGAGCAGCAACGAAACCAGGAACGATGTTTTCATGACGAATCCTCGTGATAGTTATTGCGCGGAGCTTGTGAACGTTTCGGTATTGCTGCTGCCGACATACCGAATGGAGCCGTGCAGCGGCAGGATCAAGCGCCTCGCCTGCGCGGCGTCAAAGGTGTAGCCGTACCAGGCGGTATCGGTTTTCGGGCAGTAATAGCCCTCGCCCTTGAAATGCATGCTTCCGTGGCTGCCGGAGAGAACGCCCGTGGTCGTGGCGCTGTCACAACCGGCGGGCAGCCCGGGCGCGGGCGTACCTACGATGGCGATCCGGCGCATCGCGGGCCAAGGGGTACCGGACTCGAGTGCCTTGCCGATCAGCCACACACAACCGCCTTGCGGATGCGTGTCCGCGGGACACTGCGCGGGCTGTTCCTCGACCCTGTAAGTGACCTGCAGCGGTACCGCGGCGGACACCTCGGCGGGTGACGCTACTGTCCCGGCAGATACGCCGCTCGCGGCGGCAAGGCAGACACAGAGCAGCACGTTGCGCGCAGGCATGAATTCTCTCCTGATCCGGTGCGGGGAGGATCAAGTCTAGTATCTGTTGCAGGTTTCGCGCGAACCTGTGCGTTAAGTTTGCGTAATCTTCAGGTGTCCTTGCCGGTATTGGCCGTGAGATCAACGACGCTCAACGCCTCGACCTTGTCACCGAGTTTACCTGGTGCGCGGATTTCAGTGGCGCGGTTTTGTAGGTTCATTACATTCCCGTTGTGATCATCGCCTGAAATCCCCCCTGATCCCCCTTTATTAAGGGGAGCGCCGCGCGGCGTGAGTTGGGCGTCGCTCCCGACTACTCCTGACCCCCTTTGCAAAGGGGGGAAGGGATGAAGGGCGGCATTGGATTGGCACGTTACGCGGCGGCGCGCGCCACTTTGGGAAAGGGCGGTGAGGGGGATTTGCGGAGCTTCTCCACATCAGTGGCGACGCCGGATACAGGAGTCATGCGGGCTTGCGCGGCTCAAACTCCGCGAAATCCTGGGTGCGCGGGACTTTCTCCATCACTTGCATCAGTTCCGCGGGCGGCGGCACGATCTTGCGCGCCTTGAGGTCCAGCCACGCGCCCTGCACGTTCACCACGCAGGCAAGTTCACCGTCCGCCTTGAAAATCCGGTGGCGGATGCGCCAGTGCTTGCGGTTGGGTGACAGCCCCGCGATCTCCGTGGTGACGCACAGGTGCTCGTTGGCGCGCACTTCGTGCAGATACTGGGCTTCCTCGCGGAACAGCACCGGGCCGATGCCGAGCGCGCGGAAGCGCTCCAGCGTGAAGCCGTCGGCATTCAGGAAACCGACGCGTGCCTGCGCGGCGCAGTCCATGTAGGCGGTGTGGCGCATGTGGCCGTTGGGGTCGAGATCGGCCCAGCGCACTTCGAATTCCTGTTGATATGGAGTGCTCAAGGCAAGATCGCCTCACTTTAGAAGTGACGACATTTTACGCGGTCGAGTTGTACCTGAGTGCGACGTGCGCGAAAATACACACCCTGTCTGCAAGGAGTTGTCATGCCGTCCCGACGCGAACTTGCCAATTGCATTCGCGCGCTTGCCATGGATGCGGTGGAGCGCGCCAAGTCCGGCCATCCGGGAATGCCCATGGGCATGGCCGACATCGCCGAAGTCCTGTGGAACGATTACCTCAAGCACAATCCCGCCAATCCCCACTGGCCGGATCGCGACCGTTTCCTGCTCTCGAACGGCCACGGCTGCATGCTGCAGTACGCGGCGCTGCATCTCTCGGGCTACGACCTGCCGATGGAGGAAATCAAGCGCCTGCGGCAACTGCACTCCAAAACCCCCGGCCATCCCGAGTACGGCGTCACACCCGGCGTCGAGACCACCACGGGCCCGCTTGGGCAGGGTGTGGGCAATGCCGTCGGCTTCGCGCTCGCGGAGCGCCTGCTCGGTGCGCAGTTCAACCGCCCCGGCTTCAAGATCGTGGACCATTACACCTACGTGTTCTGCGGCGACGGCTGCCTGATGGAGGAAATCTCGCACGGCGCCTGCTCGCTTGCCGGAACGCTGGGCTTGGGCAAGCTGATTGCGTTTTACGACGACAACGGCATTTCCATTGACGGGCACGTGAAGGGCTGGTTCACCGACGACGTGCCCAAGCGCTTTGAAGCCTACGGCTGGCACGCGGTGCGCAACGTGGACGGCATGGACGGCGCGGCGGTCAAGCGCGCGATCGAAGAAGCGCGCGCGGTCACCGACCGCCCCTCGATCATCTGCTGCAAGACCATCATCGGGTACGGCGCGCCGCACAAGCAGGGCACTGCGGCCTCTCATGGTTCGGCGCTGGGCGCCGAGGAAGTCGCGGCGGCGCGTGTCGCGCTCGGCTGGAAATATCCGCCGTTCGAGATTCCAAAAGAATATTACGCCGCGTGGGACGCGAAGGCGCGCGGCCGGGCTTTCGAGGACAACTGGAACAAGCTGTTCGCGGAATACCGCAAGTCGTATCCGGACCTGGCAACCGAGTTCGAGCGCCGCGCATCGGGACGCCTGCCGGACAACTGGGCCAAGCAGGCCGAACAGGTGGTCATCGGCATTGCGAACAAGGGCACCGACATCGCCACGCGCAAGGCGTCGCAACAGGCGCTCAACGCCTTCGGACCGTTGCTGCCCGAGCTGGTCGGCGGCTCGGCGGATCTCACCGAATCCAACGACACCTTCTGGAAAGGTTCGCGCGTCCTCAGCCGCGACAATTTCGACGGCAACTACCTGCACTTCGGCGTACGCGAGTTCTCCATGACCACGATCCTCAATGCGATGGCGCTGCATGGCGGGCTGATCCCCTATGGCGGCACGTTCCTGACGTTTTCCGATTACGCCCGCAACGCCGTGCGCCTGGCTTCGTTCATGGGCGCGGGCAGCATTCTTATATATACCCACGATTCCATCGGTCTTGGCGGCGACGGCCCCACGCACCAGCCCATCGAGCACCTCGCAAGTCTGCGCTTGATGCCGGGCATGGAGCTCTGGCGCCCTTGCGACGACGTGGAAACCGCCGTGGCGTGGCAGGCTGCGATCGAGCGCCGCCACGGACCCACCGCGCTCGCTCTATCGCGCCAGAACCTGCCGCACCAGGCGCGCAGCACGGCGCAGGTGCGGGACATCCGCCGCGGCGCTTATATATTGGTGGACACCGACGGCGTGCCGGATGCCATCATCATCGCCACGGGCTCGGAAGTGGGCCTGGCCGTAGGCGCGGCCAGGGAACTGACCAAACAGAAACTCCGGGTGCGCGTGGTGTCGATGCCCTGCACCAGCGTGTTCGACGCCCAGGACCGCGACTGGCACGAGTACGTGTTGCCGAAAGCGGTCACCGCGCGCGTGGCGGTGGAAGCCGGGGTCACCGGTTTCTGGCCGCGCTACGTCGGCGACCGTGGCCGCGTCGTCGGCATTGACCATTACGGCGCTTCGGCACCGGGCGAAGAGGTATTCAAGGAATTCGGCTTTACCGTGGACAACGTCGTTGCGAACGTGAAAGCGGCGAGCAAAAAATAGCCGGTCACGGTTTCGTTTCGAAACGCTTAATCGAGGAGCTTGGACATGGCCATCAAGGTTGGCATCAACGGTTACGGCCGCATCGGCCGCAACATTCTGCGTGCGCTTTACGAGGGGCCGCACCGGCGCGATTTGAACATCGTCGCCATCAACGATCTCGGCGACGCCGCCACCAACGCGCACCTGACCCAGTACGACACCGCGCACGGAAAATTCCCCGGAACCGTGACCGTGGAGGGTGATGCCATCGTTGTAAACGGCGACCGGATCCGCGTGTTCGCGGAACGTGATCCGGCGAAGATTCCCTGGGCGAGTGCCGGCGCGGAACTCGTGATCGAGTCCACCGGACTGTTCGCGAGCAAGGCCAAGGCCGCGGCTCACCTCCAGGGAGGTGCGAAAAAGGTGCTGATTTCCGCCCCGGCCGAAGGCGTGGACGCGACCGTGGTGTACGGCGTGAATCACGATATTCTGAAAGCGTCGCACACCGTGATCTCAAATGCCTCGTGCACCACCAACTGCCTCGCGCCGCTCGCCAAGGTGCTGAACGAGAGTGTCGGCATCGTCGGCGGTCTCATGAACACCGTGCACAGCTACACCAACGACCAGGTGCTGACCGACGTGTATCACAAGGACCTGCGGCGCGCGCGCTCCGCGACGCAGTCCATGATTCCCACCAAGACCGGCGCGGCGTCCGCCATCGGCCTGGTGCTGCCGGAACTCGCCGGCAAACTTGACGGCTTCGCGATCCGGGTGCCGACCATCAACGTCTCGATCGTGGACCTTACGATTCTGGCCAAGCGCGACACCAGCAAGGACGAGATTGACGGCATCATGCGCAAGGCCAGCACCGGTGCCTTGAAAGGCGTGCTGGATTACAACGACAAGCCGCTGGTATCGGCCGACTTCAATCACAATCCGGCGTCCTGCACCTATGACGCCTGGATGACCAGGGCCATGGGCCGGCTGGTGAAGGTCTGCGGTTGGTACGACAACGAGTGGGGATTCAGCAACCGCATGCTGGATGTGGCGCTGGCGTTCGGGAACGCCAAGTAGATTGATTGTGGGAGCAGCATTCTTGCCGCGATCTTCCCAACTAGAATCGCGACGGGGACCGTCGCTCCCACAATAGAATGGTCCCGCGTCGGCCGGCATGAGGCGGTGTTGCATGCCCATTATCAAAATGACTGATCTCGATCTGCGCGGCAAGCGCGTGTTGATGCGCGAGGATTTCAACGTGCCACTGGACGCGGACGGCCGGATCACCAGCGACGCACGCATCCGTGCCGCGCTGCCGACGATCCGGCAGGCACTCAAGGCCGGCGCGCGCGTCCTGCTGGTGTCGCACCTCGGGCGCCCGAAGGAAGGCGGCTATGACGTGGGCCTGTCGCTTGCGCCGGTGGCCACTCGCCTGACGGAATTGCTGGGCGTGAACGTGCCGCTGGCCAGGGACTGGATCAACGGCGTCGAGGCGGCGCCCGGTGCTGCGGTGCTGTGCGAAAACGTGCGGTTTCTCAAGGGCGAGAAAAAAGATGACGAGACTCTGGCGCGCAAGATGGCGGCGCTCTGCGACATCTATGTGATGGACGCCTTCGGCACCGCGCACCGCGCCGAAGCGTCCACGCACGGGGTGGCCAAATACGCGCCCATCGCCTGCGCGGGACCGTTGCTGGCCGGCGAGCTGGAAGCCCTGGCGCGCGCGCTGCGGAATCCCGCACGGCCGCTGGTGGCAATCGTGGCCGGCTCCAAGGTGTCCACCAAACTCACGGTGCTGGATGCGCTGATCAAAGTGGTGGATCAACTGGTCGTGGGCGGCGGCATCGCCAATACCTTCATTGCAGCGGCGGGATACAAGGTCGGCAAATCGCTGCACGAACCGGATTTAATTCCCGAAGCGCTGCGCCTCATGGAGACGGCGCGCGCACGCAAGGGGAACATCCCGCTGCCCGTGGACGTGGTGGTGGCGCGCGAGCTTGCCGCCAGCGCCGAGG
Organism: Gammaproteobacteria bacterium; assembly: GCA_018971365.1. Taxonomy (GTDB): domain Bacteria; phylum Pseudomonadota; class Gammaproteobacteria; order Natronospirales; family REEB76; genus REEB76. Next base: position 24,776 of record JAGXAZ010000005.1, on the reverse strand, counting down.
CCGATGTGCGCAAAGTGGGCGAGGTGGGCGCGGACGAGATGATCCTCGACATCGGCCCGGATACCGCGGAGCTGTATGCGCAGCTTCTGAAACAGGCGGGCACCATCGTGTGGAACGGTCCCGTGGGCGTCTTCGAATTCGATCAGTTCGGCGAGGGCACGCGTGCGGTGGCGGAGGCGGTGGCCGAAAGCCAGGCGTTCTCCATCGCCGGCGGTGGCGACACGCTTGCGGCGCTCGACAAGTACGGCGTGGCCGATCGCATTTCTTATATATCCACCGGCGGCGGCGCGTTCCTCGAATTTCTCGAAGGCCGGGAGCTGCCGGCGGTGGCGATGCTGGAAGAAAGATGTGAGGGAGTGAGGAGTGAGGAGTGAGGAGTCAAGACTTGCAACGTTTTCCTCTCTTTGTTTTTACACCTCACGCCTCACCCCTCACTTTCTTGAACTTGCAGGCGCATAATTAGGCCATGCTGCGCAGAACAAAAATTGTCGCCACCCTTGGGCCCGCGACCGACAAGCCGGAGGCGATGGAGGCCATCGTGCGTGCCGGCGTGGACGTGGTGCGGTTGAATTTCTCCCACGGCGAAGCGGGCGACCACCAGCGCCGTGTGCAGCAACTGCGTGACATCTCAGCCCGCGTCGGCAAGGACGTGGGCGTGCTCGGCGATTTGCAGGGCCCCAAGATCCGCATCGAGAAATTCCGCACCGGCAATGTCACGCTCAAGGACGGGCAGGCCTTCACGCTGGACGCGGAACTGCCGGACAACGCCGGCTCTTCCCAAACTGTCGGTCTGACATACAAGACCCTGCCCCAGGACGTGAAATCCGGCGATGTGCTGGTGCTGGGCGACGGCGAAATCAGCCTGCGGGTGGACAGCGTCAAGGGCGCGCGCATCCTGTGCCGTGTGGAGAACGGCGGGGAGCTTTCCGACCACAAGGGCATCAACCGCCAGGGCGGCGGACTGTCGGCGGAAGCGTTGACCCAAAAGGATTTGCGCGACGTCAAATTCGCGGCGCAACTGGACGTGGATTATCTTGCGGTGTCGTTTCCGCGCGACGCGGCCGACATCGAGCGGGCGCGCAGTCTGCTGCGCGCGGCCGGCAGCCGTGCCGGTATCGTCGCCAAGATCGAGCGCGCCGAGGCCATCCAGAATCTGGACGACATCATCAAAGCCAGCGACGCGGTGATGATTGCGCGCGGCGATCTCGCCGTGGAGATAGGCGATGCCGAATTGCCCGGCATCCAGAAGCTCATCATCCACCGCGCGCGCGAACTGCAGCGCGTGGTGATCACCGCCACGCAGATGATGGAATCCATGATCCATAGCCCGGTGCCGACGCGCGCCGAGGTGCTGGACGTGGCGAATGCAGTCATGGACGGCACGGATGCGGTGATGCTGTCGGCGGAGACCGCGGCCGGGAAATTCCCGGTCAAAACCGTCGAGGCCATGGCGCGCGTATGCGTAGGTGCCGAGCGCCAACGGGTGACCCTGCGTTCCGCGCGCCGCCAGGAACAGCATATAGAGCGCGTGGACGAAGCCATTGCGATGGCGGTGATGTACACCGCCAACCACATGGACGTAAAGGCCATCATCGCGCTCACCGAGTCCGGTTCGACGCCGTTGTGGATGTCGCGCATCAGGTCCGGCATTCCGATCTACGCCATGACCCGCCATGAGGTCACGCGCCGGCGCGTGACTCTGTACCGCGGCGTGTACCCGGTGAATTTCGACGTGCTGCATGAGAACGCCGATCGCGTGCTGCAAAGCGCAGTGGGCGAGCTGCGAAAACGCGATCTCGTGCAGAACGGCGATTACGTGATCTGCACCAAGGGTGAACTCACCGGCGTCACCGGCGGCACCAACAGCTTCAAGATTCTGCGCGTGGGCGCATGAATCCGTGCATGCGGAATGCCGCGCGCATGCGCTTACTGCACGTGGTTGAACTCCGGCATGGCTTCGAATAACTGGCCGCGGCGCCAGTTTTCCGCACCCGGCCGCTGGTACACGATCTTGCCGCCGACGATGGTGTAGAGCACGCGCGTGCGCAGGATGTCGTGCGCGGGCAGCGTCAGCAGGTTGCCGGAGAACACGTCCATGTCGGCGAGCTTGCCGGGCGCGAGCGAGCCGAGCTCCCGGTCCTCAAAAATCGCGTAGGCGTTGTTCCAGGTGTAGGAGCGCAGTTCCTGCATGCGCGTCTTGACCTGCGCGAGGAAGAAATATTTGCCGGGCGCATAACTGCGCGTGACGCCGCAGTAGAAATTCGGGATCGGGTTGGTGTCCTCGACCGGCGTGTCGGTGCCGTCGAGCACCATGGCGCCGGACTCGATCAGCGCGTGCCACACGTAGGCGCCCTGGCGCGCACGCTGCTCGCCGATGCGCGCCACCACCATGGGCGCGTCCGAGCAGGCATGGATGGATTGCATGGAGGCGATCACGCCGAGTTCGGCAAAGCGCGGGATGTCGGCGGAGCTCAGGTGTTGCGCGTGCTCGATGCGCCAGCGCAATGCATGCGCCGCGGGATCCTCGCTGAAAATCTTCTGGTACACGTCCAGCACTTCATGGTTGGCGCGGTCGCCGATGGCATGCACTGAGAGCTGGAAGCCGTCGCGCGCGGCGATTTCGGCGATCTGTACGATTTCGTGCATGGATGTGACGTTCTTGCCGCTGATGTCCGGCGCGTCGCTGTAGGGCTTGAGCATCCAGGCACTGCGCGTGCCAAGCGCGCCGTCGGACAGGATTTCGCCCACGCCGCGCACGGTGAAATGGTTGTCGGCGTAGCCGATGGTGCGGTATTGCGCGAGATGCGCGTTGAGCGCGGCCACGGACTCGCCCGCGATGTTCACGTAAAGCCGCAGCGCAATGCCCTTGGTGGCTTGCTGCTTGAGCCAGTCCACGGTCTGGAAATCTTCGCCCATGTCTACGAAGGTGGTGATGCCCTTGCGGATTTCGTTGTGGATCGCAAGCTGCAACACCTGTTCGCGCTGCGCCGCGCGTTCTACGGGCGACAGCGACGCTTGATGTTGTTCGTAAGCCGCGGACACCAGCGCAGCCGCGGTGTCGTTCAGCATGCCGATCGCGTGGCCTTGCGCGTCGCGCACGATGGTGCCGCCCGGCGGATTGGGGGTCTGGTCGGTAATGCCGGCGGCTTTCAGGGCCGCGGCGTTGGCGTAAATTGCATGGCGACTGGCGTGCAGCAGAATCACGGGATTGTCGGGTGATACGGCGTCCAGACTCGTGGGCAGCGGCAGGCCGCCGACGTTGGGCTCGGGCACCTTGTTCCACTTGGTTTGCTGCCAGCCCTGGCCCACGATCCACTCACCCGGTTTGGCTTTCGCGACGGCCGCCTTGACCATGGCCACAATGGCATCCCAGTTCGGTGAGTTGCCGACGTTGAGCTGCAGCAACGATTCGCCGGTCGCCATAAGATGGCCGTGGCCCTCGATGAAGCCCGGTGTCACGAATGCGCCGTGCAAATCGAGCACTTGAGTGTGTTTGCCGATGTAGCGGGCGATGGCGGCATCGCTGCCGACCGCGAGGATTTTGCCGTCACGCACCGCGAGTGCCTGGACTTGGGGCTGCGTCGGGTTCAGCGTTTCAATGATGCCGCCGCGCAGCACGAGATCGGCGGGTTCGAGCTTGGGCGGGAAGTCGCCGACGTGCACCGGTGTTTTTGATTGCGGAATCTCGATGCCGCTGTACAGGCTGTTGGATGCCTGCGGTGGTGCGGCCAGCGCAGAAGTCACGGGGATCACGACGGCCAGGGACAAAAGCACATCAGCCAGCTTGCGCATCACGCACCTCGGCAGCGGATTGGTCACGGACGCGCAGTATGCGCTACGCGTACGCTACAACCAACCCTTCTGGCGCGCGATGCGTGCGGCTTCGATGCGGTTAGCGGAATTCAGATCGCTGCGCATGACGGCAATACTCATGCTGAGACCATCCCTTGACAATCTGTCCGGGAGGTCTACCTTTAAGTGGCAGGATATGGAGTTGCCCGCCTTCACATTGCGGGCTGTGTGGAAAAGGAGCGTCGCCTGAGGCGACAAGGAGTTTCCCATGAACATCAAATGGATTTTCAGCGTTTTTCTCGGGGGCGTATTGATTTCCGGTTCCGTACTGGCTGCGGGCACGGGAGCCGTCATCAATGCCGATAGTCCCGCAGCCATCCCCGGCGCCTATATCGTCGTGTTCAAGCCCGGTCTGACCGCAGAGGCGGATGTGGGGCCGCTAGGGGCAAGTCTGGCTCAGACGCACGGCGGATCCGTGGGCGCGATTTACACCCACATTTTCCACGGCTTCTCCGCCCAGCTGGGCGCTGCTGCGGCGCTTTCCCTGAGCCGTGACCCGCGCGTGGCGTATGTGGAGCAGGCCCAGCACTTCCAAATCAGCGGCATTCAATATGCTCCGGACTGGGGTCTGGACCGCATGGATCAGCGTGCGCTGCCGCTGGAAAACGCTTATCGCCATCGGGGCGACGGCAGCAGTGCGTATGTTTTTGTGGTGGACACCGGCATCCGGTTGAGCCACTTGGATTTCGGCGGACGGGCGATTGCCGGGTACGATTTCTTTTCGACGTTCGGAGTGGATTATTGCCCGGCTTTGCCCCCTCCGGCGCCGCCCGGGACTCAACCTCAAACCACCGCCTTAAGTGGTCATGCCACGCATGTGGGCGGCACCGTCGGCAGGACCACCTACGGCGTTGCCAAGAACGTCACGCTGGTGGACGTGCGGGTATTCAGCTGCTGGGGTTACAGTGCTGTCGCCAATGGCACGGACAGCATCCTGTGGGGTTTGGACCGGATTGCTGGAGATAGCCTTGGTCTTCGCAATCTCGGCCCAACAGTGGTGAACATGAGTTTCGGCGGGCCGCACAGTCCGGCGATGAACGATGCAGTGCGCACACTGATCAATTTAGGGTTCGTGCCGGTCATTGCCGCCGGCAACTGGGGTTCGGCACAGTGTCTCGATACGCGCTTCAGTCCGGCCCCCACCGTTTCACCGGCCGATGTCAACATCACCACGGACGGCATCGTGAGCGCTCCGCCCGTGGCGCTCGTGGTCGGGGCCACCACCAACACGGATAGCGTGGCGAGCTTCTCCAATCAGGGTGCCTGCGTCAATATTTTTGCGCCCGGTAAAAGCATCGTGTCCGATTGGGACACCAGCGACACCGCTACTGGTATGTTGGACGGTACTTCCATGGCCACGCCCCATGTGGCCGGCGAGGCGGCCATTTATTTGCAGTTCAATCCGCACGTAGGTGTCCGGATGGAGGCCGTCGCGACGGATACACACAGCTATCTGACCGGTACCGCTACCCTGGGGGCTTTAACGGGTGTCGCCGCCAATACGCCGAATGCGCTGGTGTTCGGTTTCGGCCCGCCGCTGGTGTCACTGGAATTTCTGTTCTGCAGTCCGACCAACGCCAAATACCTTGGTTCCTGGTCCTCGGCCACCAGCAGCGTCAGCTATGACATGGACCTGCAACCTTACGGATCGCTGGGCTGGCAGGATTACTACGATGGCGGGATGACTGTCCGCAACATTGCGGTGGGATTGACTCAAACATTCCGGATCAGAGTGCGCGGTACGGACAGCCTGGGAGAGCAAAGCGATTTCACCTACAGCGACTGGTACACGGCGAACTGCTCAGGGCCAAATTAAATCCACAGGCGGGAGCGGACGAGTATGCGACGCGTCTGGAGCGGATGGCTGGGGCTGATGCTGGCAGGTTCGGCCGGGGCCTCGAACCTGCTGGCACCCCAGCGCAGTGCGCTGCGGCCTTCTCCGGATCCCACTCATCTGGTGCAGGGTGGCGGTATAGGCAACGCATTGGGGGTGGCCAGACGTTTGGCGGCGGTGGGTGATCCCTTTGCCATGGTGAACGGAGTACAAGGAGCCGGCAGCGTTTATATTTTTGCTTTGAATGATGGGATCAATTTGAACGTTCTACAGCGGTTGTTTGAGCCTCAACCGGGGCACCTCTATGGTTATGGTCAGAGCACGGCTACCGATGGCAGGGATTGGGTGATGATCGGCTCGTCCACAGATACTCCCAGGTTCCACCTTGCCGGTGCGGTGTATGTTTACCGGCGCGACGCGATGAGCGGCTTGTTCGTGAACAGTCAGCAATTGACGGCTTCCGATGTCTCCAACGCCTGGTTTTTTGGCAGTGCCATCGCGCTCGGGAACGGTTTTGCGCTGATCGGTGCCCCGGGCTATCGAACGGGTGTCCCTTGTTATCCCGACGGGACACCGTGCCAGATGGTAGGCGCCGTTTACGTGTTCACCGAAGACTCGGCCAGCGGCCAGTGGACTCAAAGCCAGGTAATTCCCGACCCCATCGGGGGAGCGTATGACCAGTTTGGCAGATCCATAGCCTTGGATGGCGATACTGCTTTGGTGGCGGCCGACTATCAGATGAAATCCGGTCAGGGCCGGGCGGCCTATGTTCTGACACGCGCTGCCACGGGAGTCTGGTCTATCGCCCAAGCGCTGGATTTGCCGGCAGACGCGCCATCCTGCTTTGTGTGGACGCAAGTGGCGTTGCGGGGCAGTACCGCCCTGGTGGGGATTACTTCCTGCAGCGGCGTGGGCAGCCGTGCCTTGGTGTATACGTACGATGCAGCCGCCGGGCGATGGCAACTCAGCCAGCAGATTGCGCCCTGCGCACCCAATGCCGTGAGCTTGAGCAACAGCCGTGCCTTGATTACCTGCCAGGGGGATTTGCAGGTCTTTGACCAAGACCCCGTCAGCGGCCTCTGGCAACGGACCCAGACAATTCCGCCCCCGCCGAGCGCGAATAATTTCACCAGTTTCGGTGCCGTACTGGCCGAGGCAGGCGGCGGCCTATGGCTGGCCAGTGACGCGGCGGCGGCTCCAAGCGTCAACCCCGGCGAGGGCGGGATAGTGTATGTACTCGGCCCGAGCGTTGATCTGCACCTTGAGGGGCAAGCGAACCCCGCGCAGATTACCGCCGGGGAAACGGTGAGCTACATATTTACCGTGACCAACAACGATCCGGCGCTCACTGCCACGAACCTGGAACTGCATTTCACCCTGCCCGGAGTGATGACGATCGTCTCAAGCACCGGCGCGAACTGTCAAACGAGCTCCGGAACTCAGGTGCTCTGCACGCTCGGTAATCTGATGCCGGGCGCTACGCGGGCCACCAGCCTGATGCTTGCCGTGGACCGCAACGATGTCATGTCCATCTCGACCAGCGTAACGGTGGATGCCGATCAGGGGGATGCAAACCCGGCCGATAACGGGCTCACGTTGTTTACCGACGTCAAGCCCGCCCCGCCGAAATCTGGCGGCGGCGGCATGGGATTATGGCCTCTGATTGTGTTGCTGTTTGCTTTTGGTCGGCGACTGCAGCGCCAGCTTTAGAATCGCTCCTAGATAAAGCCAGCCCTTTTGCCGCGCGATGCGCGTGGCTTCGATGCGGTTGGCCGCGCCGAGTTTGCCGAGCCGTGCCACCGGTTTGCTCCGTCACGTCTTGCGAGTGACGAACGTCACACGGGGCGCCGCATGACGCTTTTCATGCGCGAATCGTGATGCCGCGGGCTGGCAATCGCGCGCGGCACAGGCAATAATTTCCCGCGCCGCGATCCGGGCACCCGGGCACGGTACATAGCACTCGGCACGGGAACCGCCAAGGTGAAATACCTCCCTTTGCTCTGGGTCAATCTCACGCGCCACAAGACGCGCCTGGTGTTCACGCTCTTGTCCGTGGTGTTCGCGTTCCTGCTGTTCGGCATGCTCATGGCGATCCGCGAAGCGTTCACGCTGGGCGCGAATTACGCCGGCGCCAACCGCCTGCTCACCATGAGTGCGGTGTCGCTCACCGTATCGCTGCCCATCAGCTACGGCGAGCGCATCGCCCACGTCAAGGGCGTGGAGCGCGTGAATCCCCAGGCTTGGGTGGGCGGTTATTACCAGGATCCACGCAATCCCATCTTCGCCATGGCGGTGCGCAGTCAGGATTTTTTCGCGATGTATCCCGAATACTCGATACCGGCCGCGCAGCAGCGGACGTGGCTTGCGGACAAACGCGGCGTGATCGTGGGTGCCGCAATCGCCAATGCCTACGGCTGGAAAATCGGTCAGCAGATTCCGCTGCGTTCCAATATCTGGCGTGATGCACAGGGCAACAACACCTGGAACGTGATCGTGGACGGCATCTATACCAGCAGCCAGAGAGGCGGTGACAACCAGCTGTTCATGCACTACCAGTATCTGGACGATGCGCGCGCCTTTGCCAACAACACGGTGAGCTGGTTCGTGCTGCAGATCGCCAACCCGGCCGATGCCGGCCAGGTGGCGCAGGCCGTGGATGCGCTGTTTGCCAATTCCCCCTACGAGACCCGCACCTCGACCGAGAAGGCGTTTGTCTCGAACTTCGCGGCGCAGTTCGGCGACATCGGCACCATCGTTACCACCGTCGTCGCCGTGGTGTTGTTCACCATGCTGCTGGTGACGGTGAATACCATGGCGCAATCGGTGCGCGAGCGCACGGCGGAACTCGCGATACTCAAGGCCGTAGGTTTCGGCAATCTGCGCATCGCCGCGCTGGTATTGGCGGAATCGCTGCTGCTGACGGTCATCGGCGGGCTTATCGGGCTCGCGTTGTCGTACGCCGTCATCGGCGCCATTCCGGGCGCGCTGCTGCAGTTCCTGCCCGGGCTGTATTTGCCGGCGCAAGGCGCGGGACTGGGCGTATTGCTGATGTTGCTTCTGGGGGTGCTGGCGGCACTCTTGCCGGTCAGCCGTGCGGTGCGTCTGCAGGTGGTGATGGCGCTGAGGAGCACGGGATGAAAGGCCTGAAGCAACTCGCGGCGGTGAGCCTGATGAATTTCCGCAACCTCGGCCGGCGACTGGATTCTTCGCTGGTGGCGGTAATCGGGTTCGCGGGCGTGGTGCTGGTGGTGGTGGCGATCCTTTCCATCCGTGCAGGATTTCGCTCCACGCTCGCCAGCACGGGCTCGCCGGATGTCGCGATCGTCTTGCGCGGGGGTGCGGGCAGCGAGGTGAACAGCGTGCTCGCCGGCAACAGCGATTCCATCGTGGACCAGGCTCCGGGAGTGGCTCAGGGCTCGAACGGTCCGCTGGTCTCGCCCGAACTGCTGGTGCAGATCAGTTTGAAGAAACGCGGCAGCGGATTGCAGTCGAACGTGTCGTTCCGCGGCGTGACGGCCGCAGCGTTCAAGGTGCATCCCAGGGTGCACATTGTCGCCGGGCGCATGCTGTCGCCCGGGCTGAATGAAGTGATCGTGGGTGCGGATGCGGCACGCCTGTTTCAGGGCGTGCAGCTCGGGGACACGCTACATTCAGGCCGCTATGACTGGAAAGTCGCGGGCATCTTCGATGACGGCGGCGGACTGCACAATTCCGAGATCTGGACCAGTCTGCCGGTGTTGCAGGGCGCCTATCAGCGCGGCAACTCCGTGAGTTCCATGTACGCACAGCTCACGGGCGCGAGTGCGTTTCCGGAATTCCAGCAATCGCTCGAACACAACCCGCAGCTGAACGTGAGCGTGCAGCGCGAGTCGGATTACTTCGCCGGGCAGGCCCAGGGCCTGAGCATGTTCATCGGTATCGTCGGCGTGATCCTCGCCGTGCTCATGGGCGGCGGCGCGGTGTTTGGCGCGGTCAACACCATGTACACGGCGGTCGCCGCACGCACCCAGGAAATCGCCATGCTGCGCGCGCTGGGATTCGCGCGCACGCCGGTATTGTGTTCGGTGCTGATCGAAGCCCTGGTGCTCGGGCTGGTGGGCGGCGTATGCGGCGGAGTGCTTGCGTATCTGCTGTTCAACGGCTTTCAGGCCACCACCTTCAACACCCTCACCATCATCGCCTTTCGCTTCGCCGTGACGCCGCAATTGCTGGGTTGGGGACTGGTGTACGCGCTGGCGATGGGCATTCTGGGCGGCATCCTGCCGGCCGTACGCGCGGCGCGCCTGCCGATTGCCGCGAGCTTGCGACAGGCCTGATGCGCTGGCGCGATACAGGCACCGGCGGGTACTATCCGCTGCCCCATTTGCAGAGATCGCCCAATATGCGGCGGGTACTGGTCAGCGCGTTGACGGTCATGGTGGCGCTGATTGCGGCCGTCGCAATCGCGCTCACGGTGTTCCTGCACGGCAGTGCACCGCAACTGGACGGTGCGGTGCAACTCGCCGGCTTGAGCGCGCCCGTGACCGTGACCCGCGACGCGCTGGGCGTGCCCACCGTCACCGCCGCAAACCAGCGGGACGCGGCGCGGGTTCTTGGTTTCCTGCACGCCCAGGACCGCTTTTTCCAGATGGACCTGATGCGCCGGCTGGCGGCCGGAGAACTCGCGGCCTTGGTGGGGCCGGATGCGGTGAAGCTCGATGAACAGCACCGCCTGTTCCGCCTGCGCGCCGTGGCGCAGCAGGTACTGGCGCGCGCAACGCCGCAACGGCGCACGCTGATCACGGCCTATACGGATGGCGTAAACGCAGGTCTCGCGGCGCTCAAGACCCGGCCATTCGAGTACGGCCTGCTGCGCCAGCGGCCGCAGCCGTGGACGCCCGCGGACTCGGTGCTGGTGATTTTTGCCATGTATTTCGATCTGCAGGACGCCTACGACCGGCGTGCCTCGCAGCTCGCGCTGATGCGCGACACCCTGTCCAAACCCCTGTTCGATTTCCTCGACGCACCCGGCACCCAATGGGATGCGCCGATTCTCGGTCAGCCGACCGCGCCACCGCCGATTCCAACAAGCAATGCAGTGGATTTGCACCGCTGGCCGGCAGCGGATTTCACTCGCCTCGATGCGTCGTTGCCGCCACACGAAGTCGTCGGCAGCAACAGTTTCGCCGTGGATGCGGCCCACAGCGCTGACGGCCATGCGATTCTCGCCAACGACATGCATCTGGGCCTCGCGGTGCCGAACATCTGGTACCGCGCGCAGTTCAATTACCGCGCCGCCGACGGCACTCGGGTTTCGGTGACCGGCGTGACCCTGCCGGGCCTGCCGCTGGTGGTGGTCGGCAGCAACGGCCACGTCGCCTGGGGCTTCACCAACAGTTACGGCAACTGGGCGGCGCTCGTCAATCTGCACCTCAAGCCGGGTGATCCCAATGGCTACCTCACTCCTGATGGCTGGCGCGCATTCGGCCATCACCAGGAAATCATTCAGGTCGCGGGCCAAAAGCCCGTGGTCATGCACGTGATGGACACCCTCTGGGGACCGGTGACCGGCACGGATCACCATGGCGTACTGTGCGCCGTGCACTGGATCGCCGCGGATCCCGCGGCCACCAACGCCGAACTCGGCGATATGGCGTAGGCGCAGAACATCCGGCAGGCCATGGCGATTGCCAATCGCGCCGGCATGCCGGAACAGAATTTTCTGGTGGTGGACCGCGCCGGTCACATTGGCTGGACCATCGCCGGAAAAATCCCGCTGCGCAACGGTTACGATCCGGAGTTCCCGGCGTATTGGGACCAGGCGGGAGTGGGCTGGACCGGGTGGCTGGCGCCGGATCAGTACCCGCGCATCGTGGACCCGCCCGGCGGACGCCTGTGGACCGCGAACGCGCGCGTGGTGGACGGCGCGATGCTCACGCAGATTGGCGACGGCGGCTACGACCTCGGCGCACGCGCAGGACAGATCCGCGATGATCTTCGCGCGCAGGACAAATTCACGCCCGCTGACATGCTGGCCATCGAACTCGACGACCGCGCGCTGTTTCTCGCGCGCTGGCGCACGTTGTTGCTGCAGCTGCTGGCGCCGCCGGCCTTGAATGCGCATCCGCACCGCGCGCAATTCCGGCGCTACGTGGAAAACTGGGGCGGGCGTGCGGCGGTGGATTCCGTCGGCTATCGCCTGGTGCGCGACTTCCGCCGGCGGGTGGATGCCATGGTGTTCGGCGCGCTCACGGCTCCCTGCAGGAAAATCGATCCGCCGTGCGATTACCGGATACTCACTCAGCGCGAAGCGGCGTTGTGGGCCATGGTGACCCGGCAGCCGGTGAATCTGCTCGATCCGGAATACCACTCCTGGAACGATTTATTGCTGGCGGCCGTGGATGAAGTCGTCAAGGATTTGTGGTTGCCCGGGAGTGGTCTCGCGACGCGCACCTGGGGCGAGCGCAACCGGGTGCGCATTCAGCAGCCCATCACGCACGGGTTGCCGTTTCTGGGCCGCTGGCTGGACATGCGGGCGGTGGCGCTGCCCGGTGACAGCAATATGCCGCGTGTGCAGGGCGTGGATTTCGGCGCATCCGAACGCATGGACGTGGAGCCCGCGAATCTGGCGCATGGCATCTTCGAGATGCCGACCGGCCAGAGCGGTTATCCGTTCTCTGCGTATTACCGCAACAGTCAGCCTGCGTGGGTGCGGGGTGAAGCGACGCCTTTTTTGCCCGGCGCCGCTCAACATAGGCTGGTATTTCAACCCGGCGATTGAGTCGCGGTCTGGTCTGCGGTGGCGTCGTCCGGCATTGCTTTGGCTTGCACGCGGCGCTGTTCCAGCCACTGGACGAGGGGTTCCCAGTCGAGAGCATCCTGGTCCGCACCCTGGGCTTCGAGTTCATGGATGCCGAGGCCCCATTCCGAAGCATGCACATAGTTCTGCGTATCGCGCAGGGTCGCGGCAAACGTGATGCCCAGACTGCCCAGGAAGCGCTGCAATTTTGCATATACCAGCGTGTTCTTCTTCACGCGGTTGGCAATCACCGCCACCCGCTCGCTGCGCTGCTCCACGCGTCCCGCGAGCAGCAGTTCGGCGATGCAGCGCGACACCGCGTGGATGTCTATGTCGGAGGGCAGCACCGGAATGAGAATGGCGTCGGCGTCGCGCGTCATGTCCTGGAGGCGCACACTGTCCAGCGCCGCCGGCGTGTCCACGATCAGACGCTCGATCCCCGGCGGCACGCGCATCTGAAAGCTGCGGGTGACGCGCAGGCTGCGGTCTGCGCCGTTGATGGCGGTGATCGCAGCGTGTGCACCGTCGCGATTTTGCAACCAGTGCAGGCTGGAGGCTTGCGGATCGGCATCCAGCAGCGCGGTGCGATAGTCGTGCGAGGCATAATAGGCGGCAAGATTGGTGGCCAGCGTGGATTTGCCGCAGCCGCCTTTGGTGTTGAGGATCACGATGCGCAGCAGCGGTCGCGGCACATCGGTGTCGGATGCGCTACTCTGCGCCTGCCGGCCCGGCAGCTTCGGCGATTTAGGGACCCAAAGGTTCAGGTTCAGCATGACGCGGCGGCAGTTTCGGAACGTGAGGGGCAGGTGGCAACAAGTTCAAAGGAACCTCTGCACTATCCAACTCTACGACCTTGAATATACACGATTTTAACTCAGGGTTCGCCCGGCCCCGTATCGGGCGGTGGCGGATGGCGCATGGCTGAGGCGCGTCCGCCGCGGCCGAAGGTCGGGCTGGTTCTGCCCGGGGGCGGGGCGCGCGCCGCGTATCAGGCCGGCGTACTCCAGGCGATTTCCGAGCTGCTGCCGCCGGATGCGGCCTCGCCGTTCCCCATCGTGTCGGGCGTCTCGGCGGGCGCCATCAACGCCACCCTGATTGCCGCCCATGCACTGCATTTCCGCCGTGGCGCGCAGGAACTTGCGGGCGTGTGGGAGCACATTCGCAGCGATCTGGTGTTTCGCACCGACGCGGGCACCATGTTCAAAAACGTCATGTCCTGGCTCATGGCGCTGCTGCACGCGGGCTTCGCACGCCGCAACGTGATTGCACTGCTCGACAACACGCCGCTGCGCAAGCTGCTGGAGCGGCACATCATCTTCGCGCGCCTGCAGGAAGCCATAGACGCAGGCGCGCTGGACGCGCTGTCGCTGACCTGTTCCGGGTACACCTCGGCGCGCGCCGTGTGCTTCTACAAGGGCAAGCCGGGTCTCAAGGCCTGGCACCGCACGCGGCGCATCGGCCAGCCGGCAGAGTTGCGTCTGGATCACGTCATGGCCTCCGTGGCACTGCCGGTGATATTCCCGGCCGTGCGCCTGGGACGCGAGTATTACGGTGACGGTTCGCTGCGCCAGACGGCCCCGCTCAGCCCGGCCGTACACCTCGGCGCGGACCGCATCCTGGTGATCGGTGTGCGCAACGAGCAGGCGAACAAATTGCCGGAGCCGGGCGAGGAAGTGCCGTATCCGTCACCGGGGCAAGTAGCGGGCTACCTCATGGATATGGTGTTCAGTGACAACCTGTATGCCGATCTTGAGCGCCTGCAGCGCATCAACAACACCGTGCGGGAACTGGTAGCGGCGTCCGGCCCGTCGCCGTCGCTCAAGGTAATTGACACCCTGGTGATTGTGCCCAGCGAGGACATGCGCGAGATTGCGCAACGCCACGTGCAGGAATTTCCGCGCAGCGTGCGTATGCTGCTGCGCATCTTGGGCGGTGCCCGCAAGAGCGGCAGTCAACTCGCCAGTTACCTGTTGTTTGAAGGCGGCTTCTGTCGCGAGCTGCTGGAATTGGGCCGCAAGGACGCGCTGGCTCAGGCTGACAAGTTGCTGGCGTTTCTCGGCGCCGCGCGCGCGCCCACAGGAAAAGAACCGGCGCTCAGTTGAAGGTCTGCGGCTGCGACTCATTGTGTCGCACCAGTACCTCGCGGCCGGCCGCGCGGAAGTGAGCGGCGAGCTTCTCCACCAGGAACACCGAACGGTGATAGCCGCCGGTGCAGCCGATGGCAACCGTCAGGTACTGGCGGTTGGAGTCCTCAAACTGCGGAATCCAGGTTTCCAGAAACGCGGTGAGATCGCGCAGGAAGGCTTGGACCTGCGGACTTTTTTCCAGGAACTCGGCCACCGCCGCATCCTTGCCGGACAGCGGCCGCAGCTCGGGTTCCCAGTACGGGTTCGGCAGGCCGCGGGCGTCGAACACGAAATCCGAATCGCCGGGCAGGCCGTTGCGGTAGCCGAAGGACTGGAACATCAGCGACAGCTGCGTGCGCGCTTCACGCTGGATGCGCGCGCGCACCAGTTCGCGCAGCTCGTGCACCGAGGTGCGCGAGGTATCGAGAATCAGGTCGGCGTGGTCGGCCAGGGGTCCGAGCAGTTCGCGCTCCGCATCAATGGCTTCGCGCAGGGAGCGGCCTTCGCCCGCCAGCGGATGCGGCCGGTGGCTCTCGTTGTAACGTTTGATGAGCACGCTGTCTTCAGCCTGCAGGAATGCGATCCTGCAATCCACCTGCTTGGCACGCAGGCGTTCCACGGCCTGCGGCACCTCGGAGATGTCGTCGGGCAGGTTGCGCGCATCTATGCCGACCGCCATGCTGGCGTAGGCGGGGTCGCCGCTCAGCAGCGTGACGCGCGCAAAGTCCTCGAGCAATCGCGCCGGGAGATTGTCTACGCAGTAGTAATCCAGGTCCTCGAGCATGCGCAGGGCCACGGATTTGCCGGAGCCGGACAAGCCGCTCAGGATTATGAGGCGCATGCGGTGCCGCGCAGCCGGCGGGCGTGGAGGCTCATGCACTCAGCATACCTGCCTGTGGCAGGAATGCAAAAAATCCGGCCCCGTACCGTACCCGCACGGGTGACCGGTTTGCAGGTGAGGGAACGCACCGCCTAGGGAGCGGCGTCGGTACGCACGCTCGCGCGATCACCGTGATCGCTGAGTTTCTCCTTGTGCTTGGTCACCTGGCGCGCGAGCTTGTCGCTGAGCATGTCAATGGCGGCATACATGTCGTTTTCCACTGCGTCGGCAAACAGCTTGCCCCCGTTGATGCGCAACGTGGCCTCGGCGCGGTGTTCCAGCTTGGTCACCGTGAGCACCACGTGCATGCCGGTGACGTGATCAAAATGTCGCACCACCCGTTCGAGTTTGGCGTGCACGTAGTTGCGCAGCGCCGGGGTAATCTCCACATGGTGACCGGTGATGTCGATTTGCATGATTTACTCCTTGCGTTCTTCGTGTTGACGCTGCGTTGCCACGCGTTTGCGCTCGTGGGCTGCGGGTATGGCCATGGACTCACGGTACTTGGCGACCGTGCGTCGCGCCACGCGGATACCGCGGCTCACGAGCTCCCGGGTAATGCGGTCGTCGCTCAACGGTTGTTGCGGGTTCTCGCCGGCGACCAGCTTGCGGATCAAGGCGCGGGTGGCGGTGGCGGACAATGCGCCGCCGTCATCAGTAGACAACTCGTTGGAAAAAAAGTGCCGGAATGCGAGCGTGCCGCGCGGTGCCGCCAGGTATTTATTGGCCACCACGCGCGAGATCGTGGATTCATGTAGACCGAGCTCCGCGGCGATTTCCTTGAGCATCAGCGGGCGCATGGCTTCCTCGCCGCGGTTGAGGAACTCCATCTGCCGGCGCACGATGCATTGTGCCACGCGCAGCAGGGTTTCATTGCGCATGCGCAGGCTGCGTACCAGCCAGCGCGCCTCCTGCAGCTGCCGTCCCAGGTCGGCATTCGCGCCGTTGCGCCGCCGCCCGAGCGCCGCGGCATACAGGGCATTGACGCGCAGGCGCGGAGCGGTTTCCGGGTTGAGTTCCACCACCCAGCGGCCGTCGCGCCGCGAAACCACCACGTCCGGAATTACGAAGTCAACGGTGCTGGAAGCGAGTGCCGTACCCGGTCGAGGATTGAGGGATTGCACCAGGGCTACGGCAGCGGCCAGGTCCTTCGGGCTCACGTTCAGCAGGCGCGCGAGCTGGGAGTGTGCATGGGCCGCCAGATCCTCGAGATGCTTGCTTACCAGCTGTAGCGCCAGTTCACGCGCTGGCGTGGCCGGTTGCTGGCGCAGCTGGATGCCAAGGCACTCGCCGAGATTGCGCGCCGCCACGCCTGGCGGATCCAGGGCCTGCAGGTGATGCAGCACGGCTTCCATTTCCTCCGGCTCGGGCAGGGTTTCCTGATCGCCGATAGCCAGGCGCAGCTCCTCTAGATCGTCGTCGAGGTAACCGTCGTCATTGATGCTGTCTATGAGCAGTGCGCCGATGGCCTTGTCGCGAGCGCTCAGGTGCGCGAGGTCGAGTTGCGCACGCAGATGCTCATGCAGGCTGGCACCGGCCGGCGCGGCGGGTTCGGGCCAGTCTTCTTCGCTACCTTGACCCAGGGCGGACGCGGGGTCGGCACTGTCCAGATCGGCCAGCGGCAGATCCTCGGCGTCTCCGGTTTCCGCAGTCGCGCTTTCCTCGGGCGGTTCCGCGGCAGGCTCAGCCGCGTCCGGGAACTGCGTTTCTGCGTGGTCCGCGTCGCTTTCCAGCAGCAGGTTGTGTTCCAGCGCGTTCTGCACCGTATCGCGCAGTTCCAGCGCCGACATCTGCAGCAATCCCAAGGCCTGACGCATCTCCGGCGTCATGCTGAGCCGCTGGGTTTGCCGGAGTCCGAGTGTGGCTTTCAAGTCCCTGGGATCCTTATGCCGAACAATAACTTGCGCTGTGACGCCTTCTGGAGGAAGGTGGACCCGACGCCTCTCATTAAGAAGCGGATCATGGGTACCGGGGTCATGTCATAGTTATAGCCGAAAATTCAAGCCCGGGCAGGCCTCCTTAAGCTGCGGGTGGGCGGGCGGTGTCGGGTGGGCCGGCAGCTTTATATAATTAAGGTGACCGCTGTCCGGGGTTTGCCGGACCCGCTGCATGAGCATGCACGCCATGCAGGTGTATCGACCACCGGGGTTTCCGATTCTTAATCATAGGGCATTTCATAGGGCATTCACGCGAGGTGCCGTCATGCCAACGCCAATTACGCTGCTCTCCACCCTCATCTCCCGCCTCGGGATCCGACTCCCGCTTCCGTTGCTGCTGCTTTCAATGTGCGTGTCCCTGACCGCTCAGGCCCAGCAGCCCGGACGCACCGGCCCCGAGATTGTGCGCACCAGTTGTTACATGTGCCATAGCGCCCATGGCAATAATCCGGACCTGGCATTTATTCCCCGCCTGGCGGCCCAGAATCCGGTGTACATCAAGGAGCAGTTGGAAGCCTTCCGCGACGGCAGCCGCGCGGATCCGCCTGCGACCATCTATATGTGGCCTATCGCCCAAACGCTGAGCGCGCAGCAGATTGATCAAGTAGCTGCATGGTTTGCCTCGCAGCCGCCACCGACTCCGTTCCCGCCGGGGCCGTCCGCAAGCGAAGGCAAGGAAATATTCCTTCACGGCATCCTCAAGGCGGACGTGCCGGCCTGCGCCAGCTGCCACGGCCCCAAGGCCGCGGGCAACGGCATCTTCCCGCGCCTGGCCGGCCAGAATGCCCAGTACCTGCTGGCGCAATTGCGTTACTTCCGCTCGGGCGTGCGCAACGACAAGAACGCCGACATCATGAAGCAGGTGGCGATCCACCTGACCGATGCACAGATGAGTGCGGTCGCGGATTACCTGAGCTCGCTCTGACGCCCCCGGCTCTCTGGATCGCGCGCTCAGAGCCTGAAATGCTCCCCGAGATAAACCTCCCGCACGTGCTGATTGGCAAGGATGGCCTGCGGCGGGCCGGCAGCAATGACCTCGCCGCTGCTGATGATGTAGGCGCGGGCGCAGATGCCCAGAGTCTCGCGCACGTTGTGGTCGGTGATGAGCACGCCGATGTTGCGCTCCCTGAGATGCTCGACGATGCGCTGGATGTCAATCACCGAGAGCGGGTCCACGCCGGCGAACGGCTCATCCAGCAGCATGAACGCCGGATCCGCGGCCAGTGCACGCGCGATCTCGACGCGCCGGCGTTCGCCGCCGGACAGCGATAGGCTGAGCGCGTCACGCAGATGCGCGATGTGCAACTCCTCAAGCAATAGCTGCAGACGTGCCTGGCGCCCGGCACGGGTCAGACGCGGGCGGGTTTCCAGGATCGCGAGAATGTTGTCGGCCACCGTGAGTTTGCGGAACACCGAGGCTTCCTGCGGCAGGTAGCCGAGCCCGAGGCGCGCGCGTGCGTGCACCGGCAGATCCGTGAGTTCGGCATCATCAAGAAATATGCGCCCGCCATCGGCCGGCACCAGGCCCACGATCATGTAAAAGCACGTGGTTTTGCCCGCGCCGTTGGGACCCAGCAGCCCCACAACCTCGCCGCGCTTGACCTCCAGGGACACGTTGCGCACCACCTCGCGTCGGCGGTAGCGCTTCAGCAGATTCTCGGCGCGCAGCGTGCTCATGCGGGCGGCGTGTGCGTGGCCGCCTTGGGCGGGATGGTGATGTGCACGCGTTCGCTGTTCTTGCCGCCCAGCGCGACAACGTGTTCGGTGCTGGTGTTGTAGCGGATCACGTCGGCGGTCAGCAGGCGCTCGCCCTGGTGGAGCTCGGCATTGCCCGAGAGATCCACTTCGTTGCTGTTCTGCTTGTAGGTGATTTCGGCGGCCGTGCCGGTCACCAGCGCGCCGCTGTCCGGCTGTTGCTGGAAGCTGGCGGGGGAGCCGGTGATGTCGGCAGTCTGGATTTCCCCGTTGCGCATGTGCAGCACGGCCTTGTCGGCGGTAATGCGGATGCTGCCCTGGGTGATGAGCACGTGACCGGTGTACACGCCGGTACCGGTATTGGCCTTGGAATCGTTGGTGAAATCGCCGTGATCCGCCTGGATGTTGATGGGTTGGTTGCGGTCGGTTTTCAGCGCCGACGCCGACGCAGCCAGGCACAGCAGACCGGCGGCCACCAGCCAGCGCCATTTACGGCTGGCGTGCATAAGAGCCCCGCACCTGGCTTTGCAGCAGCAGGCGGTTGTCATTCAGCCAGGCTTCCAGTCCCACGCCGGTCATGCGGCTCCCGCCCTGGGTAATTTCCACGGGATCGGCCGTGGTGGCAATGTTGGTATTGAGATTCACGTTCATCTTATCCGTCTGCACCACCAGCGCCGGTGCACCGTTGGCGCCCGGATGCTGCATCTGCACGTGACCCGCGAGTTCTACCCGCTGGTCGCCGGCCGGCAGCAGCGCGTGATCCGCCGCCACGTCCCAGGGCGGGCTGCCGCTGATGAAATAGCGGATGCGCGGCGCCAACACCTCGATGCTGTCGTCGTCCGGATGGTGCAGCATGCGCGGTGAGCGCAGTACGGCGTGCGTCTGGCCCTGGGCATTGAGTTCGGTGACCGTGGCGTCGGTGAAGGTGTAATCGGGCACATGCGTGGCCGGGGCCGGCGGCGGCACGCCGGGTGGTGTGACCTGGCGCAGCAGCCACCAGGTTCCGGCGGCGGCCAGCACCAGCAGCAGGAATCCCACGGCGAAACGCGTGCTCACGCTTGCGTGTTCCGCGCTGCGAGCAGCAAGTCGCAGACCTCGCGCACCGCGCCTTCACCGCCGCGCGCGCGCGTCACGTGATGCGCACGTGCGCGTACTTCGGGCTGTGCATCGGCCACCGCAACCGCCAGACCCGCGACCTCGAATAGGGGCAAATCCACGAGATCGTCGCCGACACAAGCCACCTGATTCCAGGCGAGTTCGAGTCGTTGCAGAAGTTTCTGCAGTACCGCCAGCTTGTCGTCGCGACCCTGGAACAGGTGACGGATTCCCAGTTCCCGCATGCGCTGCGCGACCGCCGGCGAGCGGCGCCCCGAGATCACCGCCACGCGCATGCCGTGATGCAGCAGCAGCCTGATGCCGTGACCGTCGCGCACGTGGAAAGCCTTCAATTGCTCGCCCCTGGCCCCGTAATACAGCCGCCCGTCGGTGAACACGCCGTCCACGTCGAACACCGCAAGCTGTACGCGCGCCGCGCGTTCTTCAAGCGCGGGCATGTCACACCACGCCGGCGCGTACCAGATCGTGCATGTGCAGCGCGCCGATCAGGTTGTTGTCCGCGTCCACCACCGGCAGCGCGGTGATGCGTTTGTCGTTCATGATGCGAATGGCTCCACCGGCGAGTACTTCGCCGCGCACCGTGGTGCAGCTGCGCGTCATGACGTCGGCGATGCGGACACGGTGCACGTTGATTTCACGGTCCAGCGCACGGCGCAGATCGCCGTCGGTGAAAATTCCGGCCACACGGTTTTTTTCATCCACGATGACCGTCATGCCCAGGCCCTTGCGTGTCATTTCCATGAGTGCCGCGCTCAGCAGCGCGTCCTGCGGCACCACCGGTACGGCACTGCCGGTGTGCATGATGTCTTCGACGTGCAGCAACAGGCGCCGGCCGAGGGAGCCGCCGGGGTGTGAACGCGCGAAATCCTCCTGAGTGAAACCGCGTGCGGAGAGCAGCGACACGGCGAGCGCGTCGCCCATGGCGAGCGCCGCGGTGGTGCTGGCTGTGGGCGCGAGGTTCATCGGGCAGGCTTCCTGCGTCACGCTCACGTCCAGGTTCACGTCCGCGGCTTTGGCCAAGGTGGACTGCGGGTGGCCCGTGAAGGCGATCAGCTTGACGCCGAGCCGCTTGATGAGTGGCAACAAGGTGAGCAGTTCGGCGGTTTCGCCGGAGTTGGACACCGCCAGCACCACGTCCTCGCCGGTGATCATGCCCATGTCCCCGTGACTGGCCTCGCCGGGATGCACGTAGAACGCCGGTGTGCCGGTGGAGGCGAGCGTAGCAGCGATCTTGCTGGCCACGTGGCCGGACTTGCCCATGCCCATGACCACGGCCCGGCCGCGGCATTCCAGCAGCACACGGCAGGCCGCGGCGAAGCGCTCATCCACGCGCGCAGCGAGCGCCGCCACAGCCGCGGCTTCGGTTTGCAGAACCTGGATGCCATGCTGCAACAGGCTGGCGTTGTCGTTGCGGTTCATCGGCGGGTGCAGCCGTGGAAAAACGCGCGAGCTGTCATGATACACGTTTTACCGGCGGACTCCGGACGCGCGGTTCCGGCGCACGCAGCCGATCGGGTATCATGTGCCGGTCCCCTAGGATCCCGGAGCCAGCGCGTGTCGCCCGCGGAAGTCGAGCATCTCATCATGCAGGGCCTGCCCACGGCGGAAGTGCGCGTCCAGAGCGCGGACGGCACACACTTCGAGGCGCTGGTCGTTGCCGCGGTGTTCGCCGGCAAGCGCCCCGTGGCGCGCCACCAGATGGTGTACGCCACGCTGGGCGCGCGCCTCGGCGGGGACATCCACGCACTCAGTTTGCGTACCCTGACTCCGGACGAGTGGCAACATCAGTCCGCCGCGTGATGCCACGAACGCGCTGAAGGCCGAATTTGGACAAACTCTTCATCAACGGCGGTCGCCCACTCGAGGGCGAGATCCGCATTTCCGGTGCCAAGAACGCCACGCTGCCGATTCTCGCCGCCACGCTGCTGGCCGACAGTCCGGTAACCATAGGCAACGTGCCGCACCTGCACGATGTAACCACCACCATCGAATTGCTGGGCAGCATGGGCGTGGGCGTCACCATTGACGAACACATGCGCATCGAGGTGGACCCCGCGAGCATCCGCGAGTTCTACGCGCCCTACGAACTGGTGAAGACCATGCGCGCCTCGATTCTGGTACTCGGGCCGCTGGTGACCAAATTCGGGCGCGCCGACGTGTCCTTGCCCGGCGGTTGCGCCATCGGCACGCGCCCGGTGAATCTGCACATCTCCGGCCTCGAAGCCATGGGTGCAACGATCAAGGTGGAGAACGGTTACATCCGTGCCCAGGCCGAGCGCCTGCACGGGGCACGCATCCTCATGGACATGGTGTCGGTGACCGGCACCGAGAACATCATGATGGCCGCGACGCTCGCCGACGGCACCACGATGATCGAGAACGCGGCGCGCGAGCCCGAGGTCGTGGACCTGGCGCATTGCCTGGTGCAGATGGGCGCGAAAATCAAGGGTGAGGGCACGGATACCCTGGTGATCGAGGGCGTCAAGAAGCTGCACGGTACGCAATACAACGTGCTGCCGGACCGTATCGAGACCGGCACCTATCTGTGCGCCGGCGCATTGACCGGCGGGCATGTGCGCGTCAAGGACACGCGGCCCGAGCTGCTCGAAGCGGTGATTGCAAAACTCGAAGAGACCGGCGCGAAAGTCGGCAAGGGCAAGAACTGGATCGAGGTGGACATGCAGGGCCGCCGTCCGCACGCGGTGGACGTGCGCACCGCGCCTTATCCCGCGTTTCCTACCGACATGCAGGCGCAGTTCACCGCGCTCAACGTGGTGGCCGAAGGTACCGGCACCATCACCGAAACCGTATTCGAGAACCGCTTCATGCACGTGCTGGAGATGCAGCGCATGGGCGCCGACGTGCGCCTCGAGGGCAACACCGCCATCAGCCAGGGTGTCGAGCATCTGACGGGCGCGCCGGTCATGGCTACCGATTTGCGCGCCTCCGCGAGTCTGGTGCTCGCGGGGCTGGTGGCCCAGGGGGAGACCGTGGTGGACCGCATCTATCATATAGACCGCGGCTACGAAACCATCGAAGAAAAGCTCGGCCAGTTGGGTGCCAAGATTCGGCGAGTGCCGGCCTGAAAAAAAGTGAGGGGTGAGGGAGTGAGGGGTCAGAAAAAACGAGAAAATCTTGACGAGCAAATTTTCAGCGCTACACTTTCGAACGCCTCACGCCTTATTGTTTACTCAAATCAGCTGCTGGCCTGTACGGGCCGCTCGGCGATTTTCACCTTGACGCTAAACGCTTTGCCCTGATGGACGCCGCCCAGCGTCACCAAGGTACCGGGCGGCTGCCCGGCGATGCGGTCGAGTGCGTCGTGGCTGTTGATGACCGGCTTGCCGTCTATGCTTTGAATCACGTCGCCGGGCACCAGGCCCGCACGGCTGCCCGGCCCGTTCGGCGCCAGGCTGGTAATGATGAACCCGTCGGTGCTGTTCAACCGGAAGGCCGCGGCCAGTTGCGGGGTGATGTCCTGCGGCTCGACGCCCAGGTAACCGCGACGCACACGTCCGTAGGCAATAAGCTGCTGCATGACGCCGCGCGCCAGGTTCACGGGGGTGGCGAAGCCTATGCCGGTGGAGCTGCCGTTCGGCGAAAACAGCGCGGTATTGATACCGACCAGCCGGCCGTGCACGTCGACCAGCGCGCCGCCGGAGTTGCCGGGGTTGATGGATGCATCGGTCTGGATGAAATTCTCGAAGGTGCTCAGGCCGAGCTGGCTGCGGCCGAGAGCGCTCACGATGCCGTGCGTCACGGTCTGGCCGACGCCATAGGGGTCGCCGATGGCCAGCACCACGTCGCCCACGTGCAGATCGTCCGAGCGCCCCATGTCGATAGGCCGCAAACCGGGGAGGCCGATCTTGATAAGCGCCAGGTCGGTGTCCGGGTCCACGCCCACCACCCGTGCCGGCGCGCTGCGCCCGTCCGCAAGCCCCACCTGTATGGCCTCGGCGCCGCTGATCACGTGGTAATTGGTGAGGATGTAGCCGTCGGGGCTGACGATCACGCCGGAACCCAAACTGGTCTGGGTACGGACGCGCGGCGGCAGGTTGTCGAAATCGCTGCGCCCCAAGGGTGCACCGGGGAGTTGCGGAGCGCGCGTGCGCCGTGCGCTGAATACGTTCACGACCGACGTAGACGAGGCCGTCACCGCGGAGGCGTATGACCCGGCGTCGCCATAAGGCGCAAGCCGGCCCGGGCCGGTGAGCAGCGACGGATGGAAGTACACCACCACGAACGCGATCGCCAGGCCGACCACCACCGCGCGCAACGCGAAGGAAAGAGCATCCGCCAATGTCCGCATCGGCATACGCTAGCATGCGGCCGCCACCAGGTCAGCCTGGGGTATGCAGACTGGCGGGCCCACAAAGCGGCTGTGTATAATGCTGCACTCTTCAAGTATTCCAGCCGATTCTTCCGCCCCACGGGCCGGCCGCCCCTGGGCCGCGGCGCATGACTTGTACGGAGCGGGGTGAATGAGCGACGAAATAGACCAGAGCAAACGCCATTTCCTCACCGTTGCGACCGTCGTGGTGGGTGCCATCGGGGTATG
>JAGXAZ010000099.1 GCA_018971365.1 Gammaproteobacteria bacterium | reverse complement strand
CTGAATTCCTGGAGCGCGCTGCCGCAGGCCGCATTCCCGGGCGGCGAGGTTGACGCGGCCAGGCTCCCGCCCAAATCGCTGGCGCTGAGTTTCAGACACGGCGTGCCGACCACCGTTGACGGCAAATCGCTGGACCCGGTGGCACTGATCGCCGAACTGAACACCACCGGCCGCGAATACGGCATCGGCCGCGGTGTGCATCTGGGCGACACCATACTCGGCATCAAGGGCCGTGTGGGCTTCGAGGCGCCGGCGGCGCATCTGTTGATCGGTGCGCACCGTGAACTGGAGAAACTGGTGCTCAGCAGCAAGCAGCAATTCTGGAAGGACACGCTCGGCAACCTGTACGGGCAGTTGCTGCACGAGGGCAATTTTTTCGATCCGCTGGCGCGAAATCTCGAAGCGTTTCTCGAGTCCAGCCAGCAGCGCGTCACGGGCGAGGTGCAGCTTACGCTGCATCCTCGCACCTGGTCGGTGGATGGCGTGCGTTCGCCGCACTCGCTCATGGACGCGAAAGTCGCGAGCTATGGCGAGGCCAACAAGCTGTGGAGCGGCGCCGAAGCCGCCGGTTTTGCCAAACTCTACGGCGTGCAGCAGATCCTCGCGCTGCGGGCGGGAGAAGAAAATGCCGCTACCTGACTACGCCGCGCTTATCTGCTCCGTCACTGCGGTGGAGCCCAGGCTCCAAGCCTCCGTGTTTCCCGGTTCCCGTTTTCACGGGCATGATCAGTTGACCAAGGGGAGAACGACATGAGAATCACGGCCGACAAGATCGCCAGCGTCACCCGCAATCTCAAACTGGACCGCACGCTTACGTTGACGCCGGAAGTATGCGCGGAGCACGGCGCGGTGGTGGCGGGACGCATCGTCAACGACAAATCCGCATACAACACGCTCGAAGACGTGCACGGCCGCATGACGGTGGTGCACAGCGACGACCTCATCGTGGGCGCGCTTGGCCACCGCAACGCGCTGCACGGCTACGAGGGCGTGCTGCCGAAAAAAGTGGAAGCCGGCCAACTGCTGCACGTGCTCAATCTCGGCGGCGTGATCGGCGAATGCGTGTCGCACAATCCGGAAGTCGGGCCGCCGTTTCAGTTCGAGGTGTTGGGCCAGGTGCTGGTGTATCCGGAATTCCAGTCGCGCGCGGGCCGGCCCGCCAACATCCGTCTGGGGGCCATCCAGGCGAGCGGCGTAGCACCGGATTGCAAGGTGGTGTACGTGGCCGGCACCTGCATGAACGCCGGCAAGACCGCGGCGGCCTGCGCCATCGTGCGGCGGCTGGTGCAGGCGGGCTACCGCGTGGGCGGCGCCAAGCTCACCGGTGTTGCGCTCATGCGCGACACCTTGAGCATGCGCGACTACGGCGCGGAAGTGACGCTGGATTTCACCGATGCCGGCATCGTGTGCACCGGCCCCGACACCGCCGCGCAGGTGGCGAAGACCATTTTCGCGGAACTCTCCGCGCAACGCTTCGATGTCATCGTGGCGGAAACCGGCGACGGCGTGATGGGCGATTACGGCGTGCAGGCGATTCTCGGTGACGCGGATCTGCGTGCGCTCGGTGCGGCCTTCGTATTCTGCGCCAACGATCCGGTGGGCGTTGCCGGCGGCGTGGATTATCTGCAGATTGACTACGGCATCGGCGTGGACGTAGTCACCGGACCCTGCACCGACAACAATGTGGGCGTGCGCTTCGTGGAGCATGCCACCGGCAAGACCGCCATCAACGCGCGCACGCATGCCAAGGCATTGGGCGATCATGTGCTCAAAGTGTTGGCGCAGCGCGGCATCGGCAATCCCGCGTTTACGGCAAGTCAGCCCTCACCCCTGTCCCCTCTCCCGGTGGGAGAGGGGAGTTACGGTAATGTCGCAATCCAATCAGAAAGGTACTAAGCCCTTCTCCTCCCGGGAGAAGGGAGGGGATGAGGGTACGATGGAAATCAAGCGTCGGACTTGTCAATAGTCGCAATGGGAAAAATCAACGTCTATATTCTCGGCGGCTCGGGCTACGGCGGCGGCGAATTGCTGCGGCTGCTGTCGCAGCACCCGCAGGTGCAATGCATCCGCGCCGTTTCGCGCCGACACGCGGGCGAACCGTTCTGGAAAACCCATCCGAATCTTTACCACGTGGTGGATGGCACGTTTGAGGCTGAACCGGATTGGGCGGCATTCGCAAAGGCGGAAACGCCGGTGGTATTTTCCGCCATGCCGCATTTCGAATTGGCGCAGCAGTTGCAGGAATTGGAAGCTGTCTGGCAAAGACATGATCTCAAAGACCGGCTCACGCTCATTGATCTCTCCGGCGATTTCCGGCTGGACAGTGCGGCGGAGTTCGAGCGTGCTTACGGAAAGCCGCACCCGTATCCACAAGCTTTGAGCAGCTTTGTCTACGGCCTGCCGGAATGGCAGAAAGACAAGATCAAAGGGGCGAAGCGCATCGCCAGCCCCGGCTGTTTTGCCACCACGGTTCAACTGGCGCTGCTACCGCTGGCCGGATTGAAGAATTTGGGCTTCATCGCCGTGAGCGCGATCACGGGCTCTTCCGGCTCCGGCGCCACACCTTCCGACGCCACGCATCATCCCACCCGCGCCAATGATTTCCGCGCCTACAAGGTGCTGAATCACCAGCACGAAGCGGAAATCACGCGCCTGTTGGATGCCGAAGGCTCAACCGGTTACAGCCTGGCCTTCGTGCCTCATTCCACCCCGCTGGTACGTGGCATCTTCGCTACTGTGCAACTGCATCCACCGGCCGCGCTCGGATTAAACGCGGAATCGCTACGCAAACGCTATGAAGACTTCTACCGTGATGCACCGTTCGTGCGACTGGTGGAAGACACGCCGCGCATCTCAGCAGTGGTGGGAAGTAACTTCTGCGACATTGCCATACATGAAAAGAACGGCAACGTGGTGGTCATGGCGGCGCTGGATAATCTGGTTAAGGGCATGGTAGGTCAAGCGATTCAGAATATGAATATCGCTAATCTTGCGCAGGAAACCTACGCATTATATTTGGGTGGCCTGTATCCACTGTAAGGAACTTCGGGATTATTTAGGCGCTGTTGTCTTTAAGCTCCACCATTTCTTATCAATGCAGGAAAATAAGATCGTCTTGTTGAAAGCCGAGTCATACGTGTGAGCTATTATCGAATCGGGTATTTGAAAAGAGCTGGATAAATATATCTGATCCATAACCAGTAGCAGCCACAATTCATCAGCATATTTTCGATATTGTGCAATTTTCTCATTTTTCTTTGAAATGGCGGTTTGAATTACGGATTTGTCTAAATCCGGAAGCCAACCAGAGTAAGACACGCTCCATAAATAATTGACATGTAATGGCCTTTTAATAATTCTAATAATGGAGAATTCTTCTGGCATGCCTATTTCATCATGCGTCACAACACGCCAGGCTTCATCGCCAGAAGCAAGCTCTTCGATGACAGCGACCAGTTTTCTTGCTGTAACCTCAGCATCTGCGAGTGCTATTTCAGAGAAAAGTACTCCCACGTCAAGCGGAGCAGCATTTTTGCTGCTGTAAATATCCTTAGCCAAACTGACGATTTTTTCTCTGAATGCTTCGATTTCTCTGGGCTGAAAATTGTAGTTCTGCCCAATCTTATATAGTTGCGTTAATTCAATACCTACTACGTGACCGCATGTGGGGATTACAAAATCTGGATGTGTTGTTTTCTGCGGCTGGCCAACAGGCGCGTCCGGAAAGATTTCCAGAAACCGATCGAGATGAAAGCGTTCGGTCGTGATTTGTTCCACCGAAGGCTCCATAAGAACCCAGCAACTCGACTATCAAAAAAAACTCAGCTAATCAGCGCTTCTGGATGTCGTGTGGCCACTCGTAAAAGTGCGTAAGCCGGTCCAGTCGGTTTGCGGCGTCCCTGTTCCCAGTCCTGTAGGGTGCGCAGACTGACGCCCAGCAGCGCAGCAAAGGCGGACTGTGAGAGATCCATGCGTTCGCGGATGGTGCGCACATTATCTGGCATTTTGACGGTGTAGCGCTTGCCTTTGCCGGCCTTGATAGCGCGGATGCCGTCGAGAATCTCCTGCCCGATGTCGCGTTTCGGCTTCATAAGTCAATTTCCTCTTTCAATTTCTTCAAAATGTGAGGTGGAATATTGGCAGACTCATTTTGGGAGTAAAGAGTGAGCAGCCAGATTTCACCCGCGCCATTTCTCCAGTAATAGATGACTCGCAGTCCACCGCGTTTGCCTTTGCCTGGCATGGCCCATCGCATCTTCCGTAGGCCGCCACTGCGCGGAATGACCGTACCCAGTTCGGGATGCAGTGTCAGCGCCCATTGAAGGGCGGCATATTCATCCTCGTCCAGGTAGTCATATACGAGCCGAGAGAACAATGGCGTTTCGATAATGACCATGCGACGTCCTTGTCTGCGTTGGAATTGACTATACGGCAGAGCCGTATATGCTGTCAAGATACCTATATTCGAGAGAGGATGGCATCCATCCAGCGCGTTGGCAGCACACAGCGGGCAAAGGCAAGTGCATAGGCGGGCAGGGTGACGTAATAGCGTGCTTTCGGGCGGCGGCTTTCCAGGATGCGCGCAATCTTTTTGGCCACGGCTTCCGCCGGAACGGTGAACGGGGTTTTGTCTTTTGTCTCGCCGGTCTGGGCTTTGAGGCGCACGTAGCTTTCCCAGTGCGGACTTGAAGCAACATCCACGTATTCGTCGAAGTTGGCGAGGGCGTTGTCGCGGAAGCGGCTTTTTACCGGGCCGGGACAAATGAGGCTCACCTTGATGTCCGTGCCGCGCAGTTCCAGGCGCAGTGTGTCGGTGATGCCTTCGAGGGCGAACTTGCTGGCGTTGTAGGCGCCGCGCCAGGGTACCGCCACACGGCCGAGAATGGAGCTGACCATCACGATGCGGCCGTGGCTCTGCCGGCGCATCACCCGCAGTACGGCATTGGTGAGTTCGATTGTGCCGAAGAAATTGGTGTCGAACTGACGTTCGAAAACTTCTCGGGATAAATCCTCTATCGCGCCGGGAATGGCAAGGCCGGCGTTATTGACCAATGCGTCCAGCTTTCCGCGGGTGAGAGTGAGCGTTACATCCAGTGCCGCGGCGATGGACTCGGAATCGGCCACGTTGAGCCGCATGGCTTGGAAACCCATTGTCTTCAAGCGCGCCACATCCTTGTCCTGGCGGGCGCTGGCGATGACCTGCCAGCCACGGTTTTTCAAAACGTGCGCAGTCGCGAGACCGATGCCGCTGGAGCAGCCGGTGATAAGGACGGAGCGATTGATTGGCATCCGGCTATTGTAAGGTGCATTCATGCATCGCCCATGGTTTGGTCTTATTCTTCACCAGCCGGCAATGCAAGCGGCTTTATGCTTGACCTGTGGGGGCGAGGAAGTGAGGAGTGAGGGAAGACTGGCTGCGCGGATGCCTCGCAAGTATTTCAATTGCAGGGGCGTTTTCAATCGCGGGTATCGCGGTCGGTACGACCGCTCCTACAAAATCTTGTGTGAGCGGCGGTATCCGCCGCGATTTTTACTGAGTCCGAGTGCTAGCCGTTGAGTGCAAATGCCGGAGGCGCGGATTCGACAGTTTGCTTTTCACGCTCTTCAGCTTCGCGCTGTTGCAACGTCCAGAGCTGCGCGTAGAGGCCGCCGACGCGCAGCAGCTCCCGGTGGGTGCCGCGCTCGACGATGCGGCCATGATCCAGTACCACGATCTCATCGGCATCCACGATCGTCGAGAGCCGATGCGCAATCACCAGGCTGGTCCGATGTTCGGCGAGTTCGCGCAAGGAGCCGAGAATCGCCTGTTCGGCATTGGAGTCCAGACTCGAAGTCGCCTCGTCGAACACCAGGATCGGCGGGTTCTTGAGGATGGCGCGCGCGATGGCGACGCGCTGCTTTTCGCCGCCGGAGAGTTTCAGGCCACGCTCGCCCACCAGCGTGTCGTAGCCTTTCGGCAGGGATGCGATGAATTGCCTGAGATTGGCCATGTCCGCGGCGCGTTCGATGTCGGCGCGCGCGGCGCCGGGCCGGCCGTAGGCGATGTTGTAGTAAATGCTGTCGTTGAACAGCACCGTGTCCTGCGGCACGATGCCCAGTTCGCGGCGCAGGCTGTCGCGCGTGACGGCGCGGATATCCTGACCGTCAATCAGGATACGGCCCTGGCTGGCGTCATAGAAACGGAACATCAGGCGTGCGAGCGTGGATTTGCCGGCACCGCTCGGTCCGACCACCGCGACCTTTTTGCCGGCCGGCACGCTGAAGCTCACGCCGTGCAGGATTTCCCGGTCCGGACCGTAGCCAAAGCGCACATTTTCAAACCGCAGCTCGCCGTGCGTGACCTGCAGTGCCGTCGCGCCCGGCTGATCGGCGATCTGGGTGTTGCGCTCCAGCAATGCGAACATGCGCTCCATGTCCACGACGGAACGTTTCATCTCGCGGTACACGAAGCCCAGGAAATTCAGCGGCATGAACAACTGCACCATGTAGGCGTTGACCATGACGAAATCGCCGAGCGTCATCTTGCCGTGCACTACTTCGTAGCCGGCGAGCAGCATCATGGCGGTGACGCCCAGCGCGATGATCAGCGCCTGGCCGCTGTTGAGCGAAGAGAGTGAGTACTGGGTCTTGAGCGCTTCTTTCTCCCAGGTCGCCATTTCGTTGTCGTAACGGCCGGCCTCATATTCTTCGTTGGTGAAGTATTTGACAGTTTCGTAATTGAGCAGGCTGTCCACTGCGCGGGTGTTGGCCCTGGAGTCCTGTTCGTTCATGCGCCGCACGTGCTGCATGCGCCATTCGGTGACCGCGATGGAAAACGCGATGTACACCGCTACCGACAGCACGATAATGAGCGCGAACCAGGCGGAAAAATTCCACAGGAAGATACCCAACACCAGCCCGATCTCGAGCAGTGTCGGCAGGATGTTGAACAGCATGAACGACAGTACGAAGCTGATGCCGCGAGTGCCGCGCTCGATGTCGCGCGACAACCCGCCGGTCTGGCGCTCGAGATGGAAGGCCAGGTCCAGGTCGTGCAGGTGGCGGAACACCCGCAGCGCGATGCGGCGCACCGCCCGCAGCGCGGCGAATTCGAATACCAGGTCGCGCAGTTCGCCGAACAGGGTGCTGGCGAAGCGCAGCGCGCCGTAGCCGATGAGCAGGGCGAGGGGCAGGACCAGCGCGGTTTGGTGCACGGGGTTCAAGTCGTCCACCAGGTGCTTCAGGGCCACGGGAATCAGCACGGTGGCGATTTTGGCGATTACCAGGAAAGCCACGGCCAGCATGGCGCGACCGCGGAATTCCCAGATGAACGGCAGCAGCGTGCGCAGGGTGTGATGGTGCTTCGGAGCCGATGTCATGCAAGTGCCGGGAACCGGGAGAGTTGCAGTTATAATGACACGCGCTTGCCAACCGCGGGAAAGGGCTTGACACCGCGCGCGCAAGCCCCATACATGGGGCAGTCCCCCGGGGTTTTCAACGGGTTTGCCATGCCTATATATGAGTACCAGTGCCGCGCCTGCGGCCACCGTCTGGAAGCGCTGCAGAAGATCAGCGAGCCAGCGCTCACGCAGTGTCCGAACTGCGGCAAGCCGGCGCTGCGCAAACTGGTGTCGGCGGCCGGATTCCGTCTCAAGGGCAAAGGCTGGTACGAAACCGATTTCAAGTCCGCGCGCCGGCACAATGTGCTGGATGACGGTGACAAGCCGGCGGCCGACAAGGCCGAGAAAAAGCCGGCGGAAACCGCGACAGCGAAGGCCGA
>JAGXAZ010000193.1 GCA_018971365.1 Gammaproteobacteria bacterium | reverse complement strand
CCGGCCGCCCTCCCCGCTAAAGAACGGGCTGGGATCCTGCGGGCTGTAGGTCAGCAGACAGACGAACAGCAGCACCGCAATGGCGAGCAACACCCACAGCAAAGCCTCCTTGAGGCCCTGGACCAGATGGATGGCGAGGGGTGAGCGGGAGTTAGCCTTGCGCGTTGCCTGCGCCACGTTTCATCCTGATACTACGAAAATGTAACCGGCAGTGTACAAAGAAATTCAATCAAGTCAGTAATGCGGGGTGAATCACCTTTCCGCCCTCGACGTTGATGCCTTTGCGCAGCGCCTGGGACTCGCGCCAGTTACCGGCGGCCAGTTTAAGCGCATACGGCGTGATGGCAGCCGACAGCGCCTGCGACGAGGTACGCGGCACAGCACCCGGCATGTTGGTGACCGTGAAGTGGGTCACGCCTTCCCAGACATAGGTCGGCTTGTCCCAAGTGGTGGGACGGGTGGTTTCCACGCAGCCACCCTGGTCCACGGAAATGTCCGCCACCACGCTCCCGGGCTGCATGGCCTTGACCATGTCGGCCGAAACCACGTGCGGCGCTTTCGCACCGGTCACCAGCACGGCGCCCACCACGATATCGGCGGCCTTCACCGCCTCGGCGATATCCGTCTTGTGCGAATACAGCGCGGTCACGTTCGCGCCCAGCGCGCGCATGCGCTCCATGCGCTCGCGGGAAATGTCGAATACCGTGACTTCTGCGCCCAAGCCGGCCGCCACCGTGGCCGCGGCACCGCCCGCAACACCCGCGCCCACGACCACCACGTGCCCGCGTTTGGCCGCCGGCACGCCGCCAAGCAGTATGCCCTTGCCGCCCTGCGGCTGATGCAGCAGGTGCGTACTCACCTGGATCGCCAGCCGGCCCGCGATGTCGCTCATGGGCGCGAGCAGCGGCGTGTGACCGTCCACTTCGACGGTTTCAAACGCCACCGCGGTCAAGCCTATTTTCTTGAGCGCCTCGGTCAGATCCGGGAGCGCCGCAAGGTGCAGATAGCAAAACAGCAGGTGCTCCTTGCGCAGCAGCTTCAGATCCGGCGCAATCGGTTCCTTGACCTTGACGATCATTTCCGCCTTCGCGTACACGTCGGCGGCGCTGGGCAGGACCTCGACGCCCACGGCGCGGTATTGCTCATCGCGGTATCCGCTCTTGTTGCCGGCGTCCTTCTCGATGCATACCTGATGGCCATGGCGGACCAGCTCGGCCGCGGCGGCGGGGATCAGTCCGACCCGGCCCTCCAGCGGTTTCAATTCACGGGGAATACCGATGCGCATGATGGCTCCTTCAACTTGCAGGCAAAATTCGATACCATGAAAAAAACGTGCGCCCGCGCAATGCCGTCACTCGTGATGACGATCAGGCACGCGCGAACTCTCTCTGAGACAGGCTCCAAACGCGAAACCGGGCGCGGAGTGCGCCCGTTTCAGTTCAATCCAGTACCTGGAAAAACGCCGTCAGGGACTTGAATTCGGCTCCGCGGCCACCAAGTGACCCGCTCGGAGGTCAAATTATACATGAGTAA
>JAGXAZ010000192.1 GCA_018971365.1 Gammaproteobacteria bacterium | reverse complement strand
TCTGCCCTCGGCGCTGGCTAACCGGCCGCTGCGCTTCGAGGAATGGGAGGCGCGCGCGCCGCAGATTATCTTCGTCTCCGCTACACCCGGTCCTTATGAAAAGCAGCATTCCGACCGGACCGTGGAGCAGGTGGTACGCCCCACCGGACTGGTGGACCCGGAAGTCGAAGTGCGTCCTGCGCGCACCCAGGTGGACGATCTGCTCTCCGAAGTCCGTGCGCGCGCCGCGCAGAACGCACGCGTGCTCGTGACCACACTCACCAAGCGTATGGCGGAGGATTTGACCGAGTACTTGGCCGAACACGCAGTGCGCGTGCGCTATCTGCATTCGGACATCGAGACCGTGGAGCGCACCGAGATCATCCGCGACTTGAGACTCGGCATATTCGACGTGCTGGTCGGAATCAACCTGCTGCGCGAAGGTCTGGACCTTCCGGAAGTGTCGCTGGTGGCGATTCTGGATGCAGACAAGGAAGGCTTCCTGCGTTCCGAAGGTTCGCTGATCCAGACCATCGGACGCGCCGCGCGCAACGTGCACGGCAAGGCGATCCTGTATGCCGATCAAGTCACCGGCTCCATGCGGCGCGCCATGGACGAAACCAACCGGCGTCGCGACCGGCAGATGGCCTACAACCAGCAGCATGGCATCACGCCCCAGGGTATCCGCAAGGCGGTGGCAGACATCATGGAAGGCGCTCGCAACACGGCGCCTGGTGGCACCAAGGTAACCTATCTCAACGTCGCCGAAGACCGCGCTAGGTATGAAGTCATGGCGCCGGAAAAACGCCTGAAGCTCATCAAACAGCTGGAACAGCAGATGCACAAGCACGCGCGCGACTTGGAGTTTGAGGAGGCGGCACGTTTGCGCGATGAAATCCGCCGCATCCAGGAAATTGACATGGGCCTGCCCGAGGTCAAAACCGGCTGAATCCCGCGTGTGGCCGCGCACGCATAAATTGGGGTCCGGCAACACGAATGCGTCAGGCACGCGGCGGCCATTGCGTACCCACAAAGGGCCGGCCAGGAGACAAGACGTGCCCATCGCAGCCAATGTTCTCGAAGCTATCGGCAACACGCCGCTGGTCCAGCTGCATCGGGTCGTTCCGCCTGGCTGCGCACGCGTGCTGGTCAAGCTCGAAGGCGCGAATCCCACCGGCAACATGAAAGACCGAATGGCCAAGGCTGCAATAGAAGCGGCTGAAACGAGCGGGCGCCTGCGGCCCGGCGGCACGGTCGTTGAATATACCGGGGGGTCGACCGGAGCATCACTGGCTCTGGTTTGTGCAGCCAAGGGTTACAGGCTGCATATCGTCACCTCGGATGCCTTTAGCGAGGAAAAGATTGGCAGCATGCGCGCCTTGGGTGCCGAGATTACCTGCATCCGCAGCGACAATAGGCAAATTACCGAAAAGCTGGTGAAAGACATGATCGCGGCTGCACGCGAAATCAGCCAAAGGCCTGGGCATTGGTGGTTCGATCAGCTCAATAACTGCGATGCCGCCGCGGGTTATTACCCACTGGGCGAAGAGATTTGG
>JAGXAZ010000098.1 GCA_018971365.1 Gammaproteobacteria bacterium | reverse complement strand
GACCACCAGCCGCAAGCCCTTAACGGCTTTTGAAAAATTGAAGGCATGTGTGTAGCCAGGAAATCTCGTGAGAACTTAACTTGAAGGGAAACGGATTTTTCATTCTTTGAATCTGTAACCAAGAGATCGGTGCCCGTATCGCGGGACGGTACCCAAAGATTTACACGCAGGAACTTTCGCTCGATATGATCACCGACCACGAACTCCCCGGCGTGAATTGTGAACAGTGGCCTCATTTAATGACCTCTAACAGTAAATGGACCGCACGCTACGATATTCCAATAACGACGCGCGCTTCGTTATTACACTCCGGGCAACCGGGCCAGACCCTAAAGGAGATATATATCAATGTATTATGAAGGACAACCCGCGATGCCGCGTGTGGTATTTGGATAAGCACGGGCATTCGGCAGCACTCCTCAAAACCCCGTTGGAGCGTGCCGATGTGCCGCCGCGAGCAAGGCTGGCCCGAAGGGGCGCGTGACAGGATGTCCGCGCTCGCGATTTCGGCACAGGGAAGTGCCGTAATCGCGACCCCGCAGCGCAGCAAGGCGCGAGGGCAGTCGTCGTACTCGACGACCACGCGACCGGGGCGGTTTTCTTTCGCCCCTTTCTTTGTCCGTACAAAGAAAGGGGCTCGTCGGCGGGGCGAAATCCCGCATCAATCACGCGGCGAAGCCGCGCAAAAGATGAATGCCTGGGCGAACGCGCGGATCAGTGCCTTGCGCCGGAGTGGGCGGATTGTGCGTCGGGAACGAACAAAGTCTGCACGTCCACCGCGTCAAAATCGTAACCGCGACCGCAGAATTCGCAATCCACGTGCACCTTGCCCTGTTCCTTGAGGATGCCGGTCACTTCTTCCGCCCCCAGACCGCGCAACGTGGCTTCGATGCGCTCGCGCGAGCAATGGCAACGGAACGCCACGGGCGCGGCGCCGAACAGGCGCACGTCGTCCTCGTGGTACAAGCGGTGCAGGAGTTCCTGCGCCGAGAGACTGCCGAGCTCGCCGGGTTTGAGCGTGTCGGCCAGCACTGTCACGTGCTGCCAGGCATCGGCGGCGGGATCGCGTCCCGGCACGGTTTGCAGCAGGAAGCCGGCCGCCGGCCCGTCTCCGGCATGCAGCCACAGTCGCGTGGGCAGTTGTTCGGAACGCGCGAAGTAGCCTTCCAGCGAAGCCGCAAGACTGTCGCCTTCCAATGCCACGATACCTTGATAGCGCTCGGCCTGACGGATCTGCTCAATGGTGAGCGCCAACTGTCCGTCACCCACGAGTTGGCGAAAGCCGGCGTCCTCGGCAAGTTCGCCGCGCCAGTGCGCCAGCCCGCGCAGGTGCAAACCGCTGGTGCACTGCACCACCAGCAAGTGAACCGGACCGCCGCCGCGAATCTGCAGGCTCAGCGTGCCCTCGTATTTGAGCATCGCGGACAGGAGCGCCGCCGCGGCCAGGGCCTCGCCCAGAAGCCTGCGCACCGGCTGCGGATAGTCCCGGTGCTGCTGGATCGCGTGCCAACTGGCATCGAGATGCACGTGGCGGCCCTGCACCGGCAACTGCTCGAAGATGAAACGCCGCAGCGTGTCGTGCTCAGGCATCTAGAAACCACGTGCTGCGTGCTAGGTGCTGGGTGCTGCGTGCTGGGTCCTGCGTGCTGGGTGCTGCACAAAATCCAGATGCCAGCCTGTTTTCACGCAGCACGCAGCACTCAGTACCAAGCACCATGGTCATTATGAAAAAAAATTCCGCTAGCCCTTGAGTTTCTTTAACAGCAGCTCGTTCACCTGCTGCGGATTGGCCTTGCCCTTGCTGGCCTTCATCACCTGCCCGACGAAGAACGCGAACAGCTTGTCCTTGCCGGCGCGGTAAGCGGCCAGC
Source organism: Gammaproteobacteria bacterium (assembly GCA_018971365.1). Classification (GTDB taxonomy): domain Bacteria; phylum Pseudomonadota; class Gammaproteobacteria; order Natronospirales; family REEB76; genus REEB76. Next base: position 6,127 of record JAGXAZ010000098.1, on the reverse strand, counting down.
TGTTCGGCATTGGCCACCATGACTTCTTCAATGACTTTCTCGATGGCCGAGCTGTCGGTGATCTGCGTGAGACCACGTTTGGCGATCACCGCGTCGGCGTCGCCCTCGCCGGCCCACATGGCCTCGAACACCTCCTTGGCAAGCTTGCCGGAAACGGTGTTGTCCAGCACGCGCTTGATCAGACCGGCCAGCGCCGCGGCGCTGACCGGACTCGCGGTGATGTCCTGATTGTCGCGGTTGAGGGCTGCCGCCAGTTCACCCATAACCCAGTTGGCACAGGCTTTCGGCTCGCCACCCACGGCCTCGACCACCGCCTCGTAGTAATCCGCCAGCTCGCGGCTCGCGGTCAACAGTCCGGCGTCGTAACCGGACAGGCCATAGCGTTCAGCAAAGCGCTGTCGCTTGGCATCCGGAAGTTCCGGGAGGGTGTTGCGCACCGCCTCGATGAGCTGCGGCGCGATCTCCAGCGGCAGCAGATCCGGGTCCGGGAAATAGCGGTAGTCATTGGCTTCCTCCTTGTTGCGCATGGAGCGGGTTTCATTCTTTTTGGAATCGTACAGCCGCGTTTCCTGCACCACCTTGCCGCCGCTTTCCAGCAGTTCGGCCTGGCGCCCGATTTCGTAGTTGATGGCCTTCTCCACGAAATGGAACGAGTTGATGTTCTTCAATTCCGCGCGCGTACCGAATTTCACCTCGCCTTTGCGCCGCAAGGACACGTTCGCGTCGCAGCGAAACGAGCCCTCCTGCATGTTGCCGTCGCAGATGCCGAGATAGCGCACCAGCGTGTGAATCTTCTTCATGTAGGTCACGGCTTCCCTGGCCGAGCGCAGGTCCGGCTCGGAGACAATCTCCAGCAGCGGCGTGCCGGCGCGATTGAGATCAATGCCGGACACGCCCGCGAAACCCTCGTGCAGCGACTTGCCGGCATCCTCTTCGAGGTGCGCACGCGTGATGCCGATACGCTTGCTCGCGCCGTCCTCAAGCTCGATTTCCACGCTGCCGCGGCTCACCACCGGCAGCTCGTACTGGCTGATCTGATAGCCCTTGGGAAGGTCCGGGTAGAAATAATTCTTGCGTGCGAATACCGAGCGCGGTGCGATCGTGGCGCCGATGGCCAGCCCGAACTTGACCGCCATGCGCACCGCCTCCTGATTGAGCACCGGCAGCACGCCCGGGTAGCCCAGATCCACGAGGCAGGCCTGGGTATTGGGCGGTGCGCCGAACGCGGTGGCGGCGCCCGAAAAGATCTTGCTCCGGGTCAGCAGCTGGGTATGGATCTCAAGCCCGATGACGGTTTCCCATTCCATGGCCGTTACTCGAAGCCCTTGGGGATATGCCGGTGCCAGTCGGTTTCGCGCTGGTATTGGTGTGCGGCGGCCAGCATGCGCGCCTCGTCGAAATAATTGCCGATGATCTGCAGACCCACCGGCAGGCCGTCCACGAAACCCATGGGCACGGACAGACCGGGCAGACCGGCAAGGTTCACCCCGTTCGCGTAGATGTCATTGAGATACATGGTGACCGGATCTTCGGTTTTTTCGCCCAGTTTGAACGCCGGCGTGGGCGTGGTCGGCCCCATGATCAGGTCCACGCTCCTGAAAGCTTCGAGGAAATCCCGGCGGATCAGCGCCCGGGTCTTCTGGGCCTTGAGGTAATAGGCATCGTAATAGCCGGCGGACAACACATAGGTACCCGTCATGATGCGGCGCTTCACTTCCGCGCCGAACCCCTCGCCGCGACTGCGGGTGTACAGGTCCATCAGGTCCACGGGACTTTCGCAGCGATGGCCGTAGCGCACGCCGTCGAAGCGCGACAGGTTGGACGAGGCCTCGGCGGGCGCCACCACGTAATAGGTGGGTACCGACAGGCTGAAGTTCGGCAAGCTGATTTCCTGCACACGCGCACCGAGCTTCTTATATATAGAGAGTGCTGCCTGTACCGCCTGGCCTACACCGGCATCCAGCCCGGCGTCGAAGAATTCCGCGGGCACGCCGATGCGCAGGCCCTTGAGCGGCTGCTGCAGCGTCGCGGTGTAATCCGGCACCGGCCGGTCCATGCTGGTGGAATCGCGCGCATCGAATCCGGCGATCACATTCAGCAACAGCGCGGCGTCTTCCGCGGTGTACGTGATCACACCGGCCTGATCCAGACTGGATGCGAACGCGATCATGCCGTAACGCGACACGCGCCCGTAGGTGGGCTTGATGCCGGTCAGGCCGGTGAGCGCCGCCGGCTGGCGAATGGAGCCGCCGGTGTCGGTGCCGGTGGCCGCGGGTGCGAGGCGCGCGGCCACCGCTGCCGCCGAACCGCCGGAGGAACCGCCGGGCACGCGCGTCCGGTCCCAGGGATTTTTCACCGGACCGTAATAACTGGTTTCGTTGGACGAGCCCATGGCAAACTCGTCCATGTTGGTCTTGCCGAGCAGCACGCTACCCGCCTGTTTGAGGCGCGTCACGATGTGCGCGTCGTAAGGCGCAACGAAGTTGTCGAGCATCTTCGAACCGCAACTGGTTTTTACGCCCGCGGTGCAGAAAATATCCTTGTGCGCGATGGGCACGCCCGCGAGCGCACCGGCATCGCCTTTCGCAAGCCGCGCATCCGCCGCGCGCGCCTCGGCCAGCGTCGGTTCGCGCAGCACGGTGACAAACGCGTTGAGTTCCGGATTGAAGCGCTCGATGCGCGCGAGATACGTGCACGTCAGCTCTTCACTGGAGATTTTGCGTGCCTTGAGGGCGCGCGCCAGTTCGGTCAGGGTATGCGTGTACATGGTCGGTGATTTTTTCCGGCGCAGCCTGGGACCGCGCCTGCGGTCATTCGATGATCTTGGGCACAATGTACAGGCCGGCCTGCACCTGGGGTGCATTCTGCTGGAACACATCGCGCTGGTCGGTCTCGGTAACGACGTCCTCACGCAGGCGCTGCGCCATATCGAGCGGATGCGCCATGGGCGCGATGTCGCGGGTGTCGGCCCTGTCGAGCTGCGCCACGAATTCCAGGATGCGCGACAGGTTGCGGGCGTAGTGCGGAATGTCCTGCTCGCCGATGGCCAGGCGCGCCAAACGTGCAATGGTCCTGACTTCAGCCGGGGTCAACGCCATACTCGTGCTCCATGGAGCCACCCGGGGAAAATCCGGGGATTTTCAGCAAATTATGCCATGAACCGGCTTGCCGCCACGGGTCGCCGTTGTTAGAGTAATGCGCCTTCAAACGGGGCCGTCATCCGTAAGCGTCACAAAACAGATGCCCATGTTCAAAAGCCTGCGTGGATTCTTTTCCACCGACCTGTCCATAGACCTCGGCACCGCCAACACGCTGATCTACATGCGCGGCAAGGGCGTGATTCTCAATGAGCCCTCGGTGGTGGCGATCCGCGAAGAGCCGGGACGCGGCAACAAGGTCATCGAAGCCTACGGCGCCGACGCCAAGCGCATGCTGGGACGCACACCCGGCAACATCGTCGCCATCCGCCCGATGAAGGACGGCGTGATTGCCGACTTCACGGTCACCGAGCAGATGCTCAAACACTTCATCCGCAAGGCGCACGGCAACCGCTACTTCCGGCCGACACCGCGGGTGCTGGTGTGTGTGCCCTACGGCGCGACGCAGGTGGAGCGGCGCGCGATCCGCGAATCCGCCGCCGGCGCCGGGGCGCGCCGCGTGTACCTGATCGAGGAACCCATGGCGGCGGCCATCGGCGCCGGCCTGCCGGTGCACGAAGCCAAGGGTTCGATGGTGCTCGACATCGGCGGCGGCACCTCCGAGGTCGCGGTGATTTCCCTGAACGGCATCGTGTACGCCGCCTCGGTGCGCATCGGCGGCGACAAATGCGACGAAGCCATCATCAGCTACGTGCGCCGCAACTACGGTACGCTCATCGGCGAAGCCACAGCCGAGCGCATCAAGCACGAGATCGGCTCGGCCTACCCCGGCAAGGAACTGCGCGAACTTGAAGTCAAGGGCCGCAACCTGTCGGAAGGTGTGCCGCGCACCTTCGTGCTCAACAGCAACGAGATTCTGGAAGCCCTGCAGGAACCGCTGGCCGGCATCGTGGGTGCCGTGCGGACCGCGCTCGAACAGACCCCGCCGGAACTCGGCTCGGATGTGGCCACCAACGGCATCGTGCTCACCGGCGGCGGCGCGCTGCTGCGCGACATGGACCGGCTGTTGCGCGAGGAAACCGGCCTGCCGGTGATTCTGGCCGACGACCCGCTCACCTGCGTGGCGCGCGGCGGCGGCAAAGTACTGGAACTCATTGACGAATTCGGTCCGGAGACTTTTGCCGTCGAATGACGGCGCCCGTCGCATTCGCCCCGTCTGTGCGGCGCTTGCGGCCGCCGCCCGCTCCCCGGAAAATCATGGCCGCACCAGCGGCGCCTGAGTTGCGCCCGGAGACCGGTTTGACTGCTGTGCTGTTTCCAGTCCGTACACGCTGACGCGCATGCTCAGACTGCACCGTCTGCAGCGTGCGCCGCGATTGTTCACGCCCAACCCCGCGGGCGCGCTGCGCATGCTGCTGTTGATCGCGACCTGCATCCTGCTGATGTTCTACGACCACCAGCGCGGCCACCTGACGCGCGTGCACGCCGCGCTCTCTACCGTGGTGTATCCCATCCAGGCGGCGGTGAATGCCCCGTATGCACTGGCCGACTGGGCCGGAGAAAAACTGGCCACGCACCGCACGCTGGTGCGTGCCAACGCGGCCATGCGCCAGCAATTGCTGGCCGACTCCGCGCAATTGCAGCAATTCCAGGCGCTCGAGCAGGAAAACGCCCAGCTGCGCGACTTGCTGCAGGCCGGCAAACGCGTGGACGGACACGTAATGGCCGCCTCGCTGCTGGCCGTGGACATGGACCCGTTCCGCCACATGATGACCATCAACAAGGGTACGCGCGCCGGGGTTTACGACGGTCAGACGCTGCTCGATGCACACGGCATCGTCGGCCAGATCATTCGCGCGGACCCGTGGTCCTCGGAAGCCGCGCTCATCACCGATCCCAATCAGGCCACACCGGTACAAATCAACCGCACGGGTTTGCGTACCCTGGCGGTCGGCGGCGTGGACGTCAACGCGCTGTCGCTGCCGTACCTGGCCAATAACGCCGACGTGCAGGTGGGCGATCTGCTCGTGACCTCGGGCCTCGGCGGTCGCTATCCCGCCGGCTACCCGGTAGCGGTGGTCACCCGCGTGCAACGCAACCCCGCGGAACCGTTTGCCAGCGTGAGCGCCCGGCCGGTGGCCGAACTCAACGGCGGCCACACGGTGCTGCTGTTTTTCCCCGCCGTGGCGCCGCCCTCCCCGCCGCCACCGCCGGCACGCAAGCTGAAGACTCCCGCACGGAAGAAGCCGCGATGAACAGCGTGCTGCGCCGACGCGCCAACTGGGTCATCGTGCTCACCTACGTGGTGGCGCTGCTGCTCAGCGTCTGGCCGTTGCCGGACTGGGCGGAACCGTTCCGGCCGGCGTGGCTGCTGCTGACCACGGTGTTCTGGTGCCTGTTCCTGCCCAATCGCGTGGGCCTGCTGGTAACCTTCTGTGCCGGTATTCTCCTCGATACGCTCACCGGCTCGCTGCTCGGCGAGCACGCATTCGCGCTGCTGCTGGTCGCGTGGATAACGCTCAAGCTGCACCTTCAGATCCGCGTCTACCCGTGGTGGCAGCAAACGCTGGTGGTATTGCTGTTGATGCTGCTCTACACCTTCGTGCTTTTCTGGATTGACGGCATGCTGGGTTTCACCCAAGGCGCGCTGTTGCGCTGGATGCCGGTGCTGATCACCACCCTGCTGTGGCCCTGGACCATGCAGCTCCTCGGCATGTTGCAGCAGCGTTTCCAGGTCAGTTGACGTGGCGCGTATCCGCATCCGCAATGAATGGCTGGAGCGCCATCAATTCAGCCTGCGCGTAATCGTGGTCGGCAGCATCGGGCTGGTCTTGATGCTGGCGGTGGTGGCGCGGCTGTTTTACCTGCAGATCGTCAGCCATCAGCACTACGCGACGCTGGCCGAAGGCAACCGGCTGCGTACCGAGCCGGTGATGCCGCCGCGCGGCCTGATCTACGACCGCAACGGCGTGCTGCTGGCGGAAAACCGCCCCAGCTATGAACTCGACATCACGCCGGAACAGGTGCCG
>JAGXAZ010000097.1 GCA_018971365.1 Gammaproteobacteria bacterium | reverse complement strand
TAGCCGAAGTCATCGAGCAGAATGCGCAATACCGGCAGCACGTTCCGGTAATTGGCCAGCGGCTCGCCCATGCCCATGAACACCACATTGGTGATCGGGCGCGCCGCGCCCAGCGCGCGCTGCGCGACGCACACCTGGGCGATGATTTCCGCGCTCGTGAGGTTGCGGTTGAAGCCCTGTTTGCCGGTGGCACAGAAGCTGCAGTTCATGGCGCAGCCGACTTGTGAAGAAATACATAGGGTAGATCTCCCGTCGTCGGGGATAAAAACGGTTTCAATGCTGTTGAACGCGTCCATACCCAGCAGCCACTTGCGCGTGCCGTCCGCGGACAACTGATCGCCGAGTACGGCCGGCAGGCTGATTTCCGCGCATTCCATGAGACGGGTGCGCAGCGGCTTGCCGAGATCGGTCATGGCCTCGAAATCGGCGACGCCGCGCTGATACATCCACTGCATCGCCTGGCGCGCGTGAAACGGCTTGGCGTCCAGTGTGCCGAAGAATTTTTCCAGCTCTGGACGTTCCAGCCCCAGCAGATTTGTTTTGGAGGTAGTGGCCGCCATGTGCGCTCAGCGGGTTCGCGGACAGAGATCCAGATCTGCAAAGAAGAAACCGATTTCCTGGCGTGCGGTTTCCGCGCCATCGGAACCGTGCACCACGTTTTCGTCCACGGTTTTGGCAAAGTCCCGGCGAATCGTGCCGGGCGCGGCCTTCTGCGGATCGGTGGCGCCCATGACCTCGCGATGCCTGAGGACGGCGTTCTCGCCTTCCAGCACCTGCACCATCACCGGCCCGGAAATCATGAACTCCACCAGCGGCTTGAAAAACGGCCGCGCGCGGTGTACGACGTAAAAGGCCTCAGCCTGGGCGCGACTCAGATGCAGCATGCGCGCCGCGACGATGCGCAGCCCGGCCTTTTCGAAGCGGGTATAGATTTCACCGATGATGTTCTTGGCCACGCCATCCGGCTTGACGATGGACAGGGTACGCTCGATAGCCACAAACTCGACTCCAGGCGGGAAGTGGGAGGACGCCGGCCCGTACTCCGTTGGAGCAGCGGAAATCCGGCGCGTTCAAGCGCGTAAGTTTACCGGCTACGGGGCGGTTCAGGCAACGAAAAGGCGGAGTAAATCGCTGAAAAACCGGGGGTTAAACCGTAAAGCTCTCGCCGCAGCCACACGCATCCTTGACGTTGGGGTTGTCGAACTGGAACGACTCGTTCAGCCCCTTGCGGATGAAATCCACGCGCGTACCGTCGAGCAGCGGCAGGTTCTCGCGGCTCACGAGCACCTTAACGCCGTGCTGCTCGAACACGACGTCTTCGGGACTCGCGGTGTCGGCGTAATCCACCACGTAAGCGAAACCCGAGCAGCCGGTTTTCTTCACTCCCAGGCGCAGAGCGAAACCGCCGCGCTTCTCGAGGTAGTTTTGCACGCGGCGGGCTGCGGAATCAGTCAACGTAATCGCCATATTCAAGCCTGCAATTGCGGAACAGCCGGCGACACCGCCAGTGCGGCATTGTACCGCCCCGCGGCGGCGCGCACAGCATCTTCCACGGTGACGGCGGCATCGCGCTTCTCGGCCGGCAGGCCAAGCTGGTCCGCCAACGCCACCACGCTGAAGCCCGCGGCTTCGGCCGGTGTGCGGCCCTTGAGCGCTTCGCTGGTAAGCGAGCACAGCGCAATCGTCGCGGGACAGCCGTACACGTGATAGCGGCAATCGCCGATCCGGCCGTCGGCGGTGACCTGCAATTGAAACTCCACCTCCCGGCCGTGACGGCGCTGGCCGGCGCTGCCCGCGAGAATGCGTTCATGGCCGGCGGCAAATCTTCCGGCATTGCGTGGCGTGCGGAAATGCGTCCGCACCGTGTCGTTGTATCCAGCAAATGGATCAGACATGGCTCAACCGGCCGCGGGCGCAAGTTCCCGCAGGCGATGGTATTCCCCACTCACGATGTGAGCGGCCGTCTGCACCTCCTCTTTGGTGGTGAAGCGCCCGACGCTGAAGCGGATGCTGCTGCCGGCGAGCTGATCGTCCCGCCCAAGCGCACGCAACACGAATGATGGTGTCTTGTCAGCCGAGGTACAGGCGGAGCCGCCCGACACGGCCAAGTCATGGCAGGCGAACAGCAGGCTTTCACCCTCGATGCCGGGGAAGCCCACGTTGAGGATGCCGCACACGCGCTGGGTGGGATGGCCGTTCAACAATGCTTCCGGCACTTCGGCATGCAGCGCCTGCCACAATTGCTGACGCAGCGCGCTGCAATGCGTCACATCTTTCGACATTTCCTCGCGCGCGATGCGGTAGGCCTCGCCCATGCCGACGATCTGATGCGTGGCCAGCGTACCGGAACGCAGGCCATGCTCATGTCCGCCACCGTGGATCAGTGGATCGAGATTGACGTGCGACTGGCTGCGCACATACAGCGCGCCGATGCCTTTCGGCCCATAAAGCTTGTGGCCCGAGAACGACATCAGATCCACCGGCAATTGCTTGAGATCGATGGGCAGCTTGCCGGCGCTCTGCGCGGCGTCCACGTGAAACCAGGCGCCGTGCGCATGCACGATGGCTCCGATGGCAGCGATGTCATTCGCGGTGCCGATTTCATTGTTGACGTGCATGATCGAAACCAGCACCGTGTCCGGGCGCAGCGCCTGCGCCACCGCCTGCGGTCCGATCAGCCCGTCGGCGTCTGGCTTTATATATGTGACTTCAAAGCCGTCGCGCTCCAGCTGTTTGCAGGTATCGAGCACCGCCTTGTGTTCGATGCGTGAAGTCACCACATGCCGGCCCTTGTTGCGGTAGAAATGCGCCGCGCCCTTGATGGCCAGATTGTCGGACTCGGTGGCACCGGACGTAAAAATTATTTCGCCGAGGTCGGCGTTCACCAGCGCCGCCACCTGCACGCGCGCCTGCTCAACCGCGCCGCGCGCCTTGCGCCCGGGAGCGTGGGCCGATGCCGGATTGGCAAACAGTCCCTCGCAGGTCAGACAACCGGCCATTTTCTGCGCCACGCGCGCATCCACCGGCGTGGTGGCCGCGTAATCCAGATAAATGATTTTCTCCGGCATGCTGTTCTCCGAAACCCTTAAGAGCGTCTACAAAATAGACGGCATCTATCCCTTCTCCTCTCGAGGGGAGAAGGTGAGGTTGAGGGGCAATCTATCCACCCTCACCCCTTTCAAGCTACGCAGTCCTGCTTCGTATTCGGGTCCAGCGCGGCTGTCCCTGGCCACGCGGGAGAGGCACGGATACCCCGGAGGTATGCGAGCGATTTGCCGCAGGCGCGCATTTTGTGCTCTAAGCAAACGCCACGGCGCCGCGGCGCCGGGCCGTGATCGCGCCAAGCGTCGCCAGCAGTGCGTCAAGGTCGTCCACGCTGTTTTCAACGCCCAGGCTCACGCGCACTGCACCGCGCGCGACGGTGTCGTTGCACCCCATGGCAAGCAGCACGTGGCTCGGCCGGCCGCTGGCGCTGTGACAGGCGGACCCGCTCGAGACTGCGAAACCGCGCCGATCCAGTTCCATCACCAGCCATTCGCCGGCATAACCGTCGATGGCAAACTGCACGGTGTTCGGCAGGCGTTCCGCGTGCGCAGCGAAAATCCGCACGCCGGACAACTGCTTCAGTTGCGCTTCCAGGTGATCGCGTAGCGCGCGCAAATGCCTGCAGCGCGCGTTCAATTCCACTCGCGCCAGCTCCGCGGCCACACCGAAGCCGACGGCGCCGGCAAGATTCTCGGTACCGCCGCGCAAACCCTGCTCCTGGCCGCCGCCGGTTATCTGCGGTGACAGGTCCACGCGCCGGTTCCGGATCAGCGCACCCACGCCGCGTGGGCCGTTCAATTTGTGCGCCGAGAGCGTCATCAAGTCGGCGCCCAGCGCTGTGAAATCCACCGGCATTTTGCCGGCCGCCTGGATCGCATCGGTGTGCAGCAGCGCACCGCGGGCGTGCGCGAGTCCGGCTGCGGCACACACGTCCTGAATGGCACCGGTTTCGTTGTTGGCCAGCATGACCGACACCAGCCGCGCGCCGCCGTCGAGCAGTTTTTCGAGCGCAGGCAAATCCACGCGGCACTCGCTGTCCACCGGAATGCGCTCCACGGCCCAGCCGTCTTTGGCCAAAGCGTCGGCGGTTTCCTGCACCGCGGCATGCTCGATGCTGCTGACCAGCAGCCGGCTACGGGGCGCAGCGTGGACCGCGCCGCGCAGCGCCAGATTATCGGCCTCGGTACCGCCGCTCGTGAACATCACCTGCGGCGGCTGGGCATTGACCAGCGCCGCCACCTGCGCGCGCGCCCGGTCCAATGCGACGCGCGCTTCACGCCCGAAACGATGCACGCTCGCGGGATTGCCGTGCGTGCCGCGCAATAGCGGCAACATGGCATCCAGCACCCGCGGCTCCAGCGGTGTGGTGGCGTTATGGTCGAGGAAAATACTCATGATTCTGCGGCTTATTATACCCGCCGCCCCTGCTCAACCGTGCCGGGTGCGCTGCAGCGCAGTGAGCAGACCGCGCAGGATGTTGATTTCGCGCGGATCGGGCTGCGCCCGGTTGAACAGATGGCGCAGCCGGCGCATGAGATGTTTGGGATGCTGCGGATCGAGGAAGCCGGCGGCAACCGCGGCCGATTCCAGATGTGCGTACAGGCCTTCCATGTCCTCGACGCTCGCGGGCAACGCGTCGCCCTCCGTGGCCGCAGACGTGCTGCCGCGCGCCAGCAGAAGTTCGTAGGCCAGGATCTGCACCGCGGCCGCGAGATTGAGCGAGCTGTATTCGGGATTCGCGGGAATGTGCACGAGGAAATGGCAGCGCTCGAGTTCCTCGTTCGTCAGACCGGTGCGCTCGCGGCCAAACAGCAACGCGACGTCCACATCGGGCGGGGTCTGCCGAAGCATCGCCGCACACGCGTGCGGAGTCAGAGGCGGCGGGCCGAGGTCGCGCGGCCGCGCGCTCGTACCCGCAACCAATGTGCAGCCCTGCAGCGCTTCATCCAGGGTAGCGACCACGCGAGCCAGGCGCAAAACATCGAGCGCACCGGACGCGCGCGCATTGGCTTCGGCATCCGGAAAACGCGCCGGACGCACCAGCACCAGCGCATCCAGGCTCATGGTCTTCATGGCGCGCGCTGCGGCGCCGATGTTGCCCGGATGGCTGGGTTCCACCAGTACGATACGGATGTGACGCGGCATATTAATGGAGGGGCGTGTGGGCTTCTGCTATTCTACGCGCCCCGCCGCGCCCGCGGAGTAATGTCATGCATCCCTTGTTGAATATCGCGGTCGCCGCCGCACGTAAAGCCGGTGACATCATCGTGCGCCACCTCGATCGCGTGGACCGGCTTGCCGTCAAGGCCAAGGAACACAACGACTTCGTCAGCCAGGTGGACCGGCTGGCGGAAGATGAAATCATTTACATCATCCGCAAGGCACATCCGGATCACGCGATTCTCGCGGAAGAAAGCGGCCAGCACCCCGGCAACGACGAGTTTCAGTGGATCATTGATCCGCTCGACGGCACCACCAACTTCCTCCACGGCTTTCCGGTATTTTCCGTCTCCATTGCCGTCAAGCATCGCGGCCGTCTCGAACACGGCGTTATCTACGATCCCATGCGCCAGGAATTGTTCACCGCCAGCCGCGGCGAGGGCGCGCAGGTGGAGGGCAAACGCATGCGCGTCACGTCCTTGAAGACTCTCGACGGCGCGCTCATCGGCACCGGCTTCCCCTTCCGTGAAAGCCAGAATTTGGAATTGTATATGCGCATGTTCGAAGTGGTGGCGCGCAAGACCGCGGGCCTGCGCCGCGCCGGCTCGGCCGCGCAGGATCTTGCCTACGTGGCCGCCGGCCGCCTCGACGGCTTCTGGGAGATGGGACTGAAGCCCTGGGACATTGCCGCCGGTGTGCTGCTGATTCAGGAAGCCGGCGGCCTGGTCGGCCACTTTGATGGTGCGCTCGGCATTCCTGAAAATGGAGATATTCTGGTGGGTGGGGAAAAAATATTTAAGGCGTTGGCGGAAGAATTCAAATCCATTCTCAATTTTAAGTAGAGATTGCTGTTGCCATGACAAATGCTGACGATTCCAGAACAACCGGAATGGGGCTTTGGACTGACGCAAACAATATACTTCAGGCGGTGAAATTGCTTGTAGGCAAAAACAAGCTAATGAATGTCAGGTACTATTTGCTGGGTCATGGGATTGAGGAAGCGCTGAAGGCATTTATCCGTGCCAATCATGGGACTTTAGAATGCCTAAAATCAATTGGACATGACATGGAATTTGCGTACGATTGGGCCAATACCTGCGGACTCTCCAATTATTGCAATATGACCACTGAAGATAAGCGGGCTCTTTCAATGTTAAACAGATATTACAAATCAAAGGAACTTGAATACAGGACGACCGGGTACAAAGAGTACCCACCAGAAGATTTGCTTAATCGGGTTCCTAGAAAATTTATTGACCTTAATTAAGAACATGTGCTTTCGATCACTTCAAGAAACGAAGTAAGTATTCCTACTCACTCAACCCCTCCTGCTTGAGTAAAAAGAAAAGCTCAGAGTATCCCCTTGGATGCCGCCGAGCACTGGACTGAGCGAGGGCCAGGCCGCGCAGCGGGCGAAGCCAGGATGGCGAGCCTTTGCAGCGGCACAGGGATGTGCCGTCTGCGAAGTCCCGAGCGAAGGAAGCGCACAGGGTAACCCGAAGGGTCGGCATCCGGGGGCGTCCTTTCTTTTCGCCTATTTTCTTTGGACGGGCAAAGAAAATAGGCTCGTCGTGCGGGGGGGGCGAAACCCCGCCATAAATCTCGCGGCCGAAGGCCGCACAAAAAGTGAAGGCGCCGGTGGCGCCTTCTCCATCAAGAACTGGTTCCCGCTTGCGCGGGAACGACGTGCACTACGGCATGTCGTCCACTTTCTTTTCTTCCTTGACCCTGACCATTAGGTCTTTCTTGCTCACGCCCAGCACCAGCGCGACGGCACTGGCGATGTAGATGGAGGAATAGGTGCCGACGATGATGCCGACCAGCAGCGCCACGGAAAAGCCGTGCAGCACCGGGCCGCCGAGAATCAGCAGCGCGATCACCACCAGCAGCGTGGTGCCCGAGGTGATGATGGTGCGCGACAGCGTCTGGTTGATGGCGAGATTGATGATCTCGATGGGCGTGCCCTTGCGCATGATGCGGAAGTCCTCGCGGATGCGGTCGAAGACCACCACGGTATCGTTCACCGAGTAGCCCATGACCGCCAGCACCGCCGCCAGCACGTTCAGGTCGAATTCCAGATGGAACACCGAGAAAAATCCCACCACGAACACCACATCGTGCAACGTGGCAAGCACACCGCCCACGGCGAGCCGCCATTCGAATCGGAAGATGATATAGATCAGGATTCCGGCCAGCGTCAGCACGAATGCCAGCGCGCCCTTGGTGGCCAGGTCGCGCCCCACTTCGGGGCCGACAAAATTCACCTGTTCGAGCCGCACCTGCGGGTCGGCTTTCTGCAGCAGGGCCAGCACCGCGTTGCCGGTGTCCTTGCCGGACACGCCTTTCTTGGGTTGCAGGCGAATCAGTACTTCATCCGGCGTGCCATAGGTCTGGGTAATGGCATCCTTGTAGCCATCGGCCACGAGCGTGCTGCGAATCTGCTGCAGATTGGCCGGACCGGGATAAGCAACCTGCACGGTCACGCCGCCGGTGAAATCCACCGCAAAATTCAGGCCATGAATCGAGAGCGACACTACCGCCAAGATAAGCACGGCAATCGAGGCCGCGAAAGTGAACTTGCGCAGACCCAGAAAGTTGATATTCGGGACTTTGTGGAAAAACTCCATGACGCGCTCCTACACCGGCAGCTTTTTGAGGTTGCGCCCGCCGTAAACCCAGTTGACGATGGAGCGCGTGCCCATGATGGCGGTGAACAGCGAGGTCAGGATGCCGAGCGACAAAGTGACGGCAAAGCCCTTGACCGGACCGGCGCCGAACAGGAACAGCATGACCGCGGCGGTGAGTGTGGTGACGTGCGCGTCCACGA
>JAGXAZ010000096.1 GCA_018971365.1 Gammaproteobacteria bacterium | reverse complement strand
GCGAGGGAGACTTTTTGAGATACGTGCCGAGCAACGCGTACAACTGTTCCGTCGCTGTTTGGCAAAAAGCATCCCGATCAGTGTCGGCTCTACTTGGCTGGATCGGTTCATGAAAAATCAAACGTCTATCCACCGGTCCCGTGAATTCGCAGAATACCGGCACGATCGGAAGTTTGAGAAAATGCGACAAAAAGGCAACCCCCCTGCGCGCGTAGATGAGCCGGCCAAGCAACGGAACCTTGAGCATCTTGGCGTCTTTCCTGGCCCCACCCTGCACGCCGGTATTGCCATCTATATAAGCCAGCAATGACCAGCCTGCTCTGGCCTTACGCGCCATGGTCAGCGCCGCTGTAGGTTCCTCGGCATTTACCACCACAAATTGGGGCGTACTATGGAAGTGCTTCTTGTATCCCTCGGTATGATCCATAAATATGGCTTTCTGAGCAGTGTAAATATGGTCTTCAACGGGGAGCAAATAGTTGAAGCTTCGACTCATCAGAAGCATGTTAATCAGCCGATACGACCCAAAGTGGAACGTGCAGAAAATGACCGGCGCGTTTTTGGCTGCAGGCAGCACCGAATGCGGGTCTTGGACATGAGTATTGTCCAATAGGAATAACCCATCTTCATCAAGCTCCGCCATGAGCCGGTGCAACAGGATTTCATCAATAATTTGCGGATGTGCCGACAGGGGGAGGTCGGGTAACAAATGATGCAGATTGGCGGAGGCGAATTCGCGGGTGTTGGCCTCTACCGTGTCGGCTTCGTGCTGACCGGCGCGGTCCCGTGCCGGCGGCATTAGACGGTAAGGGCGCGGCAGGCGCGCAAGGGTATCGAGATATTCCTGCGCGTTTCGCATGAACGTCCTTTGGTCAGACGGGAGTAATACTGCATTCCAAGAATCGGGCCCGCCCGGACTCGCAGATTGTAAATCCGGACGGGCCCATAAGTCCCTGATTAAACGGCACTGATCAGTTGCCTATTTCCTTTGTAATTGCAGAACTCAAGCTCAAGCTGTAGCCAAGGCATTGTTGCATGCATACGCTTTCATTATGAGCTTGTCCTTGGCGGGGCCGACCAGTTTCTGGATGCCGAGATCCATGCGACGGACGGACGTATTGGTTCTGAATGTAACACCTTTGGACTTTTTTGAAGCGAATAGAACGTTCATTGGAAAAACCTCCGAATTACCAATGATTTGACCTATCGCTGAATGATCCGGGCCTCCTGTGAGAGGTTTATTTACACACGGTGTGGCCCTTACCACGCAGCGCACTGTAGGAGCTAGCTCCGTACATCGGAGGTTTTATACCACACGTCGGCGCTTTCACGCCTTGATCTGCACGGTGTTTCCGATTTGGATTTTTATGTAATACCGCAACGATGCAACAGTCCAATCGCTCAAGGTTCATAAAGGTTCATATTTGCTTAGAGCGTCTAACAAAATGGGCGCGGGGAACCACTCGGCACAGCTGAAATCCCCCTCCCCCCTTTGCAAAGGGGGGAGCACGCTTGGCGCGCGGGGGGATTTATCACGGGTATTCATTTTTGTTAGGGGCTCTTAGAAACTCGGTGGCACGCGACCCCAATCCGCGCCTGCGTGGCCATCCACCGTGTGTAACGCAGAATGTCTGTGGCAACGACATAACACGCGAAACTGCTCGGCTATATAATGGTGCCGGTCATTACATAACGGCACGCCAGTATCCACGCCCCACAGAACTCCGCCGGTCTGCCCGGCATGACCCCGGTGCTCTCCGCACCGGAGTGTGCCGCAGGCTGAAAACCTTCCATGCACGAAATCGTCTCGCACCCATCGCCCGCACTGGCTGAGCCCGCGGCTGGCCAGTTGCTCCAGCCCAAACGCGCCACGCGCTACGACGTGCTCGGCGCCATCAGCTTCTCGCACCTGCTGAACGACATGATGCAGTCGTTGATCGTGGCGATTTACCCGCTGCTCAAGGGCGATTTCCACCTGAGCTTCCTGCAGGTCGGGCTCATCACCCTGACGTTTCAATTGACCGCGTCGCTGCTGCAGCCGGTGGTCGGCGTGATCACCGACAAACGCCCGATGCCCTATTCATTGCCGGTCGGCATGTGCTTCACCCTGAGCGGACTGGTGCTGCTCGCGGTGGCGCCCAATTTTTCGATCCTGCTGATCGCGGTGGCGCTGATCGGCAGCGGTTCGTCGGTGTTCCATCCCGAGTCCTCGCGCGTGGCGCGCATGGCTTCGGGCGGACGCTTCGGCCTCGCACAATCGGTGTTCCAGATCGGCGGCAACTTCGGCGCCTCGCTCGGCCCGTTGCTTGCGGCGTGGGTGGTGTTGCGCCACGGCCGCGGCGAGGTCGCCTGGTTCGCACTCGCCGCGCTGCTTGCGATCGTGGTGCTGATCCAGGTCGGCGGTTGGTACAAGCGCCACATCACAGAACGCGTACCACACAGGATCAGGGCGGCCGGACCGCCGTACCCGCGCAAGCTGGTTGCGCGCACGCTGGCAGTGCTGATGGTGCTGATCTTCTCCAAGTTCTTTTATCTGGCCAGCATCAGCAGCTACTACGAGTTTTACCTGATGCATCACTTCGGCACTTCGGTGCGCGATGCGCAGTACCATCTGTTCGTATTCCTGGCCGCGGTAGCGGCCGGCACGCTGATTGGCGGACCGCTCGGCGATCGCATCGGCCGCAAGGCCGTGATCTGGGTGTCCATTCTGGGCGTGGCGCCGTTCACGCTGCTGTTGCCGCACGTGGACCTGCTGTGGACCGGCGTGTTGAGCGTGGTGATCGGCGTGATCCTGGCCTCGGCATTCCCCGCGATCATCGTGTACGCGCAGGACATGATGCCGCACCGCATCGGCGTGGTATCCGGACTGTTCTACGGGCTGGCTTTCGGCATGGGCGGCATAGGCGCCGCCGTACTCGGCGCTCTGGCCGACAAATTCAGCATCGTCTTTGTCTATCAGGTGTGTGCGTTCCTGCCGCTGCTCGGGATCATGGCGGTATTCCTGCCAAACATCCGGCCGCCGATTTTCAGGCCGGCAACCGTGCCTATGCCCGCGCAATCGCCCGCGCATGCAGACTGACCCGAATCCCTCTACGCGCTGTTTACGCGCGGCGCAATAAATCCGCCGCTTTCTCGGCAATCATCATGGTGGGCGCCTGGGTATTGCCGCCGATGAGCGTGGGCATGACCGAGGCATCCACGACCCGCAAGCCGTCAACGCCGCGCACCCGTAGTTCCGCGTCCACCACGGCGCTCCGGTCGTCGCCCATGCGGCAGGTGCCCGCCGGGTGGTAAATGGTCTCGGAGCGTGCGCGGATGGCGGCGCGGATTTCCTCTTCGGAATGTACGTTCGCGGTGAACAGTTCGCGGCGCCGATAGGGAGCGAACGCCGGCGCATCGAGTATGCGACGCGCCAGCCGGAAGCCGCGCACCAGCACGTCCAGATCGCGCGGCTCGCTCAGGTAGGCGGGATCAATCGCGGGCGCGGCTTCGGGATCGGCGCTCGCAAGCCGCACGCTCCCGCGGCTCGCCGGACGCAGCACGCACACGTGCAGCGAATAGCCGTGGAACAGGTGCCGCAGCGTGCGGCCGTGGTTGTGGACGATGGCCACGCAGAAATGCAGTTGCACGTCGGGCTTCGCCAGCGCCGCATCGGTCTTGAGAAAGCCGCCGGCTTCGGCCACATTCGTGGCCAGCATACCGCGGCGCTCACGCTGGTAGCGGACGAGCTCGCGCAGCAGGTGCGCGACGCCGCGCGGCGAGAAACCTATGAGATGCGGGCTTCGCGCGCGGTGGATCAACGTGTAGTCAAGGTGATCCTGAAGATTTTCTCCGACACCCGGCAAGTGCTGCACGACGGCGATGCCGCAGCGCCTGAGAGCCTCGCCGTCGCCCACGCCGGAAAGCATCAATAACTGCGGCGACTGGAATGTGCCGGCGCACACGATGATTTCCGCCCTGGCCGCTACGCTGTGTATCCGTCCGCCGCGGCGGTATTCCACCGCGTGGGCGCGCCGGCCCTCGAACAACACACGCCGTGCGCGCGCCCCGGTGAGCACACACAGGTTTGCGCGCAAAACGTGCGGCTCGAGATAGGCACGCGCCGCACTCCAGCGTTCGCCCATACGCTGCGTCACCTGATACACCCCGACGCCTTCCTGCCGGGCGCCGTTGAAATCGTCCGTCCGCGGAAACCCCGCCTGTTGCGCCGCATCCAGGAACACCGCGTGCATCGGATTGTCCGTGAACGCATCGCCCACCGGCAGCGGCCCGTCATCGCCGTGGTAATCGTCGCGCCAGCGTGCGTTGGCTTCGGTGCGCTTGAAATACGGCAGCACCTCGCTCCAGGACCAGCCGCGATTGCCGGCCGCGGCCCACGCGTCGTAATCGGAAGGATGGCCGCGCGTGTAGATCATGGCGTTGATGGCGCTCGAACCGCCCAGTGCCCGCCCGCGCGGCTGGTACAGCCGCCGACCGTTGAGTTCCTTTTGCGGAACCGTCTTGAAACCCCAGTTGATGAGCGGCGTCGGTACGCTCAGCACCATGCCGAAGGGCACGCGCACCAGCCAGTTGC
The DNA here is from genome assembly GCA_018971365.1 of Gammaproteobacteria bacterium. Classification (GTDB taxonomy): domain Bacteria; phylum Pseudomonadota; class Gammaproteobacteria; order Natronospirales; family REEB76; genus REEB76. Next base: position 3,470 of record JAGXAZ010000096.1, on the reverse strand, counting down.
GGCCCTCGCCCCCCGCTTCCAGCAAGCAGACGCGCACGGTCGGATCCTCGGACAGCCGGCTCGCCAGCACGCAGCCCGCCGCGCCGCCGCCCACGATCACGTAATCGAAGCTGTCCACGCGTTCCCGATCCCCCTGGCCGCTGCCCAGCGCAGTTTCTGTGCGCGGCGCAGTTTCCGGACGGCCGCCTCAAGCCGAAGCGCCGCTGCCCTGGATGCGACGCGCACCGCGGCCACGATTCTCACCGGTGGATGCGCACGCGTGAAACGCGCGCCCTTCTTCCCCGCGCGATGCTCGCGCAGGCGCCGTTCAACATCGGTGGTGATGCCCGCGTACAACCGTCCGCCGCGGCATTCAAGCAGATATACGTACCAGTGACGCGCCCTGGCGTTCATGACGCTTTGGCCATCGTTTCATTTCAGCAATGGATGATCCGGTGGCAACTGCTTTGCATACCAGATGGCGAGCTTGTGGCGCATGCTTTGTTGCGACACCTGGTCTTCGGGCAGCGGCTGCATGAGCTTGTCGTGCACCAGCAGGCGGTAAATGTACAGGATCTTTTCGCTTGCCGAGTCCGTCGGCTCGAACACCGCCGCACCGCGCTTCTCGGCATACTGCACTCCGGCGAGAATCGCCGCCTTCACCAGTTCGCCTTCGTGCTTCAGCTCTTTCATGGCGGCCGGCTGTATTTCTCAGGTTGCCGCCACCCTGGCCGCACGCGACCGCCACAGCCACGCATCCAGCCCCCAGGTGCCGGCGCCGGCTGCCGCGAAGTACAGGAACACAAAGCAATAAAACACCGCGGCTTCGCCCTGATTGATGAGTGGAAAGAAGCCGCGTGGCGCATGCGCCATGAAATACGCAAATGCCATTTCGCCGGACAGAATGAACGCCACCGGCCGGGTGAACAAACCGAGCACAATCAGCGCGCCGCCAAAGGTCTCGAGAATTCCGGCCAGACCAAAAAGGGAGAACAGCTTGATATGGCCCATGGATGCGGGGTAATGGAACAGCTTGGATGTCCCGTGCTCCATGAACATCAGGCCGACCACGATGCGCAGCACGCTCAAAACGCGCGGCGCGCTGTAATCGAGAAAGTTCCTGAAGGTCATCGAATATCTCCAATTCGTTGCGGGAGAAGCATCATATTTGACCGGCCACTCCATGAAGTTCCCGCGGCTTTGACTCCGCATGGCGACTGTATCCACCCGCCCGTCAGCTTAGTCCATACTTGCCCGGCTCGGCGTCCCAATAGAGACGCGTAGCTGGATGTAGCACATCCGTTTTTGCCGTAACTGCCCTGCGAAATGCGGGGCAGGCTCTCCCAAAGCGAGGGTGCATCAATCCATAGGCAGGGGCCGATCAGGAGCCCAGATAATCGCGCTTGCCGACTTCCACGCCGACGTGACGCAGGATGTCGTAGGCCGTGGTGACGTGGAAGAACAGGTTTGGCAGCGCCCGTTCCAGCAAGTACTCGCGACCCTTGGTGTGCACGGTACGATCGCGCATCTTCAATTCGATGGCGCGTTCCTCGGAGCCATCAATCTGCGCGGGTTTCAAGGTCTTGAGAAAGGCAACGGTCTTGTCGAGACGCGCATGCAGTTCCGCGAATGTCTGCTCCGTATCCGGAAAGCTCGGCGGCTCCTGGCCGGCCAGCCGGGCCGCGCAGCCCTTGGCGGCATCGCTCGCTAGCTGTATCTGACGCACCAGCGGAAACATATCGGGAAACAGGCGTGCGTTCAGCAGCACCGCCGGCTCAATCTTTTTCGCTTGTGCGTAGGCTTCGCCCTTGCTGAGGATTGCGGACAGATTGGTCAGCGCGCGGATGAACACCGGCACGGACGCCTGATACATGGACAGCGACATGAGACACCTCCAGAAAGTTGGATTGTTTTTTTGGACCCGGGCAGGCATGGAATTTTACGCCTTTCGTGCGCATGCGTGTCAGGGCGCAGTGCGGCGCAGGCTCAGCGATACAGGTTCTGGATTTCGTCCAGGGCCTTGGCGCCGGGGCAGAGTTCCGCGTACGGCAAATCGCGCAACGCTTGGCTGACGGTGTTGCTGATGTCATGCATCTCGCGCTGGTCTTCGTCTATATAGAGAAGGCCGGTGACAATCTCGCCCTGTTTCTGGTGCGCGTGCAGATAGGCATAAGCCTCACCGCGGTTCTTGGGATTGTAGTCGCGCGACACCTTGCGCAGCACCACGGTACTGCCGTCGTGCAACTCCACCGGCATGGCCTCGCCCTCCTCGTAGGCGGCACGGATGGGTTTTTTCGGTGGAATGAAATCCGCGTGCACGGCCGGATGGTAGAACTGGCGGGTATGCGCGTAGCTCTTGGTGGAGTCCTCGTGGTCGTTGAAGGTCACGCAGGGCGAGAGCACGTCGAGCAATGCAAAGCCGTTGTGCATGATGCCGGCCTTGATGAGCGGTACCAACTGCGCCTTGTCGCCCGAGAAACTGCGCGCCACGAAGCTGCCGCCGAGTGTTAGCGCCGCGATTACCGGATCGATGGGCGGCTGCTGATTGACCTCGCCTTTTTTGGCCTTGCTGCCGACATCGGCTGATGCCGAGAACTGGCCCTTGGTCAAACCGTACACACCGTTGTTCTCGATGATGTAAAGCATGTTCAGGTTGCGGCGCATGGCGTGAATGAACTGGCCCAGTCCGATGGAAAGCGAATCGCCATCGCCCGAGATACCGATGTAATACAGGTTGCGGTCGGCCGCGTTCGCGCCGGTGGCGATGGAGGGCATGCGGCCATGCACTGCGTTGATGCCGTGCGCTTCGGACAAGAAATAGGTGGGCGTCTTGGAGGAGCAGCCGATGCCGCTCATCTTGGCAACCTTGTAGGGCTCGATGCCGAGTTCCCAGAATGCCTGGATGAGAGCCGCGGTAATGGAATCGTGACCGCAGCCGGCGCACAACGTGGACATGCTGCCCTCGTAGTCGCGCACCGTGAGGCCAAGCTCGTTCTTGGCGAGCCGGGAATGGCTGACCGCGGGTTTGCGCATGAAACTCATGCCGCCGCTCCCTTGGCGAGCGCCCGATTCATACCCTCGACAATGCAGCGCGCATCTATCGGCATGCCACCGTAGTGCAGGATGGAACGCAGTTTGTGCTTCTCCACCTTTGTTTCCAGCAACAACAGGGATTTCAACTGCGCGTCGCGGTTCTGCTCCACAACCAGAATCTGATCGTGCTGGCTCAAAAATTCCTCCACCGACTTGCTGAAGGGAAAACCGCGTACCCGCAGATAATTCACATCGGTACCTTCGCGCGCGAGCACATCCAGGGCCTCGCGCACCGCCGCGTCGCAACTGCCAAGCGACACGATGGCGGTCTTGACGCCTTTCCTGGCCTTGATCACCGGCGCCGGCACCAGCTCCTTGGCGGTGTCGTGCTTGCGGCGCAACCGGTCGAGCACGTCCTTGTATTCGTCGGCATCTTCCGTATAGCCGCCGCGGCGGTT
>JAGXAZ010000095.1 GCA_018971365.1 Gammaproteobacteria bacterium | reverse complement strand
CGCAGGATTTCGTCGAACTGCTGGGCGCGCTGCACAACGAGCTGGGCTTCACCGTGGTCATGGTCATCCATAACCTTGACCTGATACGCGACCTGTGCGATCACGTGGCGGTGCTCGACGATGCGCAACTTGTCGCCTGGGGATCGCCTGACAGCCTGCTGCAATCCGGGCATCCTTATGTGCGTCGCTTCTTCCACGGTGCACGCGGCCGGCGCGTATTCGCAGGTGCGGAGACCGCGCATGAATAACCGGGCGTATGCGCTGGTCACCGGGATTTTCGTGCTCGCGCTGGGCGCGACCATCGTGGCCGCGGCCATCTGGCTTACCGGCACGCCCGTCGCGACCAAGCCCTACATCATCGCCACCACCGGCAGCGTAACCGGCCTGGCGCCGCACTCTACGGTGTTTTTCCGCGGCCTGGCTGCCGGGCGCGTCAAAAGTGTGCGCTTCGATCCGAGCGATCCGCGCCGCATCCTGATTGGCATCGAGGTGGATGCCGGCATTCCGGTGACACGCGACGCTTACGCGGTCTTCCGGCTCCAGGGTCTGACCGGCGCCGCGCTGCTCGACCTGGAAACCAGCGGCACGAGCCGCGAGCTGCTCGCGACCTCGGCACAGTCGCCAGCCTACATTCCCCTGCATGCCTCGCTGCTCGATCAACTCGGCGATACAGCGCCGCAGATCATGGCGCAACTGCAGACACTGATTGCCTCGCTCAATCAACTGCTGAACGCCGACAACCGCGCGTATGTGACGCGCCTGCTAACGCAGGCGGACGCCGCGAGCGCGGCGCTCACCAGGCTGGCAAACGATCTCGACGCTGAGACCCGCCGTCTGCCGGCGCTCACCGGCCAGATGCAAGCCACGCTGGCACAGCTCGACCGGCTGATGGCCAATCTGGATCAACTGAGCATCACCGCGCGGGCGGCCGGTGAGCAGGTCAATGCCGAGACCCTGCCGCGGCTGAACGCCACGCTCAGCCGGATTGCCGCCGCCTCGGACCAGATCCGCCGGCTCGCCGCCAGCCTGCGCAAGAATCCGCAGCAGCTGCTGTCAGGACCTCAGCCACAACCGCCTGGTCCCGGTGAGCCCGGCTACAAGGAGCCGCCGCCGTGAAAACAATTCTGTGCGTGCTTGCCGCCGTTGTTCTGCTTGGCGGCTGCAACATCCTGCCCACGTCGCCGCCGTTGCCGGCATCGCACGATTTCGGTCCGGCTGCGACCATACCGGCTATGGCCGGCGCGCCGGTGGAAGCCACGGTAAGCGCGTCGTCGTGGCTCGACGGTACCGCGATTTACTACCGCCTGCTCTACAGCAGTCCCACGCGACTGCGCGAATATGCGGACAATCGCTGGCTGGCACCGCCCGCCGAGTTGCTGCAGGCGCGCCTGCAGGCGGCTTTTGCCGGCGGCCGCGCGGGCGGGTATCGCCTGCGTGTGACCCTGCTGGATTTCGAGCAGGAGTTTGCCAGCGCCCAGTCGGCGCAGGTCAGCGTGCGCGCCGTGGTGGAATTGCAGGACCTGGCGAGCGGCGCGACCGTGGCACAGCATCTGTTCACGGTGAGCGTGCCCACGTCCCCGGATGTGCAGGGTGCGGTGCAGGGCGCGTCACGCGCCGCGGACGAACTGCTGGCGCAATTGGCGCAGTGGACGCAAACGCAGCTCGCCGGCGCGAAACGGAAGTAAGCTGCAACCCGACGACGGTTTTGCGGTCAAATGTGGCCGTTGGCCGTTTTTTCGAACACTTCCCCGCGTGCGCGGGCAATCCCATTCGAGAGGAGAGCGTCATGCTGCGTAATCACCATTCAAGGCTGCCGCGCTGGCCGGTTGCGGGGTTGCTGGCGATGCTGTGCCTCAGCGCTTCTGCATATGCGGCCACTGCGCTCGCGCCGCTGTACTCGCAACTCCACTGGCGCGAACTCGGGCCGTTCCGCGGCGGCTGGTCCACGATGGCGGCGGGTGTGCCGTCCGAACTGAACGTGTTCTATTTCGGCGGTGCCGACGGCGGCGTGTGGAGGACCACGGACGCCGGCCTGACCTGGCGGCCGCTCATGCAGCAAGCCGGCTCAATCTCGGTAGGCGCGCTTGCCATCGCCCCCTCCGATCCTGCGGTCATCTACGTGGGTACCGGCCAGGTGGCGACACGCTACGACGTGGTGGATGGCGATGGCATGTACCGCTCCGACGACGGCGGCAAGACCTGGAAGCACATCGGCCTCGACGATACGCGCCACATCGGCCGCATCTGGATTGATCCGCACAACGCCGACGTGGTGCTGGTTGCGGCGCTCGGCCATTATTTCGGTCCCAACGCTGAGCGCGGTGTGTTTCGCAGCGAGGACGGCGGGCAGCATTGGCAGAAAGTGCTGTTTGTGGACGATGACACCGGCGTCGTGGACCTTGCGGCCGACGATGCCCACCCCGACGTGATCTTTGCCGCCACCTGGCAGGCGCGCCAGTATCCATGGCTTGCCTATTTCAAGCCACAGTCCGGGCCGGGCAGCGGCGTCTGGAAATCCACCGACGAGGGCCGCACCTGGACCCGGCTCAGCGGTCACGGCTTGCCGGCGGGGCCGCTGGGGCGCATCGGACTCGCGGTCGCGCCCGGCACCCACGACCAGCGCGTGTACGCCATCGTGAGTGCGCCCAAAGACTCCGGCCTGTACCGCTCCGACGATGGCGGCGCCAACTGGCAGAATCTCGGCCATGCCGATCTCGCGAACAGCTATTTCGACCGCATCACGGTGGACCCGCAAAATCCCGACGTGCTGTATGTGATGAACCGCTCGGTGGCCCAGAGCCGTGACGGCGGCAAGACCTTCACGTGGTTCAAGGGCGCGCCGGGCGGGGACGATTACCACTTCATGTGGATCAATCCGGACAATGACCAATACATGATCGTGGCGAGCGATCAGGGCACGAGCGTGAGTGTGGACTCGGGCAGGCACTGGTCGAGCTGGTACAACCAGCCGACCGGCCAGTTCTACCATGTGACTACCGACAACCGCTTCCCGTATCGCGTGTACAGCGGCCAGCAGGACAGCGGCACGGTCGAGACCAAGAGCCGCAGCGACTACGGCGAAATCACGTTCCGCGACTGGCACCCGGTGGGCGGCGACGAGCGCAGCTACGTGGTGCCCGACCGCGAGGATCCGAATATCGTGTACGTCGGCGGCCTGGGCGGCCACGTATCGCGCTTCGATGCGCGCACCGGACTGGTGCAGAACATCTCCGCCTGGCCGATTTCACATTATGGCGAGCGGCCCACGCACACCAAGTACCGGTACAACTGGTTTTATCCGGTGGTTACCGACCCGCACAAGCCGCATACGCTGTATCTCGGCGCGCAGGTGCTGTTCGAGAGCGACGACGGCGGCATGCACTGGCGGACTATCAGCTCCGACCTGAGCGCTGCCGATTCCAAATCCGCCCGGAACTGCGAGAGCGATGATCTCACTTTGGATGAAGCCCGCGCCTGCGGCTACGGCGAGATTTTTACCATTGCGCCCTCGCCGGTGAAAGCAGGCGAAATCTGGGTGGGAACCGACGACGGCCTGATCCGGCTGACGCGCGACGGCGGCCAGCACTGGCAGAATGTCACGCCGTCCGACCTGCCGCTCTGGGGCCGGGTCAACCAGATTGACGCCTCGCCCAGCGATCCTGCGACCGCGTACGCCGCGGCGGACGCGCACCGCCGGGATAACCGCGGCACCTTTATCTACCGCACCCACGACTACGGCCGCAGCTGGACGAAAATCGTGAACGGTATTCCCGCCGGCCAGTACGTGTACGTGGTGCGCCAGGATCCGGTAAATCCCAAGCTCTTGTACGCCGGCACCAATGCCGGCGTGTACGTGTCCTTTGACGACGGTGGTGACTGGCAGCCCCTGCAGCTGAACCTGCCGAGCGTGCGGGTGCGCGACCTCACGGTGCACGGCGATGACCTGATTGCCGCCACCCAGGGCCGCGCGCTCTGGGTGCTGGACGACGTGACGCCGCTGCGCCAGGCGAGTGCCGCGCTGCTGGTGCGGAACGCGTACCTGTTCAAGCCGGCCGACGCAATCCGCGTGCGCAACGACAACAACAAGGACACGCCGCTGCCACCGGAAATTCCCGCGGCACGCAATCCACCGGCCGGTGCCGTGATTGACTACTGGCTCGGCCCGGATACGCACGGCCCGGTGACGCTGGCAATCTACGACAGTCAGGGCAAGCGGGTGCGCGCCTACGCCAGTAATGCGGCGGCACCCACACTCAAGACCGAGCCGCAGTATTTCACCGACGCCTGGCTTTCCCGGCCGGAATCGCTTGCAGCCCAACCCGGTGTGCACCGTGTTGTCTGGGATCTGAGGTACCCCCGGCCGGATTCACTGCGGTACAGCTATGGCATAAATGCCATCTACGGCGTGGGGACTGCCATCGTCCCGCGCGGTCCGCTGGTGCTGCCGGGCCGTTACCGCGTGGAACTCACGGTTAATGGTCGCAGTTACACCCAACCGCTCGTGGTGACGCTCGATCCGCGTGCGCATCCCGCCGGCGATGCGCTGCAGAAGCAGCTGGCACTGGCATTGCAGCTCGGCACGGCCATGCACGTCACCGCATCGGCGTTTGTTGGTCTTGGGCAACTGCACGCACAACTGACGGCGCTAGCGCAGCAACTGGCCGACAAGTCCACGCAAGCGGCGCTGCTGTCGTCGGTCAACTCACTCGATGGGAAGATTGTGTCGTTGCAGACCAAGGCGGCGCACGACCACAACTTTGCGACGATCAACGCGCGCTTGACGGATCTCGCCACGCAGATCAACGATGGCGACCGTGCGCCGCCGGCTTCCTACCTGCAAGCCTTCAGGCAGTATGAAGGTTACGCCCAAATGGCTCTGAAGGAATGGCTTGGCATCCAAACCAAGGAGGTGCCGGCACTCAACCGCAGGCTTGTGCAACAGGGCCTGACGCCGCTGAAGTTGTAGCGTCGGTTAGCGGTGACAACAAAACAAACGCCCGGCGGATGCCGGGCGTTTACGTATTACCAGAAGCCGGTTGGAATCAGTTGGAATTCACCACGCGTTTCAGACAGGCGATGATCTGGTCGCTCATGGTGTCGGCCTCGTCCTGGGTCTTGGCCGGCTTCATGACGTTGGGGCAATTGTATTTCTTGGCGTACGGCTTGAAGGCCGGCTGGGCAACCTGATCGCGGGCCTTGTCCAGCCAGGCGTACTGATACGACAAAGCGATGCGGTAGTCGCTCTCGGCGGTTTTCAGATCGTTGGGCAGCGCCTTGACCTGCTGGTTGTACGCGGTCGCTTTGGCGATGAACGCCTTCTCGCGCGCATTCAGTGCGGCCGGCTGGGTCTGCAGGCTCTCCGAATCCTGTTTGAGTTTGGCGTTCTCCGCCTTGCACTCCTTGAATATCTCATCAGTCTTGGGGCTCTTGCACTTGGTATTGTAGTCCGCGATCTTCTGGTTGAGATTTGCCGACAACTGTTTGAAAGCGGCAATGTCGGCCTGCAATTTGGTATTTTCCGCCTGAATCTGCGTACCCTCGGACTGCAACGCGACGTTCTTCTGGGTGATGCCTTCCAGTGTCGCCTTGGCAGTCTTGACCTTGGCCATGGCGGATTCGCCCTGGCTGATGAGATCCATCACCGATTCGGCGCCCCAGGCGGTGGCCAGTGCGCCGGCCAGGCCCAGCGCCAAAGACAACGTGACAATGCGCAATGTGGTCTTCATTGAGAACCTCATGTTATTGAATCCAAGTCGCCAATTGTAGGGGCAATGCCCGCCATCACCAAGCTCCGGCTTGGCGCTCCGCCAGCCTGAGCGCCGCGAGCCGCAATTCCGGCACCGCCGTGCACTCCCAATCCCTGGCACGCAGTAACGGCCCCGTGTAATAGACAACGCGCGAGGGTTGCCCGGCGTTGTCAAGCAGCGCGCTCTCGGCGTCGGCGGCCACGCCCGGTTCCAGAGCATCCGCTGTCAGCAGCCCTCCGGCGAGCATGCCGCGGATCAGGGGGTCGGCGAGGCATCCGCGCCGGCAGGTGCGGCGGGATATGGTCGAGAGCGCCCGGCGCCCAGGTGTCACGCACATAGTTTGCACCGGCAATCACGCCATGATCAGGGACCGGCGGGTCGGCCGGAGGATAGTGACCGACCGCCGGCACTACGCGATCGGCATATAGGTTGCGGCCGTCGGACAAATCCAGAACGGCGCCGTCGCGGTCCAGCCGCAGTGCGATTTCCTCGCCGGTCACAACATTGAGCCTGGTTTGGCCGGCCGCTGCCGCGGCCTGATCGAGGCGCACGTGCAGATATTCCCCATAGCAACTGCGGCGCACGAAATCTTAGGCCGTGACCGCAGCATCGGCTGTGCGTGCAAACTCCAGAAAATCATGTTTGCGGTCAGGAAACACGCTCATGCGTCCCGCCGGCACCTTAAGCGAATGCCATGGTGGGTGTGTGTGCCGTAAGCGACACCCAGTGCCAGATTCGCACGCCGATTAATAAGCGTCACTTCGAAGTGTTTTTGACCGTGGAGTGTGAGCAAATGAATGGCGGTGGCGGCACCGCTAAAGCCGGCACCGATGACGGCAATTTTTTTAGTCATTCAAGAACTGATGCAGGCTTCCGTCGTCCCATTGCAGATGGGAGAAGGCGAATTCCCGGTGATTCTAGCTGCATGAGTACATATGAGAAGGGCGCGATCGTGAACACGGCTACTGCGGTAGATCCGTAAAAATTCGCTCTACCTCAATCCAATCCCAGTTTCTTGATGCGATAGCGCAACTGCCGGAAGCTCATGCCCAGCAGCTTCGCGGCCGCGGTCTTGTTGTAGCGGGTTTGTTCCAGCGCCTTGCGGATGGCTTCCTTCTCGATTTCCCCAAGCTGCTCCCCGAGCGGCGCGCTGCGCTCGTCGGTATGTTCCGGCGCATCTTCAGGCCCCGCAGCGCGCGGTGCAGCCGATTGCGCAGCGGTTGCCGGTTCCGGATTGCGCCGCAGGTGAATATCGGGCACACGGATCACATTATCCTCGGCGAGCGTGAGCGCCCGCTCCAGGACGTTCTCGAGTTCGCGCACGTTGCCGGGAAAAGAGTAGCTTTGCAGGAACGCCAGCGCTTCCGGCGCCAATTGCACCGGTGGGCGACCGTGAATGCGCGCTAGGCGTTCGAGAATATGCACTGCCAGCAGGCCGATGTCGTCTTTGCGTTCGCGCAACGCCGGTACATGCAGCTCGATGACGTTGATGCGGTAGTAGAGGTCCTCACGGAATTTCCCGGTGTGCACCAGCTCGGCCAGCGAGCGGTGTGTAGCCGAAAGGATGCGCACATCCACGGCGATTTCCTTGGCGCTGCCTACTGGGCGTACAGCCTTTTCCTGGATGACGCGCAGCAGTTTCACCTGCATGTGCAGCGGCAGATCGGCCACTTCATCCAGAAACAGCGTGCCGCCCTGGGCGGCCTGAAACAGCCCCTCCTTGTCGGCCACCGCGCCGGTGAAGCTACCCTTCTTGTGGCCGAAAAATTCACTCTCCATGAGTTCGGTGGGGATTGCACCGCAGTTCACCGCCACGAACGCGTGATCGGCACGTGGACCGTTCTCGTGGATCAGGCGCGCTACCAGTTCCTTGCCGGTACCGGATTCACCGCTGATATGCACCGGTGCCTGGCTGCGTGCGAGTTTGGCGACCATGACGCGCACCTGCTCGATGGCCTGCGATTGGCCGAAGAGCCGGGTCACGCCGCGCGCGCTGCCGGTTTCACGGTTGTGCCGGAGTTTGAGTGCGGTGCTGACCATCTTGCGCAGATAAACGATGTCCAGCGGCTTGGATACGAAATCAAAGGCGCCGTATTTGAGCGCCTCGACCGCGGTTTCCATGCTGCCGTGAGCAGTGATTACCGCCACCGGCACCTGCGCCATGTGCTGCTGGATGTAAGCGATTAATTCCAGCCCGCTGCCGTCCGGCAACTGCATGTCGGTGAGGCACAGGTCGATCGGTCGCGACTGCATGGCCGTGCGTGCCGCGGCCAGGTTGGCGGCGGTGATGACGTCCACGTCCATGCGCTCCAGCGTCAACTGCAGGAGTTCGCAGATCGCGGGCTCGTCGTCAAC
>JAGXAZ010000094.1 GCA_018971365.1 Gammaproteobacteria bacterium | reverse complement strand
CGGGCTCCGGCGGCCTTGACCACGAGCGCTTGGCAGTAAAGTGCCGTGAATTGCCAGTTGTTCAACCAACTGGCGCTGGTGGTCAGAGGCTTGTCCTCTGCTAGTTCCACGCCGTTGAAATAAGCCGCGGTTGGTAGCATGGTTTCACCGTAGAGGCGGGCAAGATCCGATTTGAATACCCATGCGCGTCCGCGGCCGATGTTGTCCACTGCGGCCAACCGCACACGCTGCACGTAGTCCATACCGAGAGCCGGGCCGAGCGGCAGTGCGGTTCCCGATACGCTGTGCTCGCGCACCTGGATGAAGCCACCCGGGACACCACGTGCCAGCCCGATTTGCCACTGCCACGGGGCGGCGTACACCGGTGCGGCAATCACGGTCAATACCGCGCATCCGGCGACTGCCATGATGCGGCGCTTCGAAGTCGAGATGCGCTGCATCAAATCACCCTTGAGCCGCAGCGCTTTGCATATTGTCAACTTTGCGTTTGAGCAAAACATGATGCGCACGCTGCGCTGTCAATCACCGGCGGGCGTGAACTCCATGCTGACACGCAGGCCGGGCCGATTGTCGTCAAGCCTCAATGTGGCTCCGTGGTGTTCAGCCACGGCGTTCACCAGCGACAGACCCAGGCCGTTGCCGGGCTGACTGCGGCTGGCGTCGAGGCGCACGAAACGCTCCAGGGCTTTCGCACGTAATTCTGGCGGGATGCCGGGCCCGGTATCCGTAATTGTGATCACAGGTAGGGTAGTGTTTGTCGCAAGACTGAGCGTGACACCTCCGCCAGCCGGTGTGTACTTGATGGCGTTGTCGAGCAGATTGCCGATGGCTTGGGCGAGCAATTGGCGATTGCCCGAGATGGCGGGTACCTTACCTAGATCAGTGGAAAATTTCAGGGATTTTTCTTCCGCCAGCGGTCCATAAAGCTCCGCTGCATCGCGGCACACGGACGCCAGGTCCACCTCTCCCCAATCGCGGCGTGCGCCGGACTCGATTTGGGCGATGCTGAGAATAGCATTCAGAGTCGCCACGATGTGGTCGGTTTCCTCGATGGCCTTGTGCAGTGCCTCGCGCTGGCGTGCCGGGTCGTCGTCTTTCATCAGCGCCATTTCAGCGCGGCCTCGCAATCGAGTAAGAGGGCTGCGCAGGTCATGCGCCACGTTTTCCGTGACTTCACGCGTGGCCGTCATAAGTTGTTCGATGCGCTCCAGCATGGCGTTCAACTTGAAGGCGAGTTCATCGAATTCGTCCCGGCCGTGTTCCTCGGGAATGCGCTGCGACAGATCGCCGCCCATGATGGTGTCGGCCGTGCGCGTCACGTTCCGCAGGCGCCGCAGCACGCCGTGACCGACCAGCGCGCCACCCAGAATGCCCACGATCAGCACCAGCACCACCGCGGCCACGGTGAGCGCCAAAATGGTGTTTCGTAGTTCGATCAATTCATCGAGGGATTGGCCCACCAGCAGGTGATAGCCACCGGGCAGCGTGAGCGCCACCGCGCGCATTTCAAAATGATGGTGTTCGAGATCCAGTCCCGTCTGGCCGGGCGGTGCCCGCAGGCGCAGCGTAACCCAGACCTGGTCCCGGGCGGCGATGTCCGCCGGCCAGGCAAGCAGCGATCCGCCCAGGGGTCGGAAGCGTGCGTCGGTCAGCAGATACTGGCGCGGACCGGCGTCGCCGGTGTCGCTGGCGGCGAGACCTTTGGTACTGCTGAGCGCGGCAATGGTTTCGTGCAGGCCGGAGATGCCTTTGAGTGCGTACAGCCGCGTGAGCGCGGTGCTTTCGGCGCGCAGGCCGGCGTCAATCTGGGTTTCCAGTTGCGAGATCGTGACCCAGTAGATGATGGCGAAGCACACCACGGTGAGTAGACACACGAAGCCGGTATAGCGCAGCGCCAGACGGAAGACGGTGGTATGGACCAGTCGAATCCGATTCACGGCGTCGGGGCGCGCAGGCAGTAACCGGTACCACGCACCGTGTGGATCAGCGGCTGCGCGGAATGCTTGTCTATTTTGGAGCGCAGGCGGCTCATGTGCACGTCAATCACGTTGGTCTGCGGATCGAAGTGATAGCCCCAGACCTGTTCCAGCAGCATGGCACGCGTCAGCGTTTGACCGGCGTGCAGCATCAGGTACTCGAGCAGGCGGAATTCGCGTGCCTGCAGATCCACGGCCTGACCGGCACGTGTGACGTTGCGCGTGAGCCGGTCCATTTCAAGGTCCGCGACCCTGAGCCGCATTTCGCCTGCCGGCGCACTGCGACGTCGCACGATGGCTTCAATCCTTGCCAGCAATTCGGCAAACGCAAACGGCTTGGCGAGATAGTCATCACCGCCGTTCTGCAGACCGGTAACCCGGTCGTCCACGTCCGCGAGCGCTGTCAGAAACAACACCGGTGTGCCGTTACCTTCAGCGCGCAGTTTCCTGACCAGACTCAAGCCGTCCAGGCCCGGCAGCATGCGATCCACGATCAGCGCGTCGTAACTGGATGCTTGCGCGCGCTTCAGGCCGTCCGGACCGGTGGCCGCGTGTTCCGCCACGTAGCCGCTTTCCTGCAAACCCTTCACCAGATAGGCGGCGGTTTCCAGATCGTCTTCGATAACCAGTAGGCGCATGCACACAGCATAGGGCAAATCAGCGTCCATCAGCTACCCGAACAACTACAAGATTAACAAGTGTTAATTTCCAAACCGGCCTGGCGCCTGCCAGTAAAACTTAAAATGGTGTCGCCCGCCCGGTTGGCGGAATGACATCCTTGGACGCCGATGATTCGCTGGTCTAAAAACCGGTTGGGGTTTGTATGTGTGCTGTCAGCCTGTCTGGGGGGGTGCGCCCTGTATCACGCCCGGCCCCTTCCGCAACAACCTGATTTGACAGCCCGACTTGAGCCTCTGCGAGTGGACGTGAACAGAATTCATTTTCCGGGCCTCAAGCCGCATCCATTTGATCCGTCGAGAGGGCTCGATGCCACGGATGTGGCGATTCTGGCGGTGGTGAACAATCCGGCGCTCAAGACCGCGCGCGTCCAGGCACAGGCCGGCGAAGCGCAGGCGTTCGTGGCCGGAATGTTGCCGGGGCCGCAGCTCAGCTACAGCCTGGATCATCCGACCCATCAGCCACCGCAGTACACCAATGCCCACAGTGCGGGGCTGGCCTACGACATCACGGCATTGGTGACGCATCCTGCTACCGAGTCCGCAGTCCAGGCGACTGCGAAACAAATTGATCTCAATCTTTTGTGGCAGGAATGGCAGGTGGCCCAGCAGGCGCAACTGCTGTATGTGGATTGCCTGAACAACAGCCGCAAGCTGGATTTGCTTACTAAGCTGCGCGACAACATGGAAAGCCGCTATCAGGCAGAGCAGCGCGCTTATGCGGCCGGCGATCTGGCGCTGGCGGATCTGGGGCTGGGACTTGCCGCCTTGCAGAACGTACAAACTATCGCGGGTACTACGGCCACGGCGCGCAACGCCAGCTGCCGCTCCCTGAATGAAATTTTGGGCCTGCAGCCCGATATGGTGCTTAATTTGATGCCGGATAACGACCCCTTAGCTACGCCTACCCCAGCGGTGCTGCAACAGGATCTGGCAGAACTACCGCAACGGCGTCCCGATCTAGTGGCACTGCGATACGGTTACAAAAGCCAGGACGAAGAAGTATGGCGCGCGGTGCTGGCGCAGTTTCCGGGCATCAGCTTCGGCATCAACCGCGCCCAGGACACCAGTGACGTGCATACCACGGGTTTTAGCGTAAGCGTCAACTTCCCGTTTCTGGGCGGCGGCGCAGCCGCAGTGCACGCCGCCGAAGCCACGCGCAACGCGCTCTGGCAACAGTACCAGCAGCGGCTCGACGAGGCGGTGAGCGAGGTGCATCTCATCCATGCCGATCTTGGCGTGCTGGACCGGGAGCTTGCGCAAGCCGATGCCAGCTCGGTGGATACACAACAAATGCTAATCGGCGCACGCAATGCCTATGAGCGCGGCGACCTTACGGCGCCGGCCTATTACGACATCAGCATTGCGATTCTGAATCGCAAGCTTGCCAACATGGACATCCAAGCCCAGCGGCAGCAACTGCGGATTGCCCTGGAGACCCTGCTGGGCCTGCCGGCTGAGGATCTTCAACACCCGGTAAATGAGAAGCAGCCATGAAACGTCCGTCTCTATGCCTATGTGTAATCGCCCTGGCTGTCGCATCGCTGGCGGATGCGGCCACGGCAGCCGGTGGTCCGGCAGTCAGTGCGCTGGTACAGACCGCGGCGGTGACCGAGCGCAGCGTGGCGGAGAGTATGCCGGTGTACGGCACAGTGGTACCCGAGCCGCGGGAAATTCTTACATTGGCCGCGCCACGGGAAAGCATCATTGCCGGGGTGGCGGTGAACAGCGGTGAGCGCGTGCACAAAGGACAGGTGCTGGTCACACTTTTGCCCACGCCCGCGAGCCGCACGGTCTTCGTGCAGGCAAAGTCGGCGCAGCACGACGCTGCCACGGTGCTCGCCCATACTCGCGCCTTATATAAGGAGCATCTGGCCACTCGCGACCAGGTGACCGCGGCGGAAAAGGCTCTCACCGATGCCGAAGCTGCGCTGGCCGCGGCGGAACAGGCGGGCGGTGGCGGTGCATTGCGCTTGCGCGCACCCGGGGACGCAGTGGTGACCGGCGTGACGGTGACTAGCGGAGAGCGCGTGGCCGCCAACACCACTTTGCTCGTGTTGGCCATACGGGGTGGTCAGCAGGTACGGCTCGGTGTGGCTCCGGAACAGGCGGGCGCCGTACATATCGGTCTGCCGGTGAGGCTGGCTTCGGTATTCGACGCGCAGGTCACGGCCAGAGGAAAAATCACCGGCGTCGGCGGCATGCTGGACCCGGGCACCGGTCTGGTGGATGTGTTCGTACCGTTACCGCGGGCGGCTCAGGGTTTCCTGCCCGGCGCAGCCGTGCACGGGGTAATCATCCTGCAGGACAATCGCAGTCTGGCGGTGCCGCGCTCCGCGGTGTTGCGGGACGGGCAGGGCGCTTACGTGTTCATCGTCAGGAATCACACGGCGCATCGCGTCAACGTCAAGGCCGGCGCCGACGACGGCACCTGGATAGCGGTCAGCGGCGACCTCAAGGCCGGTGACCAAGTGGTCACACTCGGCAACTATGAACTTACGGACGGCATGGCGGTCAGGGAGACCGCACGTTGAATTTCCAGGCTTTCCTGCAACGCCATCGCCGCTCGCTGGTATTCCTGGCGGCAGCCTTGGTCATCGGCGGGATATTTGCGGCCGTCAAACTGCCGGTTGCCATGCTGCCGGACGTGCAATCACCGCGCATCCTGGTGTTGCTGGACGCCGGTGATCGCCCCGCTTCACAGATGGAATTGCAGGTCACGCGCCCGGTGGAAATTGCGGTGCGCGCCATTCCCGGCGTGAAATCGGTGCGCTCAATCACCAGTCGCGGCAGCGCCCAGATTTCAGTCAACTATGCCTGGGGGCAGAACATGTACCAGGCGCTGCTGGAAGTCGAAGCCAAGATCAGCCTGATGTTGCCGGATCTGCCGGCGGGTACGCGCTTCACGGTGGAGCGGCGTGATCCTACCGAATTCCCGGTCATCGCCTACAGCCTGACCTCGAATACCGTGAGCCTGGTGGAGTTGCGTGACCTCGGGCTTTACCAGTTGCGGCCGCTGCTGTCGCGGGTGGAGGGCGTGGCGAGCGTGGATGTGCAGGGCGGAGAGCAGGCGGAATATCACGTGGACGTGGATCCCGCCAAGCTGCGCGCCCTGCATCTGTCGCTGGCCGATGTGGTGAACGCGGTTTCCGCCGGCAATGTACTTACAGCTGTTGGACGGTTCGAGGATCACTACAAGCTCTATCTGCTGGTATCGGATACACGCCTGCAGAACATTGATAAGCTCAAGCAGGTAGTGCTGCGGCGCGGTGCGGACGGTATCGTCACTGTAGGTGACGTGGCAAAGGTGAGCCTGTCCACCGTGCCGCAGTGGATCCGCATTACCGCCAATGGCCATAATGCAGTGTTGCTGAACATTTTCCAGCAACCCGGCGCCAATACCGTGCAAATTGACCAAGGCGTTGAACAACTGCTGCAGACCTACAAGCAAAAACTCCCGCCGGATGTGCACATCAGCAAATGGTACGACCAGAGCGGGTTGATTGTGGCTTCCACCCACAGCGTGCGCGACGCCATTCTGATTGGTGTGATCCTGGCGGCGCTGGTGCTGTTGGTGTTTTTGCGCAATTACAAGATCACCATCGTCAGCATCCTGATCGTGCCTTCGGCGATCGCCATTTCCATTCTGCTGCTTTATGTGTTGGGATTGAGTTTCAACATTATGACCTTGGGCGGCATCGCCGCGGCCGTGGGACTGGTGATTGATGACGTAGTGGTGATGTGCGAGCACATCGTGCGCCGGCTGCGCGAGAAACGTGAACAGCCGCCTCACGAGCGCATCATGTGGGCGGCCCGGGAATTCACCCGGCCGCTCATGGGTTCCTCGGCGTCCACCATCATCATCTTTTTGCCGCTGGCATTTCTGGGCGGTATCACCGGCGCATTCTTCAAATCCCTGTCCCTGACCATGGCCAGCACGCTGGTGTTTTCGTTTCTGCTGGCGTGGCTGGTGGTGCCGGTGCTGGCGGGCTGGTGGCTCAGGGACAAGGATGGCCAACCGGAGCATTTTGGCTGGCTGGCGCGCCATGCGCACCGTTTCTACATCTGGCTCATGCCGCATTTGCTGCGCCGGCCGGTATGGCTGCTGGCCGGCCTGATTCCGCTGGCTGCGTTAGGTATTCTTGGTTATCACTTTGTGGGCACCGGCTTCCTGCCACGCATGGATCAGGGTGGCTTCACTTTCGACTACATCGCCCCGCCCGGCACCTCGCTCACGGAAACCGACCGCATGCTGCGTCAGGTGGAGCATATCCTGCAAACTAACCCCAATGTGGAAAGCTACTCACGGCGCACGGGCACGCAATTGGGTGGCGGCGTGACCGAAGCGAATTCCGGCGATATTTTCGTGAACCTCAAGCCTTTCCCGCGGGAGCCCATCGAAAAGGTCATGAGCGAAGTGCGCGACGCGGTCAACGCTCAGGTGCCGGGCCTGAAGATTGATCTGTCCCAACTGCTTGAGGACATGATTGGCGACATGACCTCGGTGCCGCAGCCGGTGGAGATCAAGCTGTTCAGTGACAATACCGACGAGATTTTGCAGCTTGCTCCCAGGGTGGCCGATGCCATCAGCAAGGTGCCGGGCATCGTGGACGTGAGTGACGGGGTGGTGGATGCCGGCGATGCCCTGGATATCCATATAAACCTGGTCAAGGCCGGATTGCTGGGCCTGGATCCCGCCGGTATCACACAGCAACTGGATACCTATCTTCAGGGCACGGTGGCGGCGCAGGTGCAGCAGGGCGTGAAGTTCGTGGGCATTCGCGTGTGGACGCCACCAAACTTGCGTATGCGTACCGGCCAGCTTGGCGAAATACCGATCCGCGCCCCGGATGGCAAAGTGTTCCCTCTGTCTGAAGTGGCCACCGTTACCACCGTCACCGGCCAGCCGGAGATTGACCGGGACAATCTGAAGCGCCTGTTTGCGGTCACCGCGCGCATCAGCGGCCGCAGCCTCGGCACCACCATCAGTGACGTGAAGAAAGTCCTGGCCACACCCGGACTGATTCCGAAGGGAGTGGATGTGCAACTTGGCGGCCTCTACAAACAGCAGCAGATTGCATTCCGGGGCCTGGCGATCGTGTTCGCCGCAGCCGTGGCGCTGATTTTCGTGTTGCTGCTGTTCCTGTATGAAGGCTTCCGGGTGGTGCTGTCCATCATGACTGCGCCGCTCATGGCGGTGGGCATGGTGTTTTTTGCCCTGTGGATCACCGGTATCGAACTCAACATCACCGCGATCATGGGCATGACCATGATTGTCGGCATCGTCACCGAGGTGGCGATCTTCTATTTCTCGGAATTCATGGAACTGAAGCACGCGGAAAACTTCGAAAAAGCACTGGTGGACGCGGGATTGAACCGCATGCGTGCCATCGCACTCACCACCCTGACCACCATCCTGGCTCTCTTGCCGCTGGCTTTGGATATCGGCCAG
Organism: Gammaproteobacteria bacterium; assembly: GCA_018971365.1. Lineage (GTDB taxonomy): Bacteria > Pseudomonadota > Gammaproteobacteria > Natronospirales > REEB76 > REEB76. The sequence continues at coordinate 27 of JAGXAZ010000094.1, read as the reverse complement.
GGGGCCGCCATGCAGCAGCCGCTGGCC
>JAGXAZ010000093.1 GCA_018971365.1 Gammaproteobacteria bacterium | reverse complement strand
GAAACCGGCGGCGCCTTGTCGATTGCGGGCATTGATGCACGCGTAGTGCGCGTCATGGACCTGAAAACTCCCGGCTCGGGAGAATCTGCGCGCAACCTGTACATCAACTTGGCCGTGCTGCATGCGCAGGATCAGGTGAAATTCGTGATCTGCGACCGTGCCGACTATGAATGGTCGAAGCGTAAGCTTGAAGAATTTCGTTTAAGCGAACGCTGTCGGGTATTGTTTTCACCGAGTCATACTCAGCTTGAGGTACGCGCTCTGGCTGAATGGGTCCTCGCCGACCGGCTGCCGGTGCGTCTGCAGGTACAGCTGCACAAATATATCTGGGGCAACGTGCCCGGGCGCTGATGGCACAAGCGTCAAAGTCCGCCGTCGTGCTGCTGTCCGGCGGACTGGATTCCGCCACGGTTCTGGCGATTGCGCGCAGCGCTGGCTATGCCTGTTACGCACTCAGCTTTGCCTATGGCCAGAGACACGGCGTTGAACTTGGAGCGGCTGAGCAAGTGGCACGCGCGCTGGGCGCAGTCAAACACAAAACCCTGACGCTGGATTTGTCCGCCATTGGCGGGTCGGCACTGACCGACCCGCGCATTGACGTGCCCGAGCACCCAACCGTCGGCATTCCTGCGACCTACGTGCCGGCGCGCAACACCGTGTTCTTGGCAGTGGCACTCGGCTGGGCGGAGGTCCTCGGTGCCCAGGAGATCTTCATCGGCGTCAATGCCGTGGATTATTCCGGCTACCCGGACTGCCGTCCCGAATTCATCGCCGGGTTTGAGCGCCTGGCGAATATCGCCACGCGTGCAGGTGTGGAAGGTCGGGAATTCAGCATCCATGCGCCGCTGATCCAGTTATCCAAGGCAGATATCATCCGTCGCGGTACGGCGTTGGGCGTGAATTACGCGCTTACGGTTTCCTGTTATCAGGCCGACGAGTCGGGTCGTGCCTGCGGTCGCTGTGACAGTTGTCGCTTGCGGCTTGCCGGCTTTCGCGACGCCGGCATTCCGGACCCGACACGTTACCGCTGAGCTTGGCCGAGCTGGCGGTGTCCGCTATGATGCGCGCCCAGCACTGTATCGTCTGTCATTTTCGGGGCTGTTAGCTCAGCCGGGTAAGGCCGGTACGTTTAATCGCAATGCCTGTGGGAGAGCGGCGGCAGCCGCGAGCGCCACCCCAAGGAAGGGATGGCAGGATTTCCAGCGGAGCAGGATGCGCAGCGAAGAAATTCGATCCGGCCGAACGCGAGGCATGATGCCGAGCCGGGGTGAGGCGGGGATTCCCGCGAAGCAGTGCTTCGCGCCTGACGAACGGTTCAACGGGGATGTCGGGACTGGTCAACGCATCAGGGATGGTACTCTGGGTTCATTTGGAGCATGGGCCGTTAGCTCAGCCGGTAGAGCAGCTGGCTTTTAACCAGTTGGTCGGGCGTTCGAATCGCCCACGGCCCACCATTTATTTTCAAACGCTTGGCAGAGCCGTGCCCTCCAGTTCGACGACGTGCGAAATGTCTCTGGGGATTGGTTTGCCGGCCTTGGGGTGATGCATCTAGTCTGCCCTGTTTTTGCTCTATCGTGGGCTGCGCGCACAGGAACTTTTTCTCTGGTTTTCGTACTAACCAGTGCCTGTTTCTTATTAAGCGGCTTTCGGGGGATCTTCGATGTTGCGAAGACCTGTTGTTGGTTAGTCTTAATATGGCGCACTTTTATCCGCAGGTTGTCTTCTGTAAGGACAGCCGCGAGCGCTAAACTTCGTGTATCAGGAGAAGTTCCATGAGTCACAAGCTGAAATTCACGGTAGGTGTAATTTTTGGGATAAGTATGGCCACAGCCTCACTCGCATGGAGGTATGCGGCACGACCGCTTTCCGGCAGTAATGTCCACCCAGTGCTTGCCTGTGCGTCAGATGCAAGTGCGACGAGCAGTTGCAAAGCAACTACGCCAACGGTGATCCACCTCGGCACCATCGTTGTTACGCCGACGCCTGGCGAAGAACGTTATGCCGTCTCGCTGGCTTCCCCGCGCGCTGCGCGCAGTACGTCGCCTCTGGCTAAAGAGGGCAATGTATCAGGCTGAAGAGGTTGAAGTTGTTATGCATTCAGCTGCGGGGTGCTCCAACCCTGGCGGTTTAGCGTGGTGACTAAAGGCTGCTTTGTGTGAGTGGACAGTACTTTTTGTGTACCTGGGATGCGGGGACATTATTGCTGCGTGTTGAGGCCGAGTTTCCCTTGCCGGCAGATGTCTGAGTGATCATCAAAGGCGAAATTGGTTTTGAGAACGCCATCGCCCGTCATGGGCGCGGGATGCGCACGCATAGCCGGACATTAGTACAAGCAACACGCCGGCCCGTAATGTAATGCAACATCGCTATTGTGGACGCATTGCGCTTGGATTTGATCATGACCATGGCCGCACTCGATGCCTACTGCATGCATCTTCAGGTCGCGGGTAGCATTTACCTCGCAAAAGCTGACCTGCTTTTGCCGCCGTTTTGTTCTTGACCGCCTGTGAGCCACATGGCTGTCTGGTAAAATCCCATTCTGTAGTTCCGCCGTCGGCATCGAAGGGCGTCGGCAGACGTTTCATGTGGTTGATGAGATAGAGGTGGCAGGCCCATGAATTTGAATGAATTAAAAGCTACAGCTGAGCGCATGGTTGCTGGGCATCGAGGGTTACTGGCGGCGGACGAGAGCACCGGCACTATCGAAAAGCGCTTTAAAGCTGTGGGTGTGGCATCGAGCGAGGAAACCCGGCGAGCCTACCGGGAAATGTTGTTTACCACGCCGGGCATGGAGAAGTTCATCAGCGGCGTGATCATGTATGACGAAACCATCCGGCAGAAGACTCGCGACAACGTGGCCTTCAGCGAATTCCTGGCGAAACTGGGCGTGATCCCGGGCATCAAGGTGGACAAGGGTACCAAGCCCCTGGCAAACAGCCCGGACGAAAAGATCACCGAGGGCTTGGACGGTTTGCGGGAACGCCTGCAGGAGTATTACAAACTGGGAGCGCGCTTTGCCAAGTGGCGTGCGGTAATTAACATCGGAACTGATATCCCCACGCACTATTGCCTGCGTGCGAACGCGCAAGCGCTGGCGCGTTACGCAGCCTTGTGTCAAGAGACCGGACTCGCGCCGATTGTGGAGCCCGAGGTGCTTATGGATGGGGCACACGATGTGGAACGCTGCGCCGCGGTCACGCGTACGACGCTCAAGATCGTGTTTGATGAACTTTATATGCATCGGGTGGCCCTGGAAGGCATGATTCTCAAGCCGAACATGGTGGTGAGCGGCATACAATGCCCACGGCAGGCAGGTATTGAAGAAGTTGCGCACGAAACACTGCGGGTGCTGAAGGAATGTGTACCTGCGGCAGTACCGGGAATCATGTTCCTGTCGGGCGGGCAGAGTGCGGAGCTGGCCACGGCCCACCTTAACGCCATGAACGCGCTGGGACCTGCGCCCTGGAAGTTGAGTTTTTCGTATGGGCGGGCGCTGCAAGCTCCATCACTGGTCGCCTGGAAAGGTCAGGTAGCCAATCTGGCCGCTGGCCAGCAAGCCTTTTTCTGGCGCTCACGCATGAACAGTGCGGCCTGTGCCGGTGCCTATACGCCACGCATGGAAAAAGCGGCCTGAAGACCGGTAGCGCGTTGGAGCGGAGTCCACGGCATGTACTTTGGGCCGTTTTATATGCAGCCGCTTGAATCCATGGGATTGGCATCGGGCATTTGATTCTGCCCCTGCAGGAGCTTTAGACTAGACCGTCCAGTCCAATACTGGAAATCTTGTAACACCCGGCAGGAAGGGACCGGTTCATGGCGAGCGCTGAACGCAACAACAACAATAATGTGGTGGAGATCACCGGCCTGCGCTACCGGGTCGGCGAGAAGGCCATCTTTGACCGGCTGAATATCAGCATTCAGCGCGGCAAGGTCATCGCAATCATGGGGCCGTCCGGGACCGGCAAGACCACATTACTGCGCATCATGACCGGCCAGGTGCTGGCTGACCGCGGCCGTGTGCTGGTAGAAAGCCAGAACATGGCGCGCCTGACCGCCGACGAGCTCTATGCACTGCGCAGGCAGATGGGGTTCCTGTTCCAGAACGGCGCACTGTTTACCGACAGCACGGTGTACGAGAACGTGGCCTTTCCGTTGCGTGAGCACACGCGCCTGCCGGAAAGCCTGATCCGCCACATCGTGCTCATGAAATTACAGGCCGTGGGTCTGCGCGGTGCTGCCGACCTGATGCCGGGGGAGCTTTCGGGCGGCATGGCGCGACGTGTGGCCCTGGCGCGCGCCATCGCCATGGATCCCAAGATTATTTTTTACGACGAGCCGTTTGCGGGTCTCGATCCCATTTCCATGGGCGTGATTGTGCGCCTGATCCGGCGCCTCAACGACAGCCTGGGCCTCACCAGCATTATTGTGTCGCATGATGTGGACGAGGTGAGCGCCGTATCCGATCAGAGTTACCTAATTTCCAACGGCAAGGTTGTGGCCTATGGCACGCCGCGGGAACTCGAACAGAACAAGTCTGCCTGGGTGCGACAGTTCATGAAGGGCCTCGCGGATGGGCCGGTGCCGTTTCACTATCCGGCGCCCGATTATGCCGCGCAACTGCTTGGCGAGGAGCGCGCCTAATGCGCCTGCTCCGCGAGCTGTACTACATCCTGCTCGGCTTCCTGCAGGGGCTGGGCGCGTGCTGGTTGTTCCTGTTTCGCATTCTGCGCTACACGCCGGGGGCGCTGCTGCGTTGGCGCATCGTCTGGCAGCAGATCTATTCGGTGGGTGCCATGTCACTGGTGCTCATCATGGTGTCCGGGTTTTTCGTCGGCATGGTCATGGGCCTACAGGGTTACAACACCCTGTCGAAGTTCGCCGCGACCTCGGCACTCGGTACGCTGGTGGCGCTGTCGCTGCTGCGCGAGCTGGCGCCGGTGGTGACTGCGCTGCTGTTCGCGGGACGCGCCGGTACCGCGCTCACGTCCGAAATCGGCCTGATGCGCGCTACCGAGCAGATCGCCGGTATGGAAATGATGGCCGTGGATCCGGTGCGGCGCGTGGTGGTGCCACGCTTTCTGGCGGGCGCCGTGTCGGTACCCCTGCTGACCATGATTTTCAGCGCCGTCGGCATTCTCGGCGGCTTCGTCATCGGCGTGTCCTTCATGGGCGTGGATTCGGGCGCATTCTGGTCGCAGATGCGCGTCAACGTGGATGTATGGGATGACGTCGTCGGCGGTTTCATCAAGAGCATCGTGTTCGGCGGCGCCTGCAGCCTGCTCGCGGTGTACGAGGGTTATTATTCCCATCCCACCGCCGAGGGGGTGAGCCGCGCGACCACGCGCACCGTGGTTAACAGTGCGCTGGCGGTGCTGGTCCTGGATTATCTGCTCACTGCATTCATGATTCACGGAGTTTAACCATGCGGCAAACGCGCAGTATCGAGATCAGCACGGGCCTGTTCATCATCCTGGGCTTCTGTGCATTGTTTTTCCTGGCCACCCAGACCACCAACATCAAGGCCTATGGAGAGACCGGAGGCTATGAGGTGACCGCGACTTTCACGAATGTCGGCGGACTCAAGGTGCGCGCGCCGGTGACCATGGCTGGCGTTGACGTGGGCCGGGTGACTGCGATCCGGCTGGATCCGCGGACCTTCAATGCATTGGTCACCATGCGCATCGTCAGCAAGTTCAATGAGATTCCCGACGATTCCACGGCAGCCATTCTCACCTCCGGTCTGCTGGGCGAGCAGTACGTCGGCCTGAGCCCGGGCGGTTCGGAATCCTTTCTCAAGAATGGCAGTAAAATCCAGTTCACGCAACCGGCCATCATCCTGGAAAACCTGATCGGCCAGTTCCTGTTCAACAAAGCTGCGTCAGGAGGCAAGCCATGATGCGTATAGCCCGTTTCGGTGTGTGCACTCTGGCCCTGAGCCTGTGGCTGCCGGCCATGGCGCAGGCGGTGAATTCTAGTGCGCCCGCGATGCCGCCGCCCGATCAGGTGGTAGAGCAGACCGCCCAGGAGATTCTCACGCAAGTCAACAACAACCGTGTCGAATATACCCGGGATCCCGAGAAACTCTATGCCATGGTCGGCAAAGTGTTGTTGCCGCATTTCGACTTTGATTACGCATCGCGACTGGTGCTGGCACTGCATTGGCGCACCGCCACGCCTGCTCAGCGCAAGGCGTTCGAGGACGCTTTCTACCGCTTTCTGGTGAACAGCTACGCGAACGGACTGCTGCACGGCAACTATTCGACACGCAACCTCAAAGTGGACCCGTGGCGCGGCAGTGCCGAGGATACCCGTGCCATGGTGCGCACTCAGGTATTGCGTCCGAATGCCCCACCCTTGCAGGTAGATTACGCCATGGTCCGCACATCGCAGGGCTGGAAAGCATTTGACGTGAGTATTGAGGGCGTGTCCTATGTGCTCAATTACCGCAATCAATTTGGTCCCGAGATCGATCAGAAAGGCCTGGATGCCCTGATTGCACGCCTGAAAGCGGACGCTGCAAAACCACCTGCCAAGGCGGGCGGCTCCTGATGGCTGCAGCGGTGAAGTTTGAAGACCTGGGCGGCGGCCGGTATCGCGTGGAGGGCCGGCTGGGCTTCGATACGGTGGTGGCGGCGCTGGACGCCAGCCAGAAATTGTTTGCCGATTATCATGCGCTCAAGCTGGACCTGTCGGGTGTGACCGCCGCCGACAGCGCCGGGGTGGCGCTACTGATAGAATGGGTAAGCCGCGCACGCCGCAGCAGATGCGTGCTGCACTTTCTCCAGGTGCCGGAGCAGGTCATGGCGATTGCACGCATCAGTGATGTGGAAAGCATGCTGCCCGTGGCCGTCTGATACTGCGTGCCGCACGCACGTACATCATCTGGCGGGAATCCCCGCCATTTTAATTTATCCGAAGTTACCGTTTGAATTTTGACGGCGAATGGGTGGCCGCTGACTGAGTGCCGGCCGCGGGCGGCGCGCTTACGGTGCCGGCGGCGGGCGCGGTCCCTTGATCGGAGTCGTCCGGAGGCAGGTCGGGATAATCGGGAAACTGGGCGGGCGGATTGCCGTTATACAGCTCAAAACGCCGATGCTGGATCCAGGCGTCGCGCACGAAGCTGTAAGGATCAAACGCCCTGTCGAGTGTGCTGTCGAGGTCCAGCAGCCCGGCACGCGTGTCGATGGCATTGGTGAGCGTGCCGGCATTGCGATAACGCGCTTGCATGTTGTTGGTGAGCGGGTTGGCGTGGTAATCCGGATACAGGCTCAAACCGTCGCGCAGGTCACTTGGCCCGAGAAACGGAATCACCACGTACGGTCCTGCCGGCACTCCCCAATGCGCCAGGGTTTCGCCCAGGTCCGCATCGTGTTGCGGCAGTTGCATATGCTTGGCGACATCGAACCAGCCCGCCAGGCCCACGGTGGAGTTGACCACGAAGCGCGCGCTGTCCTTGAAGGTCTGACCGATCCGGCCCTGCAGCAGGTCATTGAGGATGGTGACGGGCTCACCCAGATTGCTGAGGAAATTGTGGATGCCGTTGCGCGTCGGCAGCGGTACCGCGCGCACGTATTGCCTAGCGACCGGCCGGGCCACGGCCTTGTCGAGCTTGTCGTTGAACGCATAGGTGACGCGGTTGAACTTTTCCCAGGGATCCTTGACCTGCGTGGTGTAATCCGGGGGCGTCGAGGCACAGGCCGCGAACAACGCCAAGGCTGCCGCGAGGCACAGCCGTGGACCCAGCCGCCTGCGGCGGTAACAGCTCTGGTGCATGGGTACTCCGGCCAAACGGTGCCGGCGCCTATCCTAACAGCTCGGCACGTCCGGGCCAGCGCTCAGGAGCCCGGAACGTTGGGGTCATTGCCGGGTTTGAGCGACTGACGGTTGGCCTTCGCCCAAGCCTGTAGGCGTTCCAAGCGCGCCTGGTAGCGCTGGCGCTGCATGCCGTCTATGCCGGGCGTGGCCAATGCGATGTGCAGTTGGTCGGCGGCCGCGGCCGGCAGGCCGGTGGTGTAATAGTACTCGGACATATAGTAATGCGATTCGGCGCTGTTGCCGGCATGCTCGTAGGCCTTGGCGAGCATGCGCAACACGTCGGGTTTGTTGTTGGTCTGCACCGACAGCGAAATCAGCAGGTTGATGGCGTTGCGCGGTTGATTGGCTTCGATAAGGTCGCGCGCATAGCTGAGCGTCAGTGGCAGGCTGTCGGGGAAC
>JAGXAZ010000092.1 GCA_018971365.1 Gammaproteobacteria bacterium | reverse complement strand
GCGTGCAGCCAATCGCGCGCGTTGCCCGGCCAGATGCGCTCGCGCACACAGGCGATGCCCATGATCACGAGGCCGGCGATGAGGTTGCGCACGCCGGCAAGCAGCGCCGGCGGAATATCGCGCACGCCGATGCGGATGCCGAGATACGTGGACCCCCACACGATGTACACCACGGCAAACGCAACCAGGATTTGCAGCCGGCGCCGGCTGTCGCTGCTCATGGTATGTGCAAGGGGCGGGGAAAAGGGTGCTTATTTTACACGCGCGCGTCACTGCGCCGACGCCCGGCATGTCGCAGGAAATTCACGGCGTGCCTTGCTGCTGTTCGCGCTGCGCGTCCATTTTCCCGCGGCCCCAGTACCAAGACACGCACAAGTAAATCAAAAGTGCAGCGCCGACCATTTTGTCAAAGCAGCATAGCGTCACAACGGAAAATTCCCATCTTTAAACCAAGGTAATTAGGGCGTTTCGTAACCACCGGCATAGGATAAGTGCTTGTGGTTACAGGGGAATCGGGTTATTTTGCCTGTGCGGCCAACTTTTTGAGGGGTCGCAAGTGCATTTTCTGTGGTTCGTTTCGCGTGCTACACACCGCGCGCGGTTACGTGAAGTGCCAACACTGTGGCAAGAGCAAAAGCCTCGCGAAGCTGCGGCGTGAGATCGAAATCCTCAAGGGCTTTTACCAATTGCAGCCTGCCTATCGCCTGGCCCAAGATCTCGGCGTCGATACCAAGGTCACCACGCGTGTTTACCGGCGGCTGCGGGAAGCGCTGTTCCACGTCACCGAGCTCGAGGGCGGCAAACTCAAGGGCGAGATTGAACTCGACGAGGCCTACTTCGGTGGGCGGAGAAAAGGCAAACGCGGCCGCGGCGCCGCGGGCAAAAGTATTGTTTTTGGCCTGCTGGAAAGGGAGGGACGCGTGTATACCCGAGTGGTCACCTATCTTACCGCCGAGGAGCTGATGCGCCATATCCAGGCCCACACCCGCAAGGGCTCGGTCTACTACACCGATGCCTTCCGCGGTTACCAGTCGCTCAGGCGCTACGGCAAACATCACATCATTCACCATCAGCGAGCCTTTGTCGGTCGAGGGCGTAATCACATCAACGGCATAGAGGGTTTCTGGAGCTACGCAAAACATGTGCTCTACCACTACCGCGGTGTGTCGCGCTACCATTTCCCTATGTACCTCAAAGAGATCGAGTACCGCTTCAACCACCGCCGCGAGAATCTTTTCAAGCGGTTCCTGAAACTCTATTTTGGTTACGTTTCGCCCTAATTACCTAAACCAAAACCCTCAGCTTCATCACAATGGAAGGGGTTTAACGAGATTGACAGGATAATAACCCTTGGTAAGGTCAACGGGATGATGGATCATGGCATAACATAAGCCATACAACATCTGCTTCGCCTTGGTATCAGTTGGATAAATGGTGCCCTTGTCGAGAATACGGACAATGTTGTACAGGGAGAATGTGCGCGCATCCAACGATATTGTGGCAGATGACTTCAAATATGCCTCGCCAAGATTTCCTGTCAATGAGCCTGCTGGCACCATGTCGTGCCCAGACGCATCAAGAAATCTCAAGCCACTGCCAGTTCCAAGAACATATAATTGTACGCAATGTTGAAAAGTATATGCTGTGACTTCTTCAGTAAACCCATTCGGCAAGTGATGTTCTGCTGAAGTTTCAACATAGGCATGGAGAAACTCATGAGCTCCTAAATCCACAATAGAGTTTATCCAATCTGTTGGATCGACAGGTGATTTGTCGCGGAGTTCGGGAGCAGGCAGATAGTAATCCAGTACTATTGAAATGTTGGAGTGATGCTCCACAAACCGCTTGGCGTTAACTTCTGGGAGAATGAACGTAACCCTGTAATCAAGAGATGGAAGCTCCGTCCCGATTAAAGCACCCGCTACCACACGGAATCGCTGCATCATCTGCGCTAGCGATGGCAGAATAACTGCATTGCCGTCGGTAAGGCGCTGTTTCAAAGTCATGGGCTGCGTGAACGGGCTAACGGCAGATACAACGGACGGTTCTGCTTCAAATTGCCATCTCCAACCCTTATATTCGCCTTGTTCTATTGTCACCCACTTTGTATCCGCGGCTTCCAGATACTTTTTTGCGCGCCTGCCGATGTGACTATAGCTGGCGACGTTGTATTTATCCCTGCCGGATACAATAGATATTGCGTGGAGATCGAACGCCGTGCTTGTCGTCTTGTCGTTAAACTCAGCAATTTGATACGCAGAACAGCTAATGACTAGCGTCGAAAGCAATACAACAATAAGTTTACTCAGAGTTATGGAAGGATTGCTCGTCATGATAAATATGTGGCGCCTAAACGAAATGAAAGACGGCCCGTGGTAGACACAGGCCGTCTAGTATGTACTTCTAAATATTGGGTTATACCCGTTGCTTATGCGGAAAATTTAAAATTGTTTACAGTCCTTACCAATGCCGCAGGTACCACCAGAGTTGACAGGAAATGACACTGTTGCGGAAGCCTGAATTGCACCATCATAGACAAGGCTAGCGGTCATTGAACCCGAAGTCTCCGCCGTAGTAGTCGGGTTGAGGGAAAGTCCTCCAAGTGAGCCAGAATATGAGTCGTACTGCCCATTATAAGAATTCAGCCAAGCACTGACTCCGCTAGGGTCGCTAACATAAACTGACTGTCCCTGTACATAATAGACAAAACTGTTCTGGGCAATTAGGTTCCCTGATCCATACAGATAGACAGTAAATGTTCCGTTCGTGGTAACTAGCGCGGCGTTCACCGTCCATATGTCTAGTCTTCCGGAGCTTGGATCAAACAAAGTGCTTGCATTTGCTTCGGTGACGAAAAAGTTACTTGCCTTCCTCATGAGACTCGCGAAAAACGCTTCTACGCGTTCGATCTTCGTGCAGTGATCTTTAACAACACACATAACCTGCTGTGATTTGCCGGAAGCCCCGATAGTACAACTTGTATCACCTTTCTTAACCGTACAAGTCGCAGACCATGATACGCTCGCGCATCCTGATACTGCTGACAACGAAGCTAGAAACAAACCCAGAGCAATTAACTTGGTGACGTGTAGTGATAACATCGTTCGACTCCTTTCGTGATGTGTTTAATTTGAAGTATAAAACGGGCTTGCAAAACAAACTCTGCTGCAGGCGGTCAACCCGCTTCTGCAACATTGCTTGCCTTACCGTACGAAAGTAGCTAACCCCAAACTTTGGGTCTCGGTACTTCCCTGTGCCCATCGCCTGTGTGCTGAGTTCCAGCACTAGCAACCCTAGCCTATGCCCTCCCCCTTTTTGTCAAGAGGATTCTATATTCCTCCTTGCTGCTGTTCGCGCTGCTCGTCCACCTGGCGCGAGCCGGGCACCAGGACACGCGCCATGAGCATACCGGCTTCATACAGCAGGTAAATCGGCACCGATAACAGCGTCATGGACACCACATCGGGTGGCGACAGGATCATACCAACCACAAACGAGCCGACCAGCGCATACGGCCGCAGTTTCTTGAGTTTGCCGGGCGTAGTGAACCCCGCCCAGCTAGCAAGCACGATGGCCACCGGCACTTCAAACGCCAGGCCGAAGGCAAAAAATATCGTGAGTACGAAATCCAGATAGGCGTTGATGTCGGTCATGACCTTGACCCCCGCGGGCGTCACCGAAATCAGAAACGCAAACGCCACCGGAAACAGCACGAAATACGCGAACGCCACGCCGCCATAAAACAGCGCCACGCTCGACACCAGCAACGGGAAAAACATGCGGCGCTCGCCCTTGTACAGCGCCGGTGAAATGAAGCGCCACAGGTGATACAGAAATACCGGCATGCTCAGAAACAGCGCCGTCATGAGCGTGAGCTTGAGCGGCGTCATGAACGGCGAGGTCACGCCGGTGGCAATCATGCTGGAATCGGGCGGCAGCCGCCGGAGCATGGGCGTAGCGACGAAATCAAATACCCGGTTCTGAAACGGGAACAGCACAAAGAAGATTGCCAGCAAGGACGCCACCCACCAGAGCAGGCGGCGGCGGATTTCCAGCAGATGGCCGATCGCCGAGCTGCTGAGCAGGGCTTCGGATAGTGGCGGTTTGGATGCAGCGCTCACGGCGAGTGCTGCGGAGGATTCGGGCTGCGTTCGGGCTGCTTGACCGGCTCCTGGAGCGTGTCGCGCACCTCGCCCGCGGCCTTGCGCAGCTCCTCCGCTTCCAGTTCACGCTCAATCTGCGCGCTCACGTTGCGCACCACGGCGCGCGCCCGGCCTACCCACAAGCCCACGCTGCGCGCGAGTCCCGGCAGGCGCTCGGGACCGAACACCACCAGTGCCAGCACGAAAATCAGTGCCAGCTCCCAGAAGCTGCCTTCAAGCATGCAGGTTAGTGAGAGCTGTTCCCGTTACCGGACTGCGGTTTATCATCGGCCGGCTTGGCGGAGGGGCCGGTTTCATCCTCACCGATGTGCATGCCTTTCCTGAAGCTGCGCACGGCCCGGCCGATGTCCTCGCCGATCTTGGGCAGGCGCGCAGTGCCGAACACCAGCACCACGATTACCAGAATCAGAAGAATCTTGCCTACACTGAGTTCCATACAGACTCCTGCGGTTCCGCGCGCGGAGCCGCAATCGTTGCAACGCATCCCGAGCGGGCGCGTGGACGCCTATTTTACATCCGCAGAGCCACATTTATTCCGCAGCCGGCGGGTGCTCGGCCAGCCGCATGACTTCGGAGAATCCCGCGGCGGCAGCCGCAAATCCGGCATCCAGGACCGCACCGCCCAATGCCGCACCGCGGCGGCAAAAACTGGCCACAGCCTCAAGCGAGTTCAGGCCGCCGTTCACCAGCACCGGAATCGTGAGTGCCTGGGCCAGGGATTGTGCGCCGTCATAATCATCCCGGCTGCGCTCCGCATCGGTCAGGCGCAACACAATTCCCGCCACGCCCTCGCGCTGAAAATGCGTTGCCGCATCCAGTGCCGACTGCTGTGCGAGTTTTGACCCTCCATCGGCCGCCACCTTCCCGTGTCTGGCCTCCATGGCCAGCAGAATGTGGCCGGGAAATTCCAGACACAGATCGTTGATCAGGTGTGGCGTGCGTGCCGCCTTGGCATCGAGCATCACGTACTCGGCGCCGGCCGCCAGATACTTCTCCACGGCCTGCCCGTCGCGCACGGCACCGCTCACCTGCAGCGCAATTCCGGGGTGTGCTTGTACCAGCGCTCGGATCACATCGGCGCCCGCAGATTTGCCCGCCGTCACCCCGTCGACATCGGCCACATGCAGGCGACGCGCACCGGCCTGGATCCAGCGCTCCGCTGTGTGCAGCGGCTCAGCGACCAAGGGCCGGTTGGAGGTTGAGATACGCGCGTCCCCCGGCTTGGGATTGGCAGTAGCGATGGTCGGGATCAACAACATGTGCGCGCTTCCGTGCCGGTGACGTGCGCATAATGCGCGTACCGAAACCGGGAAAGCGTGTATCCAGGACACGTGCGCATGGCGTGGAAAGCTCGGTGAAGATGGGCGGGCTGCTAGCGCGATTTATCTACACTACTGTAGTTACACCCCGGAAACGCTCGGCAATTTATCCTAGCCCAGAGCGGCACGCCGCACAATCGAGCCGCTTCAGCGCTCGGTACCGGGATTGACCTGCAGCCAAAAGGTGACCGGACCGTCGTTGATCAGCGCGACCTGCATGTGCGCGCCGAATGCACCCCAGCGGGTGGGCGCATGTTGGCGCTGCGCCTGTTCACATAGATACCGGAACAGGCGCGCGCCGGTTTCCGGAGCCGCCGCCGGAGTAAAACTGGGCCGGTTGCCTTTACGTGTGTCGGCGGCCAGGGTGAACTGCGGCACCAGCAGCAATCCGCCGCCGGTTGCGCGTACATCCCGGTTCATGCGCCCAGCGGCATCCGGAAACACGCGATACGCCAACAGCCTCTCCAGCAGTCGCACGGCCTGAGTTTCCGTGTCGCCGCGCTCCACGCCGAGCAATACCAGCAAACCGTTGCCGATGGCCGCGACTTCCCGGTTTTCGATTTCCACCGAGGCGCGGCTCACGCGCTGCAGCAGCCCGATCATGCAGGCGCAAACCGCCGCGCGAATGAATCCGTTGCCTCGACCAGGGCCGCGCAAATGCCGGGTTCGCTGGACGCGTGACCGGCGTCGGGAACCAAACGGAATTCGGCTTCCGGCCAGGCCTTGTGCAAGCGCCAGGCGGATGCCGCGGGACACACCACGTCGTAGCGCCCCTGCACGATCATGCCCGGAATATGCCGGATGCGCGGCGCATCCCGGATAATCTGGTCGGGTTCCAGGAAGCAGTCATGCACGAAGTAATGGCACTCGATGCGCGCAATCGCCATGGCCATCTCGGGTTCGGAAAAATGCTCGACAATTGCTTTGCTGGGCAACAGCGAGGAACAGCGGGCCTCGAACAGCGACCAGGCTTCCGCTGCGGCGCGCCGCACACGCGCATCCGGGCCGGTGAGCCGCCGGTAATAGGCACGCATCAGATCATTGCGCTCGGCCGGCGGGACCGGCGCGACAAAGTCCTCGTAGTAATCCGGAAACAGGTGCTGGATACCGTCCTGATAGAACCAGCGCAGCTCTGAAGCGGTAACCAAAAATATCCCGCGCAGGATCAGTCCCAATACCCGCTGCGGATGAGTTTCGGCGTACACCAGCGCGAGCGTCGAGCCCCAGGAACCGCCGAACACCAGCCAGCGATCGATGCCGAGGGTCTCGCGGATCAACTCGATATCCGCAACCAGCGCCGGGGTGGTGTTGTGCTCCAGTTCCGCGTGCGGTGTCGAGCGCCCGCAGCCGCGCTGGTCAAACAGCACGATGCGATAGCGCGCCGCATCAAAGAACCGGCGGTTATCGGGAACGCAGCCCCCGCCCGGCCCGCCATGTACAAAAATCACCGGCAGCCCGGCGGGATTGCCGCATTCCTCCACGTAGATTTCGTGGGGCGCCTGCACGCGCAACCGGCTTCGGGCATAGGGCTCGAGCGGCGGAAACAACGCACGGAGGCTGTTTTTCATGGGACAGGCGCCTGACTGGCCGTGTGCCTGGCATTTTCCTCCGTAATCCAGTCCCGAGTGCAGCTCGCGATGTAAGGATTTTCCTACATCCGGTCGCGCATTCCCCCGACTATTTTCTGACCCATCTAGGTGCAAAGTGGGTTCCGCCCAAGCCGCCAATGGATGGCGGGACAGGAAGTGGGATGGACCCGGGCGGGGCAGGGAACAGCAGGGATGCTTACGCCCTTTGCGAGTTGAATACTCAATCACCTCCAGCCATGAAGGCTTTGACCCGGCGGCAACCCCGCCGGGTTTTTAATTTCGCCGCTCACCCGGTTTGTGCTGTAATCGCACATACCAACCTCATTTCCGATCGGCCCAGCGTGCTCAGTCTCGCGTTATTCCGCGCTTTTTCAGATGTGTTGTTGTCCGGCTGTGCAAAACTGAGCGCCGCCAGCCACAACCGCGTGCATGCGCGCGAGGATCGGCAGTACCGACCAACCCGCATGCCGGCAGACATGGACGAATATGTGACCGTCGCCACCTTCGACAAGGCCACGGACGCGCACATCGCGCTCGGGCGGCTGGCCGTGGAAGGTGTGCACGCCGTGCTCTTCGACGACAACATGGTGCAGATGGACTGGCTGTACGCCATCGCGCTCGGCGGCATCAAATTGCGTGTGCAGCGCGTGGACGCCGCGCGTGCGCGCCGCATCCTGGCCACTGATTATTCCCAGGATCTCGAAAACCTGGACGTGGGGAAACCCGACCGCTGAGCCGGTGCGGCTAGAGTTCCAGGAGTGCTTGGCGTTCGCGGTCCGAGGGCTCGAAGCTGCGCGTACCGTAGTGCTGCACGATGGTATTCACCACGTCTTCGGGGCGGTCCACGAGCTGAAACAGATCCATATCGCTCTCGTCAATCATGTGCTCGGCCACCAGCCGCGCCCGGATCCAGTCACCCAAACCCGACCAGAAGTCGCGGCCCACCAGCAGGATGGGAACGCGCGGCGTTTTGCCGGTCTGCGTCAAGGTGAGAATTTCGCCGAGTTCATCCAGCGTGCCAAACCCGCCCGGCAGCACCACGTAGGCTGAGGCGTATTTCACGAACATCACCTTGCGCACGAAGAAATGCCGGAAGCTCAGGGAAATATCCTGGTAAGCATTGCTCGTCTGTTCGTGCGGCAACTGGATGTTGAGCCC
>JAGXAZ010000091.1 GCA_018971365.1 Gammaproteobacteria bacterium | reverse complement strand
AAGCGCCGTAAGTGACTGAATTTGTTAGATACGCAAATTTTCAGTTCAAGCTCATAATGCTGAGGTCGGTGGTTCGTCGGCTCGCTACGTATCCAGCTCAGCTCGCCTGTCCAGGGTTTATATCCATGTAAACCCGTTCGGAGCTTCGCTCCGAACCCACCCGTCGCCACCAATTACGACGGATCATCCACGTTAACTGTAATCAGTACCAGTAGTGGTGCATGGCTGCTTCCGATCCGAAGCAGCACCTCCGAGGCTTAGACCCGAATAACGACCGTTCTGGGATCTACGAAAGCGAGTGAAGTCCAATAGTGTGGCGTTCTTTATCGCTGAATTAAAACTCGCTAATAGCTTATTTGCATAGTCAGCTATTCCCTGTAACCCCATTACATTAGAGTCGCCATATCGACCTCCAAGAACTTAATGATTGGACGGTTCGACCGGCACGAAACTGTCAGCCTGCTTCGGGTCGCCTTTGCCCGAATAGCGTGTCAAGACGGGATATGGAAAAATCGGCCGACACTCCTCGACGACGCCATCGGCCGACCGACAGGCGATCAGCTTATCCGGGGCCTCTCCTTTCTCCACCCAATTTTGCAGCGCACTCAAAGCGTCAAAGTCTGTAAGTCCCGGACCTCCGCCTCCGTGGTGAACGCCGGGAATGAGGAACAGGCGGAAGAAATCTTCGGTCTTTTCGCGGCCACCCATAAACTTCATTACACCTTCGTAGTAGGCAATCGAAGATGCCGCGGAAATCGCGCCATCCGCCCAGCCGTGCCACATCAACATCTTGCCGCCTCGCGCTTTGAAGGCACGCAGATCGAATGAGGTCGCGTCGTAAATTCGTCGCGATCGCTCAAGGGTAGCGGGATCGTGATCGAAATCGAAGCTGAGAGCGTCTCCCTTTTCCATTTTCATTGCGTCAGCAAAGTATCTGAGCCACACTCGCGGCAGAAGCATGTTCGCGAAGCGCGGAGGATAACCCGGGATGGCAACACCGGGGTAGTTCCAACCCGCCCACTGCGTCTCCGTACCTGGCAGATATGGGAACGCGTAAAGAATCTGCCCTTTGGAATTAACTACCGGGCTCATGAGACGCTTAACTGCAGCCACCTGCTTTTGATTCAAACAATCGGGGCGGCTTTCAGCGGAAGGGCAGGCAATCATTTCCGGTTGCCATTTGCAGGAGGGCGGGTCAGCAACGAAGGGTTCTTCGACGCCGTCCTGAGCGCCACAAAGTTGAAGCACGGATTTGTCGATCGCTCGGGCCGCCGCAGCATTTAGCACAGAGCCACCGTGGCCGTCGCTGACAGCTTGGGCGAACCAAGCCGGAGCGATCGTGTTCGCTGCGGTGTAGTCGTAGACGGGCGCGCTGGGTAGTAACGCGTCGTAGTCCTCTGGAAATCTTTGCGCTTCCATGAGAACGGCTTGTCCTCCCTTCGAGTTGCCAACCATGTAGGAGTGTCTTATTGGCTTGCCATAATAATATGTCGTGATGAACTTGGTGACCAGGGTCACGACATGGTTGCTCCGCCAGCCAAAGTCCTCCTGCAATTCTGGCGCATTTGCAGCCCAGATGCCGTCAAATCCCAAAGCACTCTCGTGTCCACCATCTCCTGTGGCGGAGGCGTAGCCACGGGCAAGACCAGAATTGCAGAGCCTGCTCTCTAGGTAGCCACAGAAGCCGCCGCAGGCCCTGAAGAAGAAATTCTGATTCCACTCGTCCGGCAGCGGCAGTTTCAACTCGAACTTGTTTTGCGGAGCAACATAGCCCATCACATCACAGTACTGATGGATGTTAGTTGTGATCGGAGTGCCCATTTTCCCAAAACCGCCAGCCGTGATAGGCCACTGTTGCAGCCCACTCGCCGGCACATCAACCAGCCGCGCCGAAGTAATTAACGCTGGCCCTCCTGAAACGTCTTCCAGATTGAGACGCATCAGCGCTGCGCACTTCTGCGTTTCCGGCCCAGACGGCGCACGGGGCACATTCTGCGCCGTTGCTGTGGGGGCCATAATCAAGCAAAGAAGGATTAGCGCAGTTAGCAGAGGCATTCGGTGCATAGGGATGTCCTATACTGATTTACGGATTGGAGTGCTATGGACGAATTACCGCTTCTGGCCGATAGCAGACCTTCAAAATGTGCATAAATTGTGCCACTGCCACGCTGGGATGCGCTGAGATGTATTTACAGGCTATTGAAATGCGGTATCGAACTGGGCAAGTGCGGTAACTGACTGATTTGGTTAGCAACGGCAATTTCTAGTCCAAGCTCATAACTTATTGATTTGGTCGGTGGTGCGTCGGCTGAATGCGCGTCCTTATACATTCAGCCTGCCTGCGCGGAGCGGTGCTCCGTCGGCTCGCTGCGCATCCGGCTGCGCTCGCCTGTCCGGGGTTTACATCCTGTAAACCCGTCCGGAGCTACGCTCCGGACCCACCCGCAGCCATCAGACTCACGTCGCCGTATTTGTGCGATTCTGGCTGCGAGCGTGGATTCCCGCCGTGATTCAACGCGGCCAATCCTCGGGGAAACGCGCCAGGCGCTCGGCGCGACGTTGCGCCGCGAGCGTCAATACGGCGTGTTTTTCGGGTTCGGTCATCTCCGACCAGCGGCGGATCTCATCCAGCGTGCGTCCGCAGCCGAGACACACCTCGCGCTCATCCAGGCAGCAGTTGCGCACACAGGGAGACATTGCCGCATTAGTCATGATGATTCAACCGTGCCACCGAATACGAAATTACCGGTCTGCAAGGCGCTCAGCGCAGTTGCAGCTCTTGCAGCAGGATTTCGCGCACGTCAATCTGCACGCTTTCAGGTTCAATGATTTCGTCGATGCCATACTTGGCGGACAAGCGGCCGGACTCGATGTAAGCAAGATTCAGCGTGCGCCGCGGCATGAGCGTCCGGCCTGCAGCGTCTTTTACCAGCAACACCGTGGGGTGGAGGCGGCGCGTCTCGTCGGAGGCCACGATGACGGCCAGTACTCCGCTGCGCAGCCGCACCAGGGTGCCCAGCGGGTATATGCCGATGAAGCGTATGAATTTTTCCACCAGGCTCCTGTCAAATTGACCTGCCGAGCGCTGCGTGAGCCGGCGCATCGCGGCGGATGGGGTCAATTGCCTGCGGTAACACTGGGGCGTGGTATAGGAATCGTACACATCACAGATGGACACCAACTGCACATACGGCGGGATGTCGCCGTCCGCGAGGCCGTCCGGGTAACCACTGCCGTCGATCCGCTCATGATGATGGCGCACGATTTCCAGGATGCGCGGATCAAATTTGCCGCTGTTTTCCATTTGCGTGGCGGCATAGACCGGATGCAGCTTCACCAGGCCGAATTCCTCCTCGGTAAACGCCCCGGGCTTGTTGCGGATCTTCTCGGGAATGCGCGCCATGCCGACGTCGTGCAGCATGGCACCCTCACCCACGATACCCTGCAGTTCCTTGTCCCAGCCCAGCTCCGCCGCAAAGGCCACGGCGAGCGTCGAGGTGTTAACCGCGTGCCGGCCGAGGCTCGCATCTTGCTCGGACAGGATGCGCAACCACAGGCCTGCCGTGGGGTCGGATGCAATGTCGTCAATCAGCCCCGCCACGGCACTGCGCGTCTGCTGCAGATCCTCAACCTGCACGCCTACCACACTCTCGGCGAGGCGCGTAAGACTGGTCACCACATCGTCACGTTTCTGTTCGATGCGCTTGAGGGTATCACGCAGTTTCCCGACGCCTTCCCATTCGGTAAACACCACGGTGATCGTGCTGCCGCGCACGGCGGTATGCAGGCGATCCTGGAGTGCCTGCTCGGTGCTGGATTTCAGATCGTCCACCCACACCTGGCGGCAATGCTGGCGCAATGCGGCCAGGTCGTCTTCGCTTTCGATGACAAAGCCCTGAAACAGGAACGGCGTGCCTTCCCACGGCCGATCCAGCTCGGACACGTACATGCCCTTCTCGAGTTGTTCCACAGGAAGCTGGATTTTCATTCGGTGTTCGGAACGGTTTGCGCCTGATTCGGCCCGCTGCAAACCGCTCTCCATGCACCCCCGACAGCGGAAGTATAGCCCGTGATTTCCTCCAGTGGGCGTGTGGCCGGGTGGGTTGCCGGGATCCCGGGTCAGGCTTGCATCAGCAGCACGCACATGAGCACGTACGCGACGCCGCAGGGCAACAGCCACAACGGCTTCAAGCGCCGGCTCAAGCCCAGGAACAGAATCCACAGAATGGCGGCGAACGTGAGCGCCATGGCCAGCAGGATGTCGGAGCGCGCCTGCCAGGCGCCGAGCTGAATGCCGAAAGCGGGCAGCAAGGTGCCCTGAAACACCAGCGCGCCCGTGACGTTGCCGAACGCCAGCGTGTCCTTGCGGCGGCGGATCCACAGGATGCTGTTGAATTTCTCCGGCATTTCCGTGGCTACCGGAATGATCAATAGCGACAGCACCAGCACGCCGACCCCGGTGAGTTGCGCCACCTGTTCCACGCCGTGCACGAACAGTTTGGCGCCCACAATGGTGAGTGCCAGGCTCAATATCAGCTGTGCGATTTCCAGTGCCAGCGTCTGCCGCAGGCGCGGGCGCGCCAGCAGCAGCGGCGCATCCGCCGTGGTGCCGTGGCCCTGCTCCACGAGAAAGCGCGAAGCACGCACCGTGTTGCGTACATAAATGACGTAGATGAACACCAGCGCGGTGGAGGCCAGCATCCGCGGTGCCGCCTGATTCAAGGGGATGAACAGCGCCAGCAGCGCAATCAGGTACGCCACCAGGAAATACAGCAGGTCGCGGTGCAAGCCGCTGCTTTCCGGCGTTAAGGGATCATGCCAGCCGCGCTTGGCACCGGCGAACACCGCGATCAGCACCATGGCCACCGAGGCCAGCATCAGGGGCGCGCCGAGGATGGTGCCGATGCCGACGTGTTCGCGCACCGTGGTGCTGGCGCCGCCGAAAAACACCGCAACGATGGGTATTATGGTCTCGGGCAGGGCCGTGGCTATCGCGGCCAGCACCGAGCCCACCAAACCTTGCGACAGGTGGTAACGCTGGCCTACGTGCTCGACCGCATTGGTGAACAGTTCGGCACCCGCAAGAATGACGAGCAGGGCCGTCAGCAGCGTACCCGCGTCAAACGCCAACATCTGCAGTCCCCCGATACGGCACTGTGCGCCCGTTTACCCGCGCGGGTGTGCGGGGGTTGTGGAACTCGAAGGGATGGCGGCGTGTGCCTGCGCACGCCGCGGTTGCGCAGCCGGTCAATGCATGGCCCGCGATTTCTGGCGGGCGGCCTGCAATGCCTGTACGAACACCGCGACCGGCTGAGCGCCGGACAGCGCGTAACGCTCATCCATGATGAAGAACGGCACGCCGCCGATCCCCAGGCGGTGTGCCGTCTGCAAATCCTCCTGAACCTGCGCACGCTGTTCGTCCCCGGCGAGCCAGGCGCGGATGTCTCCCACGACACCGGCCGCGCGTGCCAGTTCCGCGAGTGTCTGCGTGTCGCCTATATCGCGGCCCTCGATGAAGTAACCTTGGAACAGGGTTTCCACCATCGTCGCGGCGCGCTGCTGGGTGTCTGCGAGGCGAATCAAGCGGTGCGCATTGAAGGTATTGGGGCTGCGGTTGATCCTGTCGAACTGGAATTCGATACCGGCGCCGCGGCCGGCTTCCTGGATGCGCGCGTGTATCGCCCGCACCGCGTCGGGACCGCCGAATTTGGCATCCAGGTAGGCATGCCGGTCGCGTCCCGCGGGCGGCAAATCCGGATTGAGCTGGAACGCGCGCCAATGGATGTCTGCGGGACCGAAGTCGGTCTGCGCGAGCGCCTGTTCCAGGTGACGCTTGCCGATGTAGCACCAGGGACAAACGCTGTCGGAAAACACCTCGATGTGCATCAGCGCTCCACTTTGGTATAGATGACGTTCGGCAGATCCCCGCGGCGCGAATACACGTGCTCACTCGCGTAATCGGCGTAGAAGGCGTCGCGTTCCCCGGCGGTCTCGAACCAGCGGTACGACTCCCAGGCCGGGCCGAGCAGATGCGGCGCCGTCATGGGATTGTCGGGTGGCAGCGTGCAGCGGATACCGAAGCGTTTACGCGCGCGTTGGGAAAGCATGTCTGGACTCGTTGTGGGAAAACCGGGAATCATTTTAACGCGCCGGCGGTATTGATTCCCGTGCGCGCTGCCGTCGGGGCTCAGCTCTGGGCAAAATAGTTTGCCAGATAAGCGTCGAAGGACAGGTGATCGGCCGCTTCGATGCGCGTCTGCTTTGCCAGGGACTCCCGCGCCAGCCGCGCAAACCGCGCTTCGGTCTCGGCCGGCAAGCTGCGTTGCCGGAAGTAGCGGGCATGCTCCTCGGAAACGCGCTGCCCGAATTGGAAGAAGCTCTCGTGCCGAGCGCGCATATCGGCGAGTACGCGCGCTGAGGGCAGGCGCTCGGGGTCTTCCAGTGCGTCGCGCTGCGCCTGCAGCGCCGCTGTGTAAGGCCTTTGCGCATCGTCGGCGTCCAGCGCTTCGCAGATGCCCGGCATGCGCTCAAGTACATCCCTGGCCCAGGCGCGCAACCCGATTGCGCGGCCGTCGCGTTGCAGCTCGAGGCCGGGATTTCGGCCTTCGCGCGCCGTCACGGTCTGGTTATGATTGATGATTGCCTGCTCCTCCCTGGAGACCGGCGGGCTGTCGCTGAGCAGGCACAGGATCAGCAGGGCCTCGATGAAGCGCAGTGCGGCGGGGTCCACGCCCACCGGGTGCCAGGCGTTCACATCCAGCGCGCGCACTTCGGCGTACATCACGCCGCGCTCCCGCAGCGCAAGCGCGGCGCGCTCGCCGGGCTTGATGGGCTGCTTGGGACGCACGAAGGTGTAGAACTCGTTTTCGATCTGCAGGATGTTGGCGTTCAACTGGCGGTACTCGCCGTCCACCTTGACGCCAATGGCCGCATATTCGGGCTCCGGGGTGCTGATGGCATGGGTGAGCGTCGTCACGTAATCCGCGAGGCTGTTCCAGCTCACGCCGATGTGCGCCTGATTCTTGTTCTTGTAACCGATGTCGCTCATGCGCAGCGAGGTGGCGTAAGGCCGGTAATAGGTGTGAGCGTCGAACTCGCTGAACGGGGCGGGCTGGCCGTGGAAGAAGCTCTTGCACACCGCAGGCGCGGCGCCGAAAAAATACGGCACCAGCCAGCCGAGGCGCTGGAAGTTGCGCAGCATGCCGAAGTAGCACTCGTCGGTGAATATACGCAAGGTCCGGCGGTCGCCGCGCAAATCCCGGAGCGCCGGCCACAATGCAGACGGAAAGGAGTAATTGAAATGCACGCCGGAGATCGTCTGCATGGTGCGTCCGTAGCGCCAGCCGAGGCCGCGCCGGTACACGTGCTTCATCATGCCGATGTTCGAGCGGCCGTAACGCGCGATGGGAATGCTTTGCTCGGATTCCAGCGCGCAGGGCATGCTGGTGGCCCAGAGCATTTCCCGGTCCAGATGCCGGTACACGAAGCTGTGGATGTCGGCGAGAAAATCCAGGGTGGCATCCGGCGTGGCCAGCGGCGGCGTCACGAGTTCAATCAGCGCTTCGGAGTAGTCCGTGGTGATGTGCGGGTGCGTCAGCGGCGCGCCGAGCGCCGGCGGATGCATTGTCTGCGCGATGCGGCCGTTGGCATCAACGCGCAGGCTTTCTTTTTCCAGACCCTTGAGCCCGCCGCGCAGCAGCGGGCCGAGCGGGCCGGCAAGCAGATTTTCCAGTGAGCCGGCGGGATTGTTGTTGGCGGGCATGCCTGCGCGTCCGGCCATGGGGCGCGTATGGTGACGCATGCCGCGGCCGGCGTGCAAGCCCGAAGCGGCTGCGCCGAATCCGGATGGATCAGCCGCTTGACCGGATGCTTATTGGCCCCAGCAGGTGGTGGAGTTGTCGGTGCCGGCTGAACTGAAAGCGGATTTCTTGCCGGTGTTGTCCAGCTTGAAAGTGATGCAGCTGGTGTCCCTGGTTTGATTGCCCTGGGCGGTGGCCGTGAGCACGTAGACCGTCGCGGAAATCGAACCCCCGGCCGGCGTCAATGAGTAATAGCCGTGCTCGCTGGCGGACGTCAGCGTCGGGCAGGCCGCGTTGTTGTAGCTGAAGTACTGCGTGTAGCAGCGCTCAAGTATCTGCGCGTCCTGGGTGAGCATGCTTTCGACGTCCGCGCGGTGTGACTTGAGCACCGAGCGCTCGTAGGACGGGTAGGCGATGGCCGCGATGATGGCGACGATCGCCACGACGATCATCAGCTCGATGAGCGTAAAGCCGCGCGTGTTATTGCGTGTCATGGTCTGCTCCCGCGCGGCCGACTGGCGGCCGCGCCTCATTGCAATTGCACCCAG
>JAGXAZ010000090.1 GCA_018971365.1 Gammaproteobacteria bacterium | reverse complement strand
CACGGCGCGCGGCGCGCGGCGCGCGGCGCGCGGCGCGCAGGCCGTGTCATGGATTGCGATTCCGAAATAATGCTGCCAGCAGGTATTCTTGACACGGTAACTGGCGTCGTCGGGTTTCCTGGCGACAGACCACAGCTGTCACTGAGATTTTGCAGGTTCTGAGGCCGCCGAAGCCGATCCGCCGCGCCGGCTGCCGACCCAGAGAAACAAGAACGGAATCAGATAGATCAGCACATTGCCGAGGACATTGCCACGGACTCCTGTGCCGGCTGTCGAATAAGGTCCTCCGAAGGCCTCCGCAGTTACCCACACCAGCAGCGAATACGCGATGCCGAAGGCAATGACCGTGCGCGGCCACTTGCCGCTCAGCAGGCCGAAGGCGATCGCGGTCTCGGCCAGAGCCACGAGAATCGCAACCGGAACGGGCCCGACCGCATGGACAATAGCCGCGACGAACGTAAGCCAGGCGGCGACCCAGTGCGGCTGACCGGGGATCACGGACGTGATCTGACTGGTGAAATGCAGCCAGAACGCCGGCACCCACTTGAGGACGGCATCGAACAGCCACAACAGGCCGAAGGCGATCCGCGCCGCATTCCATAGACGCAGGCTCGGCCCAGGCACGTCGGCGCCCCGGCCTTGAAGAACGGGCGCTGCCGACAACACGAACAGGAAGGCGATCGCATAGGCCACAAACACGCCGGGGTCGGTCTGTCCGTTGCTGTAGTGAAATCCGAAGCCGTTCAAGAATACCCAGCAAATGATGCTGTAGACGATGCCCACGCGCGCCGCGAGAGCGACTTGCCGGCGAGCCAGCAGCGCAACGCCGAGCAGGATGGCGATCAAAATCATGGCACCCGCCACAATCTCCGCACCGATCGCCTGCGCGCCGTGCACCGCCGCCAACAGCAGCGGCTGGATCCATGCCGGCACCTTCGAGGCGGGTTTCGCGAGCGCGTGGATGAAATTGGCCTTGGCGTCAGGCACGGCCAGCCACGCCATGGCTTGGAAGACCGCGTTGACCAGCCATACCAGCCCGAAAATCCCGAGCAGCATGCGTAGTGCCCGAACCTGCGCTGCGTCAAATTGAGCCGCTACTTTCATATTCATGCTTGGTCCCCGGGGTTTAAGAGTTGCAAGAGCCTCTGCTTCCGACCGGACGGGTGGCCCTCATGCGGCTGCGGTATTCCGGTCGCGCAGGCTAGAGGTATGGTATCCCTCAGAGACACGCCGGCGGTATCGGAGTTCGGCTGCGACTGTGATTCCTTAAGGGGCTCCGGGAAACATCCATGACTGAGATGGCTTGCTTCTTTTACCGGCGTTGTCAGGCATTCTTGTGAGAATGCGGCGGCAAGCGCCATATATCCAGCACACCGCTGGAATTGTGATCGTTGGCGTCGCCTTCCGGGTGCGCAATCATGCCGTCCACCACGATCGGACTGTTCCAGTGGCCGCCGCCGCAATCGAGTTCGTCGAGTTGTCGCCCGCTGCTGGCGTTGTACACATACAGATCGCCATGCGGATCGTACACAAACACCATGCCGTCGGCGACCACCGGGCTGGTGCCCGCACGATCGTTGTGCCACTCCCGGTGCAGCGTATCGCCATGCAGTGTGAACGCCGCCGTACCGCCATTGTCCGCCACATAGATCCATGTCGCGCCGGCGTGATGCCAGACGGCCGGTGCGGTGAACAGCTTGGCACCGTCGGGTGTAGGAACACTGGACGATTCGCCGCCGCGATGCGGCGCCGCTCCCTGCAGCTCGCGCCAGTCCAGGACATCCAGAACTCCCTCCTTCCCACCCTGCACCACATACGGCCCGCCGGTCAGCACGGGCGACGTGGAGCCCACATCCAGGTCATTGTCGTTAAGATAGTCCGTGTTGGTGGGAGTGTAGTTGCCGAGGATTTGGGTGGCGTCGGCATTAAGCTCAATCACGGCATCGCCCCAATACTGGACGCCGTTCCACAGCGCGTTGCCGGTGGCAACAAAGATATGGCCCGTCTTCGCGTCAATGACCGCGCCTGCCCGGCCCCAGATCGCCGCATCGCTTTGCGGGCAGGATCTCGGGTCCAGCAATTCGAGTTGGCTGCTGCACAATGCATTCCACACATGCAGCAGCTTGCCGGTGTTGGCGTCAAGGATCGCGACGTGGCCCTGGTAAGGCGGCTCATCGCCGATGTAGCCGCCGGTGGTGGCGATCACGCGGCCGTTGAAAAACGCCAGCGGTGAGGCGATCTTCTCGCGTGCCGGCAAACGGGTAATGGAGGTGCGCCATTCAACGCGGCCGTCGGCCACTGCCAGCTGGCGGATCATACCGTCCGGCGAGGCCGCGTAAATAGCCTGCTTATCGGGATTGGCCGCCGGCGTGGCGGTCGTGATCCGGTCGCTACCTTTCAGTCGGTCGTAGCTTGCAGGCGTGAATTCCCACAACACCGCGCCGCTGTCGGCATCAATGGCGAGGGTCTTGCCGTAGGTGGTGGTGGCGAAGAAAACATTGTGCAGCGTGCCTTTCACATTAACGCCATGCAGGTAGATCGCGGACGCATCCACCGTGCCGTCAATCCTGACCCGCTGTCGCTGCAGCGTCTTCAGGTTGGCTGCGGTAATTCCCATCGGAACATCCGGAGCGCTGCTCCGGCCCACATCCCAGCCGAACATGGTCCAGTCCGGGTGCGAAGCGGCGAGCGCTGGCGGTGCGGCTGTAGCCGAGGCAAGCAGGCAGGCGGTCATCAAAATCGTGTAAATGATCCGTGCGGTGGCGTTCATCTCAGCACCTCCAACGGCACGCAAAATTGCCTCATATTACATCCAGCCGGCGAGCCAGATGTCCTCCCAAAGGGACGGGTAACGATGCAAAGACCCGGCACTGCTGGCAGCCCCAGCCAGTGCTGCCGATGAATCAGTCTTGCGCAGTAATCAACGATCTGCTTGACGCTCCGAGTGAGCACGGCTGATATGGAAATATTCTTGGGTTCCCTGAGACTGCGTTGACATCTCCACGGGCGTACTCAGATTTTCTGGCGGGAAACCACGGTCTGTCCCTGATTATTTGGTGCTGGCCGCACCCATGTGTTTCAACCAACGATAATGGGAAGCGACCGCCGCGCGGAAACTCGGACTGGCTGTGTAGGGCACGCCGTACTCACGGCACGTGTCTTCCACGATATTCGCGAAGGCCGGGTAATTGAGGTGACAGAGCGTCGGAAACAGATGATGCTCGATCTGGAAATTGAGACCACCCACGAGCCACGACACCAAGCGATTGCCGCGCATATCGCCCCATATTTCGGCCCTGATGGATTTCCGGAAGTTCCCAATGGGCTGCTTTGTGCAAGATTCACCACGCCGCCTTTGACCGAGCGATTATCGGCATCCGGCCGAACTATGTGCTGCAGGTGCGGGAAGATGTGCTGAATGAAGAAGACGGACCAATGCTCAAACACGGCCTGCAATCCCTTCACAACTCGGACCAACCGTTGCCGACGAGAATCGGGGACCGACCTTTGAAGATTACATTGGAACGGAGATTTCAGAGCTTTATGCGATGAACCGTGGTCCGTCCGCAGTTATTCCGCCGCAAAGAACAGGCAATCGGCCGGCGCAGGCGCTGCCATAAACGCCAGTGTGAGCTGGCTATCGGGCATCGAAGAATTGACCGCCTGCGCAGCGCGATCGTAAACCGAGGAGGCATCGTCGCCGGGAATGGCCTATACTCCCTGCTCAACATAAGGAGCCACCGTGGCCAAAGCCAATTACAAGTTCGACAAGCGCCAGCGTGATCTTGCCAGGCAGAAAAAGCAGGAAGAAAAGCGTTTGAAGAAACTTGCCAGGAAAGCGGCCCAGGAACCGGCCGAGGTCAGTCCGCCGGTACCGCGCGACGAAACACCTTAGTCAAGGCCCCAAGCACCTGGCCCAGCTCGCTTCGTTCAGGCATCGTCTTCTGCCGAGACTTCGACATTCGGCACCCCCTCTGCATCAATGGCAACCACGATCTCGATAGGTCGGCAGCAGATCTGACAGTCTTCGATATAACTTTGTTTCTCTACCGAGCAATCCACGCTCAGTTCGATGTTTTCGCCGCAATAGGGACACTGGATTTCGACGGCTTCGGTACGCTGCATGATTTGCTTATCCAGGTAAATCACTGAACGCTTCTGACCGCCATGGCCTTTTCTGTGCCCTCGCCGCCCAGCACCGGGCGCATATTAAAACATAGCCCAACGCGCCACAGTGGCGGGGATGAATACTCGATTGAGTCTATCGAGCGTGCACTGCGTGTCCGCACGTGGCTCAGGCCGCGCGGCGCCGGCGACTGGCCTTCGGCCGGTACTTGCTGCAGCGGTGTCGCGCTGGCACCGGCGGCAATGTGTGCAATACATGAATTACGGCCTGCTGGTCAGGCGTCCGTCGTGCACAGCGCCGGCATCGTGCAATGGGGCGAGACGCACGGTGCTAAAAATCGCCACGAGTCCTGGAAACGCCTGAGGAATTTTTGATCAACTGCCCGCTCGCCCCGGATCAAGCCCGGGGCAAATTCTGAGCGTAACGGAGCGAAATCCCCCGCGCCCAATTTTGCAAATGGGGGTAGCGCTTAGCACGTGCTTACCCCTTCCCCCTTTTGTAAAGGGAGAAGCGCGCTTGGCGCACAGAGGGGATTTTGGGTGAACCCGCACATTGCCAGGCAACCTGAATAAATCGTCCGCTGTTATTCCAGCAAAAGCGGCATTCCAGCTTTTTCCAGAACCTGGATGCCTCCCGACGAAGGCCGGGATCACTCCGGTATGGCGTGGTAACGAATAGATCAGGTAATTCCCAAACCGTTACGCCGACTTCGCTTTGCGCTCTTTCCACGCCACCGCGTCGAAATCCGCGGCGTCATGCCGCTCGCGTAACACCTTGTTAGAGTCGTCCGTCTGGTTGACGACGCGCCCGCGCTGCACCGCAGGCCGTTCCGCGATGGCATGCGCCCAGCGCAGCACGTGCGTGTAGTCCTTCACCGACAGGAATTCCGCGGCGTTGTAGAGCGTGCCGAGCACCAAGCCGCCGTACCACGGCCAGACCGCGATGTCGGCGACCGTGTAGCTGTCGCCCGCAACGTATGCGTAATTCGCCAACTGCCTGTCGAGCACGTCCAGTTGACGCTTGGATTCCATGGCGAAGCGGTCAATCGCGTACTCAATCTTGGTGGGCGCGTATTTGTAAAAGTGTCCAAAGCCGCCGCCCAAATAGGGCGCAGCGCCGACCTGCCAGAAGAGCCACGCAAGACACTCGGCGCGCGCGGGCTGGGTCGTCGGCAAAAATGCGCCGAACTTCTCCGCGAGATACACGAGGATGGCGCCGGACTCGAACACACGAACCGGCTTGGGGCCACTGCGGTCCACCATGGCCGGGATTTTCGAGTTCGGATTGATCTCGACAAAGCCGCTTCCGAACTGGTCGCCCTCACCGATCTGAATGAGCCACGCATCGTACTCGGCGCCCGTGTGCCCCGCGGCCAGCAGCTCTTCCAGCATGATGGTGGCCTTCTGACCGTTCGGCGTGCCCTGCGAGTAAAGCTGCAGCGGATGCTTGCCGACCGGCAGCGCCTTCTCGTGCGTGGGCCCGGAAACCGGGCGGTTGATGTTGGCGACCCTGCCGCCGCTCGGCCGATCCCAGGTCCAGACCTTGGGCGGGACGTATTCGAATGTCTTGTTCATGCGGTGAACCTCCTGTTGGGCAATGCGTTGGGCGTGCCGTGTCATGCGGTTTCTTAGATGAGGTTGCGAGTGAACATTTTCAAGGCGAGCGCAGCCCAACCACGAGACCGTAAATTAATTTGTGTAACTGGCCATTGACGATTATCTTTATACAGGAGAAGTCAATGGTAGCGGCAATGGACGAGAAGCAGATGAAGATGCTGGCGGTGGTCGAATCTGATCGCGCTGTTCGATTATCCTGCGGACATCCGCAGGGGGATCTACACGACCAACGCCATCGAATCGCTATACAGCGCCATTCGCAAGCCGACGCGCAAACGCAAGCTATGTCCACATGACGAATCGGCATTGAAGGCTGTGCACCTGGCAATCCAGGCAATGTCACAACGCTGTACCAAACCGATCATGAACTGGAAAGCGGCTTTGAATCGATTTACCATCGAGTTCGAAGACCGGGTGATGAGGTACCTCTGACGGGCGTTTACACAAAACGATTTCCAGGCCCGTGGTATGCCGTCTCCGTGGTTCCCGGGGCGGTTCAGGGACGGAGGACACCATTAACCGTTGCACTTCCAGCTTGAAACCACGGAGCCTATTTAACGGCCGAGAACGCGACCGGCGACCGCATCAAGCTTGGCTAACATGTTAGCTGCGCGTGCTTCCGGAGCAGTGATAAGGGCGGAATCGAGTGCACGATCGCACCCGCACGGACAAGGTGTCGGTCTCTCTTCCTTGAGCCGGGGCGCAAATCTACGCACCAGTCGCTTGGCATTTTCCGCATTTTCGGTCAGTACGCGAATAACATCGGCTACTTGTACATGGGCATGATCTGGGTGCCAGCAATCAAAGTCTGTGACCATTGCAATTGTAAGGAAGCAGATCTCAGCTTCGCGTGCGAGTCTGGCCTCCGGCATGTTGGTCATTCCAATAACGTCGCAACCCCAGGCGCGGTAGAGGCGTGACTCGGCAAGGCTTGAAAACTGTGGTCCTTCCATTGCCAGGTAAGTGCCGCCTCGCCGGATAGGAATGGAGGTTCCAGTCGCGCACTCATGCAGCATGCGCCCGAGTCGATCGCAAGTTGGATGTGCCATCGACACATGAGCAACGAGCCCTTCCCCAAAAAAGCTCTTTTCCCGAGTAACGGTACGATCAACAAACTGGTCGATGATGACAAAATGACCCGGTGGCAAGTCCTCGCGAAGGGAGCCGCATGCCGACACCGAGAGAAGGTCTGTAACTCCAGCCCGTTTAAGGGCATCGATATTGGCCCGGTAGTTGATGGAGCTCGGCGAATGGCGATGGCCGCGGCCGTGCCGGGGAACGAACACGACTTCCAGGCCGGCGAGAGTACCGAAAAGGAATTCATCGGAAGTCTCGCCGAATGGCGAGGTCACCTTTCTCCAGTGTGCATTTACGAGCCCGGCGATATCGTAAACACCGCTGCCACCTAGCACTCCTAACATTGTCATCGTGCTCTCACCATCGTAATGTAGCGCTATCGATTGATAGTGCCACGGATAACTATGGACTCGTCAACAGTTTATCGCGGAATGCAGGTGGCGAAACTCGGTTTGTTTGCCCGGATCCCCCGATGTCAGACTGGTTATCGCGTCACTGGTGTGCAGGTCGAAGAGGTGGTTCCGCTTTTTGGGACACGAAGATTTGATACCGGGCAGCCTGTTGGACTTGACCCACTTGAGCCAATAGGCACTGCGATGCCAAAAACTCCGGGCATTTCGTGTACTGCTCGCCTCGTTTAATTCACAATAGCGGCCCGCGTCGCGCTATGCATGGCAACGCGCGGTGCGCAAGCGAAATATGGCGCGACGATTTCATTATTTTACGTTTCAGCAATCTAAGTCAGACAGCCCGCTAGGCTGCTCAAATCGTGATTCATAAGAGAGAGAAGCAGACCATGAGACGACCGACACACACTCATTGGCTGGAGTTCAAAGCACGGATGGCGCTGGAGACTTTGCGGAGGGCAAGTGCGGGCGGAGCCGATCGAGAGTCATGAAATGCATCCGTATCAGATTAGCGCCCGGCGTCGGGAGCTGCAGGCGAAGTCCGGGGAGGTATGCGGAGCTGGTGATGAAGCGGTGACCAAGGAAGCCTCGAAGGTGCGTAGGCAGTACGAGCGGATCGCGCCCTATTACGACTTGCTCGACGGCGCGTTCGAGCACTGCCGTTATCGCCGGATCCGGCCGCTGCTGTTCGAAGGACTCTCCGGCAAGCTCCTGGATGTCGGAGTCGGCACCGGGCGAAACATGCTTTGGTATCCAGCCGGATCGGACGTGATCGGTGTGGACTTGAGCCCATCCATGCTGAGGCGGGCCGCGCGCCGGCAGGGGGCATCGCCAGCCCACGTCGCACTGGTGCAGATGGATATCGCACGTCTGGCCTTCTCGGATGCCGCGTTCGACGCGGCCGTTGCGAGCTTCGTCTTTTGCACGCTGCCCGATGCGCTGCATGTGCCGGCGTTGCGCGAACTCGCACGCGTCGTAAAACCCGGCGGGAGCATCCGGCTTATGGAATACACCCGCCCGCGGGGCGGTATCCGGCGCTGGCTGGCCGGGCTATGGGCGCCGTGGGTCCGCTGGGCGTATGGCGCAAGTTTTGATCGTGATCCGGAACCGCACCTCGCCACCGCCGGACTGTCGCTGGTCGCGGTCCGATTCGCGGTCGGTGATCTGATCCGGCTG
>JAGXAZ010000191.1 GCA_018971365.1 Gammaproteobacteria bacterium | reverse complement strand
AGCGGCGCGGTGGTGGCCATAGACCCGCGCAACGGCGAAGTGCTGGCGCTGGTGAGCACGCCGTCCTTCGATCCCAATCTGTTCATCGGCGGCATCAGCCCGGCGGATTTCGCCAAGCTCAACAGCGACCCGATGCAGCCGCTGTTCAATCGCGCGCTGCGCGGCCAGTATCCGCCGGGTTCCACCATCAAACCGTTCCTGGCGCTGGCGGCGCTCAATTACAAGGTGGTGGATCCGTTCAAGAACCTCATGTGCCCCGGTTATCTATACGTACCACCCAATCCGCATCCCTACCGCGACTGGAAAGTCGGCGGCCACGGCGAGATTGACCTGCCGAACGCCATCACCCAGTCCTGCGACGTGTACTTCTATACCGTCGCCATGAAGCTCGGCATCGACCGCATCCATCAGTACCTCACCACGCAATTCGGTTTCGGTGAACCGAGCGGCATCGACCTCATGGGCGAACGCGACGGCGTAGTGCCCTCGCCGCTGTGGAAACGCCAGACGCAGCACGAGCCGTGGTATCTGGGCGACCTGGTGATCATCGGCATCGGTCAGGGATATCTCCTGGTGACGCCGCTGCAGCTGGCCGACGGCGTGGCAGCGATTTCCATGCGCGGCCAGCGTTACGTGCCGCACCTGCTGGACGCCATCGGCGATCCGCTTTCCGGCGCCGTCACTGACACCCAACCGCACGCGTTGCCGCCCGTGGAGGAATCCTACGCGGGCGCCTGGAACATCGTGGTGCAGGCCATGAAAAACGTGGTGGCCACCTGGCAGGGCACGGCGCACAGCATCGGCATCGGCGCCAAGTACAGCATTGCCGGCAAAACCGGCACCGCCCAGGTGTACCGCAAGCGCCTCGGAGTGTTCGGCGAAGAAAGCGAAGCCGACATTCCCAAGGCGCTGCGCGACAACGCCTTGTTCATCGCCTTCGCACCGGTCAACGATCCGCGCATCGCGGTTGCCGTGGAAGTGGATCACGGCGGTGGCGGCGGCGCCACGGCCGCGCCCATAGCGCGCGCGGTCATGGACGAGTATCTTTTGCACGAGATCAACCCCGCGCCGAAGCCGCCATGATGTTCAGCTTCTTCGCCCACACCCCGCCCCGCGGCGACGTCAGCCTCGGTGAACAGGTACTGTACCGCCTGCACCTCGACGGCCAACTGCTGCTGGCACTGGTGATCCTGGCGCTCGCCGGACTTGCGATTCTATACGGCGCCAGCAACCAGGATGCCGGGCTGGTATACCGGCAAGCGGTGCGCGTGGCCGTGTCATTCGCGGTGCTGCTGGTGGTGGCGCAGATTTCGCCGCAGGCGCTGCGCCTGTGGTCGCCGTGGCTGTTCGCGCTCGGCCTGCTGCTGCTGCTGTTTACGCTGCATTCCGGCCACGTCGGTCGCGGCGCACAGCGCTGGCTGAGCCTCGGAGTGGTGCGCATCCAGCCTTCCGAGATCATGAAGGTTGCGGTGCCCATGATGGTCGCCTGGTACCTGCACGACCGGCCGCTGCCGCCCAACTGGAAACAGCTGTTTCCGCTCGCGGCCATGATTTTCATTCCCGTGCTGCTGGTCGCCACCGAACCGGATCTGGGCACGGCGCTCCTGATCCTGAGCGCCGGCGCTTT
>JAGXAZ010000089.1 GCA_018971365.1 Gammaproteobacteria bacterium | reverse complement strand
ACCAAACGAGGTTGACGATTCGCGACCAGTCCGGAGCGTGCACTTGCTTGAGCCAGTGATCCAGCCACAGGCAGGTGAGCACGGAGAATGCCACGTGCAATGACGGGCAGGCATTACCGGAAGCGTCCACCGACTTCAGAAACGCCACCGACGGATAGCGTGCCCAGTCTATGCCCGGCCGCGGCACGGCCGTCGGCCAGAAGAAAAAAATTGCGAAGCCGGCCAGGCTTGCCCAGGTGACCGACCATACGTAGGCCAGCAATTCGCGGCGCGCGCGCAGCAGCGCCGGCACCAGCGATATATAGGCCCACAGGCTGGCGTACAGCACCAGGGTCCAGGGCTGGAACGTGATCCATCGGTCCACGCGCGTGAGCGGCACGCGGGTTACCGGAAACTGCGGGTGGCGCAGCAGCCAGAAGTACGCGAGAAAAAATATAGCCATGTACAGCAGCGTGCCGGGGGCTCGATAGGGCCAGTGGCCCTTGAGCCACGCGCCCTGTTGCCACCAGCCTGCTTGTGGGTGTAATGCGGCCATGCCGGGCGCATTGTAGGGCACGCGCGGCCTTGGCCGGCGCAATCCCCGGGAGCAATCAATAATCAATACTGCGGATCACCCAGGCCACCATGAATCCGAACGCATTCTGGCGGCGTTCGCTGACCAGCGGACTGGCGTTGAAACTTGTGCCACTCAGATTGATGTAGCGGTAAAACGCGCCGTACACCACGTTGCCTTGCCGCCAGCCAAAGCCCAGGGAAAGGCGGTAGCCGCCGCGGCCGCTGCCGGCAGCGTAGGCCGGGCGCGTAGCAGTCGCAAATTGCGGCGCCACGCCGTAGATGTAATTGAAATAATCGCCGGTGGCGTACAGCACGGAGAGCGTGAGGTCGGCGTGAAACTCGCGCTGGCCGTCGCGCCATTCACGCGACAATTCGATCCAGGGCTCGCTCACCCAGCCGCGATGGTGCAGCGCCCAGCCGTCGGCGCTGACTGCGGCGCGCACCGGCAGCCCGAGCTCGAGCCTCAGGCCGGTACGGGCATTGCGCTCGCTGCGGAACTTGAGCGCCGGCCCGGCTTCGCCGATCCAGCCCAGGTTCGGCATGCCGCTGCGCACCGCGTCGCGTGACGATTCCACCGGCACCGAGGCGCTGAAGTCCACGTCGATAGCCCAATGCGCGGTGTTGAGGAATTTTCCCGTGATTCCGTTACGGTCGGCATCGAGGCGCGGGGAATGCACGGTGATGTACGGAATCGGCAGTAGGAAATTCCAGTAGCGCGCGGCGCCCGGGTAATCCGCGAAGTGCGCGCCGGCGATGCCGATGCCCAACTCGATGCGCGTAGTCCGGGCGGCGACGGGCGGCGGATTGTCCGCGTGTGCGCACGCCAGGAGCCCGGCGCCGGTGACCGCAATCAGCGTGCCGATGCGCATCTGCGCTCACTCCCGGTTGGCGAGCGTGCTATTGTTCTTGGCAGTCCCCGGCCGGTCAAGCCAGGCGCGTGAGCATGAAGGTTCAGATAGCGCTCGCGGATTTCGTGGATGCCGAGCATGAGCGGCGCGCGCGCGAACTGCTGCCCGCATTGCATCCTGTGGAACAGGCGCGGTATCGCGCGTTCCAGCATGCGCGGCGCCGCCAGGTCTGGCTTGCGGGGCGTGAGCTCCTGCTTGCTGCGCTCGCGCGCCAGCTGCCGCGGGTAGACGCGGCGGCATTGCACAGCGATGCGCGTGGCGCCGTCCGCTACGGCGGCGGCTCAGTGCGCATCAGTCTGAGTCATTCCGGGAATTTGCTGGTCGCGGCGCTTGCGTCGGTACCAGTCGGAGTGGATGTCGAGCAGTCTCGGCCGCGAGCCTGCATCCGGCAGGCCGGGCGGCTGTTCACGCGCGCCGAAGTGCGGTATTTGCAAGCGCTCGAACCGGCCGCAATCCAGACCGGGTTTTACACGCTCTGGACTCTCAAGGAAGCCTTCGCCAAGGCCGCAGGCATCAGCCTGTGGGAGGCCCTGCAGGGTGCGGAATTCGACCTGCACGCACGCTGCGTGCGTGCATCGCCGCCGGCTGATTGGAATTGTGTCCATGTACGCACCGCGCACGGCTGGCATTTGGCGGTGGTCGTACAGGGTGCAGACTATGCCGTGCAGCTCGAATGTCGGCGCCGCAGCGTGGCGGGCGCATGGCTTGTCGAGAACTTGCTTGAGTCCACGACCTTGCGCAATGCGGAATCGACGCCGTGCGTTCCGGCACAGGTCGGCTAACCGGCGCGGATGGACGCAATGGATAGCGCTTCCGCTGCGGCGGTGGGTGCGCGACCGGTTTTGCGCTGGCGCTGGCTGCGCTGGAACCTGCATCACCTGGCGCTCGCCTACATCGTGGCGGCGGCGGCCGGCGTGCTGACGTTCGGCTGGCCATGGTGGGTGCTGGCGCTGCCCGGCGCGGCGCTGGTGTGGCTGGTGGCTGACGGCATGCTGCGCCCCTCGTCCAGCCTGTTTTACCCGACTGTCAGCCACGGCGCGCGCGGCAGCGGGTGCGTGGCACTCACATTTGACGACGGACCGGACGCGGAGGTTACGCCGCAGGTTCTGGATGAGCTGGCCCGGCACCGCGCACACGCCACCTTTTTCGTGATCGGGAAAGCGCTGGCCGCGCAGCCGGATCTGGCGCGGCGCATGCTGGCCGAGGGACATGCAATTGGCAATCATTCCTGGCAGCATTCGCGTTGGCAGAATTTCCGCCTGTTCCGCTGGCAACTGCGCGAGCTCGAGCGTGGCGAGCAGGCGATCGCCACGCTGCAGGGAGAACGGCCTGAGGTACTGTACCGGCCGCCGGTCGGACTCAAGCGCCCGGAACTCGCACGTGCCGTGTGGCAGCGCGGGCTCACGCTGGTGGCGTGGTCGCTGCACAGCCGCGATACCTTTGCGCGTGATCCGGTGCGCATCGCGCGCCGGGTGCTCGCAAAAGTCCGCGCCGGCGACATTGTGCTGCTGCACGATGGTCACGACCTGGGCGGGCGGCGGCGGGCGCACTGTGTGGCGGCGGTGCGCCTGATTCTGGATGGGCTGCACGCGCGTGGTGAACGCTGCGTAACCGTACCGGAATTGCTGCAGGTTTCCGGCGCGTCGACGCCGCCCGTCGCGTAATTCCCAAGTCGCCGACACCGGCCGGCAACCGGTGTTTGCGCCTCCGGCGGGAACCATTAACATGGTCGCAGCGTTGGGTGGCGGCGCGGGTCTGGCACACTCTGCCGCCTTCGAATTCACGAGCCGGGAACCCAGTATGGATTCGCAGCAGGTTTTCCAGACCCTCAAGAACACGCTGGTGGAGCAGTTCGAGCTCGACCCGGCCAAAATCACCCCGCAGGCGCGCCTGCAGGATGATCTGGATCTGGACAGCATCGACGCGGTGGACATGATCATCAAGCTGCAGGAAATCACCGGCCAGAAGGTGCGTCCCGAGGATTTCAAGGAAGTGCGCACCGTGGGTGACGTGCAGCACATCATCGAGAAGCTGCTGGCCGCACAGGCTGCGCCGGCTTGAGCGCCGGTAACGCGCGCGGCCGGCACGCGGGAGGCGGGCAGTGCCGCGGCGTGTAGTGGTGACCGGGATGGGGGGATTGACCGCACTCGGCCATGACTGGTCCGCCATCGCGGCGCGTCTGCGTGCACGCAGTTCCGGCGTGCGCCATATGACCGAGTGGGACGCCTACGCGGATCTCAACACCCGTCTGGCGGCGCCGGTCGCGTCCTACAAGCTGCCGCCGCACTACAACCGCAAGAGCATGCGCAGCATGGGGCCGGTGGCGGTCATGTCCACGCGTGCCACCGAGCTGGCACTGGCAGATGCATGCTTGCTGCAGAACCCGGTGCTCAAGTCCGGGCGCACCGGCATCGCGTACGGTGCCTGCTCCGGCAGCGCGGAACCGGTGGTGGTGTTTGGCCGCATGGCGAGTACCGGCAGTTTGCGCGGCGTGACTTCCAATACCTATGTGCAGATGATGAGTCACACCGGCGCGGTCAACATCAGCCTGTTCTTCGGCATCACCGGGCGCATCATTCCCTCTAGCAGTGCCTGCACCTCCGGCAGTCAGGCCATCGGCTTTGCCTACGAGACCATCCGCGCCGGCAAGCAGGCGGTGATGATCGCAGGCGGCGCCGAGGAACTGAGTATCGGGCCAACCGCGGTGTTCGACACGCTGTTTGCCACCAGCACGCGCAACGATGCACCGCACACCACGCCGCGGCCTTTCGACCGCGACCGCGACGGCCTGGTGGTGGGCGAGGGCGCGGCCACGCTGATTCTCGAAGAGCTGGATCACGCCCGGCAGCGCGGCGCGCCGATTTATGCGGAAGTCGCGGGTTTTGGCTGCAATGCCGACGGCGCGCATATCACCCAGCCGCAGACCGAGACCATGGCGGTGGTCATGCAACTGGCACTGGAAGACGCCGGTCTGGCGCCGCAAGCCATCGGCTACGTCAACGCCCATGCCGCGGCCACGGAACGCGGCGACATTGCCGAATCCTTTGCTACCCAGCAGGTATTCGGCAAACGCGTGCCGGTGAGCTCGCTCAAGAGTTATTTTGGTCACACGTTGGGCGCTTGCGGCTCGCTGGAAGCCTGGCTGAGCATCGAGATGATGCGCGCCAACTGGTTTGCGCCCACCATCAACCTGGACAACGTGGACCCGCGGTGTGCGGAACTCGATTATCTGACCGGCGAGGGGCGGAACTTTTCCGCGGACTACATCATGAGCAACAACTTCGCCTTCGGTGGCATCAACACGAGTCTCATATTCCGCCGATGGCCCTGACCCTCCGTGGTGAGCCGTCCAGTCCCGCCATCCTTGGCGGGGCGTGCGCCTTATACGGCGCAGCCTTCGGCGGCATCAATACCAGCCGATCTTCCGGCGCCGGCAGGATCGGTGATCAGAGCCATTTGGCGCGCTTCAGCACGATGAACAGCGCCACGCACACTGCCACGGTGACGCCGATCACCACCGGATAAGCCCAGGGTTCCCGGAATTCCGGCATGTCGTGAAAGTTCATGCCGTACCAGCTGGCGAGCAGGGTGGGTATGGCGAGCAGCGCGGCCCAGCCGGCGAGACGCTTGACCACTTCGTTCTGGCGCACGCTGATGAGCGAGAGATTGACGCTCATGGCGGCGTTCAGCATCTCGCGCATGGCGTTGATGGCATCGCTGCCGCGCGTCACGTGGTCATGCACGTCGCGCAGATAAGGCCGTACCTCGTCGCGGATGATTTCGGGGTGCAAGCGTACCAGTTGGTTCAGAATATCCTGCAACGGCGCGGCGGCGAGTTTCAGAGTGAGCAGTTCGCATTGCATGTCGTACAGGCGGCGGGTCACGTCGCGGTTGGATAGTTCCGAGAACACGGCCTGTTCCAATTCCACAAGCTCCTGCTTGTATTCCTGCACGATCGGCAGATAGTTGTCCACGATGTAATCCAGCACGGCGTACATGGCGTAGCTCGGGCCGAGTGCCAGATGCCCGGGGTTTTGTTCGCAGGAGCGCCGCACCGATGCGTACGGCTGCGATGCGCCGTGGCGCACGCTCAGCAGATAGCGCGTGCCGATAAACAAGTGAGTTTCGCCGAAAGCGATATTGCCGCCCGCGAGTTCCGCGGTCTGTACCACTATGAACAACGAGTTGCCGTAAGCCTCGAGCTTGGGGCGTTGGTGGGCGGAACGCGCGTCTTCGACGGCGAGTTCGTGCAGGCCGAATTCTTTTTGCATCTTTTCCAGCAATGCCGTGTCCGGCTCTACCAGCCCGACCCAGACAAAGCCGTCTGCATGCGCGAGGAAATCGCTGATCTCGTCCGGCGTGAGGTCGCGAAGCTTGCGGCCATCCGCGCCGTACGCGACGCAGTTGGCGACCGTCGCATTGAAAGCCGCGGGCGTCTGGTTCATGCTTCAGGCAGACGCGGGCGCGGTGTCGGGTGGCGGAGGCATTGTGTCTTTGATGTCATGGCCATGACGTTGTCGCGATTGTGGCACGGCGCATGCGGCAGTGTCGAACCACGCCCGGACGCATGCTTGGCATTGCGCTCACGCATCCATTTGACTGCCGTGGCTTCGAATTGCGCGGCTGAATCGGCGCCGATCGGCGGATGCCGCAAGCCGGACACCGGAGGTACGAGTATGAGGCTGCAGTCCATGGGCATCGCCGCGCGGGTACTGTTGCTGGCGGCGCTGACAACGCTCAGCGTTGGCGTAGCGGCGCAGGCACACCCGCCTTCCGGCCATTTCGTACTCCAGGAATCCTGTCGTCTTCCCCATCCACCGCAGAGCGCAATTATCCTGACCGGTGCCGAGGCCACGGTGGATTTTTCGCCGGGTGGGGAGGGCGACACGCTCATTCTTGACGCCA
This sequence comes from Gammaproteobacteria bacterium, assembly GCA_018971365.1. Taxonomy (GTDB): domain Bacteria; phylum Pseudomonadota; class Gammaproteobacteria; order Natronospirales; family REEB76; genus REEB76. Next base: position 2,403 of record JAGXAZ010000089.1, on the reverse strand, counting down.
TCGCCGCGGCGCGCACCAGCATTCGCGTGCAGGCTTACAGTTTCAGCGACCGACGCATCCAGCGGGCGCTCGGTGTTGCACGGATGCGGGGCGTGGATGTCGAGGTGATCCTCGACAAGTCCGATGCCGAAAGCTACGAGCACCACAGACCCGTGGCCGCGGTAATCACAGCCGCAGGCATCCCGGTGTGGATTGACGCGTCGGTGCGCATCGCCCACAACAAGGTGATGATCATCGACGGCGCCGATGTCATCACCGGTTCCTACAACTTTACGTACGCGGCCGCCTACGACAATGCCGAAAATCTGCTCTACATCCGCAATGCGCCTACACTGGCCCAGGCGTACCTTGCGAACTGGAACTGGCGGCGGAGTTGTGCACAGGCGTATCGCGGCAATTGAACGCAAGTGTCGAGTTGCGGTCCGGCTGACGCCGGCTTGCGTCAGTGCGTGACCGCCTGCGGCAGCTTGATGATTTTCAGCGGTGAGCGCATGGCGCTGCCGCACATTTCCTTAAGTGTCATGCCGGCCACGTAGGCGGGTTGCAGCACGCCGTTGATGGCGAACGCGCGATACTTGAAGCCGCGCTTGTCCTTGTCTATCAGGAACTGGAACAACGCGGTTGCAGGCTTGCCTCCATAGGTAACGATGCCGCTGACATTGACGAAATCACGGCCGGCGGAATCCGCGCCGGCTTCCCAACGCGGTGCGGCGAGGTAACTGTCCACTTGCTGTTCCACGGTGCGTTGCGTGCAGTCGTTCAGGGACGAGGTCTTTACCAGCGCGACGACACCGGGGTCCGGTATCCACTGCGGATCGGCCGTCAGCAAGGCGGCGGGGGAATGCGCGTGTGCGTGCGATTGATCAGGCGTGGACTGGCCGCAACCTGCCGTGAGTCCGGCGGCCACCACCAGCGCTGCGCTGATCACTGTCCATTGCATGCGGTACATGCGCGCGTCTCGTTTTCGGAAAGCAACCTGAATGTTGTCGGCGGTGCGGCGATTATCGCGCGCCCGACTGCGACGACGTAAGTATCATGGGCGCACGGTTGGCGCTCGCGCACATCTCCATGAGCGTGAGTGCGGCGACATAAATTGTCTGCGGCACTCCGTTAATGGTGAAAGCATGATACTTGAAGCCGCGCTTGTCGCTGTCAATCAGGAACTGGAATACCGCTGGCGTCGGCCTTCCCTGGTAGGTGACCACGCCGCGGATGTTGACAAAATCGCGGCCCTGGGAATCGGCGCCGGCTTCCCAGCGGGGCGATGCCAGAAATGCGTTGACTTCCTGCTCCACGGTGCGCTGCTTGCAGTTGTCGAGATAGGAGCTTTTCACCAGCGGGATGTCACCGGCGTCCGGCATCCAGCGCGGGTCGGCCGCGAGCAGTAGCTGGTTCTGCCTGTGTTCCGCCGCCAGCTGCGCGGCCGTGGGTTTGGCGTAGCCGGTCTGGATGATGATCGCAGCCAGCACCACGCCTCCGATCAGCACCAGCTCCACGACGAGTGCACCCACGAGCCAGTTGCCAAGCTGCCAGCGCCGCCGCGCGCGCAGGTAGGCCGGGAAACCGGCCGGCCAGAGCAACGCCACCAGCGCCAGCCAGCCGAACATGGTCTGCATGGGGCGGCCGGATTCCCAGGCGGCCGGGGACTGGAAAACCTCGCTGGCGGCGAGCGCGCCGCACACCAGCACCATCAGCACCAGCACCAGGACCAGTCCGCCCGTCGAGTGGGTTGCGAGCGCCACCGCCAGCAACGCCACCGCCGCCAGCACCGGCGTAGCCAGCAGGAAGATGCCGTGATCGGCGCTTGTGGTTCCCGAGGCCAGCAGTTTGCGCGCCACCGGCGCGCCGGGCGGAGCACCGCAATGCACACAACGAACGCCGGGCCCGGTGCGGGCACCGCAGCGTGCGCAGGTTGTTGGAACGTTGCCGCGGGCTGTCATTCGATTGCAAATGCCGATTCGGCCGCAGCGGCGAACGATCGGCGATCACGCGGATACTTCACGGCGGTCTCACGTCAAGCGGCTAACGGCGAACCAGGAGCTGGAACAAAGTAATCCCTCCGGGCCGCGGGAACGCACCACGACCGACCGTGCCGATTGCGCGTGGCCATCACTTGAGCTGGTCCAGCACCTTCATTTCTGGTATCGCCAGAAACGTGTTCGGATTGTCCGGGTCGTGGCTCACCGGCAGCGTGCCGCACATGAGCTGCGAGAGCGCGGTTTTGCCGTCTATGCCTGGTTGCGGGCTGCCGCCCAGATCGTATTTCAGTACTTGGCCGCGTGCGCCCCACTCCTGGGGCAAATCGCGCGCATTCGGACGCACTTCCACCGTGACTTCGATCCAGCGGTTCCAGCCCCAGGTCTCGGTGTGGAAGTTGTACGGATTGCCACCGTTGGATGCCTG
>JAGXAZ010000004.1 GCA_018971365.1 Gammaproteobacteria bacterium | reverse complement strand
CATGCGGTCAATCTTAAGTTCATGCAGCGGCAGCTTCTTGAGCGAGGCCAGCGCTGAATAGCCCGAGCCGAAATCGTCAATCGAAAAGCGCACGCCCAGGGCACTCAACTCCAGAATGGTCCGCGTGACTTCGGCGATGTCCTGCAACACCGTGCTCTCGGTGATCTCCAGCGTCAGACTCGCCGGGTCAATGCCGCTGCGCGTCACACTGCGCTTCACCTTGCGCGCGAAGCCCACGGTGGCGAGCTGCCAGGGACTGACATTGATTGCCAGGCGCGGCGGCGTGGCCAGGGTACCCCCGTTCCAGTCCTGCAAGTAACGACAGGCGCTTGTCAGCACGAACTCGCCGATGTCGTGGATTAATCCCGTCTCTTCGGCCACGGGAATGAACTGCTGCGGCTCGATCAAGCCGTAGCGCGGGTGGTTCCAGCGCAACAGCGCCTCGGCGCCGATCAATTGGTTCTGGAAATCCATCTGCGGCTGGAAGTAAAGCTCAAGCTCGCCGCGATCCAGCACGGTGCGCAGTCCTTCCTCGATCACGAGGCGCAGGCGCGCGTCCTGCTGCATCTGTGACGCGAACAGCGCCGCCCGATTACGCCCTGTGGCCTTGGCGCGGTATAGCGCCATATCGGCCTGACGGAACAGGGCACCGACATCCGCCTGCTCGTCGCTGCTTTGGGCTTCCGGGAATACCGATACTCCCACGCTGCCGCCTACCGAGAACTGATGATTGTTGACGGCAAACGGCTCGGCGAGTTTGTCACGCAAGGCATCCGCGGCCTGCATAGCTGCGGCCTCGGCCTGAGTGCGGTCCCGGCCAAGATCCCCGATCACCACCGCGAATTCATCGCCGCCCAAGCGGCTGACGCAGCGTGTTTCCGGCAGGGCGTTGCGCAGGCGCTCGGCAATCAAACGCAACAGCTTGTCGCCGACCTGGTGGCCGAGCGAATCGTTGATGGTCTTGAAATGATCCAGGTCCAGGAACACGATGGCGCCGAGGTCGCCGCTGGTCTGGTATTGTTGCAGAGTGGTATCGAGTATGGTGCGCAACTGTCGCCGGTTCGGCAGGTCGGTGAGCGGATCGTGCGTTGCCAGATAATTCAATCGCGCTTCGTAGCGCTTGCGTTTCGCGGTTTCCGACTGCAGGGCGCCCACGGTTTTGTAGAACGCTTCTTCGCGGCGCCGCGTTTCCAGGATCAGCGACACACCCATGACTACGACCAGCCCCAGGAATGCGAATTGCCCGAGTTGGATAAATGGCTCATGCTTTGTGCCCATGAGCTGGTCGTTTACCACCGCTGCTGCCTGGAGCAAGAAATAGATGGTGAGCGGAAGCGCTTTGTAGTGAAGGCCAGCGCGCCACATTGCGCCACAGCGCCACAACGCCCACACGAAAACCGCATCGTTTGCAGCGCTGAAATACACTAACCATGGGCCCCCTGTGTTGTTTGCCCAAGAGAGAGTCTCTCCCAGAAACACGAACGAGGGCTGCATGGTCCAATTGGTGTAAAACCAGTTGCCTCCCGACCAAAGGTAGGCAATGAAAAATACCGCATATATCAGGCCCGAAGTGGCGGCCCAGTACTCGGTTTTTCGCAATCGTGTATAAGTGCCGATGAACCACACAGCAACCGGGAATATGATACAGATCAGCATACTGCGGAGTCCGAAGACCAGCCGCATCATCATCAGTGAGTTCAGCGAGTAATATTCGGCGGTCAGCGCCAAGTCAGCGGCGATCAAAATGGCGAGAACGCCAAACGACAGAAATGCAGTGTGCTGGGCGCGGATGTTTCCGGATATGCACCACACGCCGGCCGCCAGCGTGAAGCCGGCGATAATCCATACGATAGGCAAAAACAATGGCATAGGGCTGCGCCCGCCTGTGGTTGCGGCAAGCCGCGTTTGTCAGCGGCCCCGGGTTTCGATCTTTACGTTTTGTTGCTGAACGTTCAACGTTGCCTGCGGCCGTGGCCGAGTGCCCAGCAACCAGTGCTCGAATTCACGCACTGACAGCGGTGCACTGATCAGATAACCCTGAAAGCCCAGGCAACCCATGGACATCAGCGCGGTGCGTTGCGCCTCGCTTTCCACACCTTCGGCGATTACCAGCAGATTCATGGTCCGGGCCATGGCGATGATGGTCTCGATGAAATTGTCTTTGCGGTCCAGTCTCATTTCGTTGATGAACAGACGGTCAATCTTGAGTTCCTGCAGCGGCAGTTTTTTGATCGAACCCAGTGCCGAATACCCGGCGCCGAAATCGTCTATCGAAAACCGCGCACCCAGTGCGTTCAATTCCTGAATCGCATGCACCACTTCGTCCATGTCCTGCAGCAGGGCATGCTCGGTGATCTCCAGGGTGAGCCGCGAAGGCTCAATTCCCGCCGATTGTGTCGCGGATTGCACTTTGGTGACGAAGCCGCGGGTGGCCAGTTGCCAGGGACTGATATTCAACGACAGACGCTGGGGTGCAGGCATGCGATCTTCGTCCCAGGTGCGAAGCTGCGCGCACACGCTGTGCAGGACAAAGTCGCCAATGGCGTGAATCAGGCCGGTCTCTTCCGCCACCGGTACGAAATGCCGCGGTTCGATGAAACCCAGATCCGGGTGAAACCAGCGCAGCAGCGCTTCGGCGCCGATCACCTTGCCGGAGATATCCACCTGCGGCTGGTAATAGAGCTTGAGTTCGCGGCGTTCGAGTGCGACGCGCAACCCCTTTTCCACCACCATGCGACGGCTGGCCTCGGCCTGCATCTGGCTGGCAAACACCGCGGAGGTATTGCGACCCGCGGCTTTGGCGCTGAACAGCGCCATGTCCGCCTGCCGCAGGATGCCGCTTTCGTCGGCGTTGCTGTCCGGGAACACGCTGACGCCGGTGCTGGCACCGATAGTGAGTTCGTGCTGACCGATCTTGAACGGTTGTGCCAGACTCGCGGTCAGGGTGTGCACGGCGTGCAGTGCACGTGTGCGCGCCAATTCCCGACTCTTTTCCAGGTTGCTCAGCACCACGGCGAACTCGTCGCCTCCCAACCGGCACACAAAGTGGGTTTCCGGCAGGGCGCTTTGCAGGCGCACGGCGACGAGTTTCAGCAGCTCATCGCCCGTATGATGGCCAAGGGAATCGTTGATGGTCTTGAAGTGGTCCAGGTCCAGGAACACGATGGCGCCGTATTTCCCGGAAATTCGATGCTGGGTCAACGCTCCGCGCAGGACCTTATGCAGCAACCGGCGGTTCGGCAGGTCCGTGAGGAAATCGTGATAGGCCATGTGCTGCAGGTGTTCTTCCACGCGCTGACGCTGCAGAGTTTCGGCCTGCAGCGCGTTGACGTTTTGATCCAGTGCGCGCGCGCGCGCCTGCATGTCGCGGCGCAACGTGAAACTCATGATCAGCACCAGCGCCAACAGGGCAAAATCCGTAAATGCCGGGCCGTGCAGATTCAGCGGCGCAATGATCTGGTCGTGCAGGAGTGCCGCCGTCTGAACGACCAGGTAAAGCGTAAGCGGCCAGGCTTTGGCTACGTGATCTTCACGCCACAACATCACGCAGCGCCAAAGAACCCAGATGAAAAACGCGGACACAGCCACGTGATAGAAGTAAGCGAAAGGTCCGGGACTTCCGAAAAACCCGGTCAGGATTTCATGCCAGGGCAAGGCCAGCGGTTCATCGGTGGTCATGGCGGAGTACCACAGGCCGCGGAACGGCATGAGGTCCGCAATAAAAAGAATGCCGAATACCAGCCACGCACCAATCAGCCAGTACCTGCGGTTGCGCAGTTGTGTGTACTCGGCCAGGAACCACACCGCGGTAGGATAGGCAAGGCACAGGACCGCAATCTTGATGTGTGCCAGAATCATGGCCGCCTCTATGGATTGAATTGCATAGAACGCAGCCGTCACGATCATGCACAAGGCAATCAACACGCACAGCAGTCCGAATGCCAGAAAGCCGGGCTCGCGGCGGTGCCATACCCCTGAGATGATGAAATAGGTTCCCGCGAACAGCGAAAAACCGGACACCATCCAGATTGCTGGTATAAACAGGTGCATATTCCGCCTGTAACTGCCTCAGGAACATGAGTTTATTGGCCCAAGCATGCTACGCTAACAGGCGTTACCTCGCCAGCCCGGTATGCGGTCTATTGACAATATCCGCGGGCGTAACGCGGCGGATTGAAGGGATCGGCGTAGCGGCTAGACTTGCGCTACAAGCCCGGTACCGGCCCGGCGGGGTGGCGTTGGCCGTTTCTGCCGATTTACCACCGGCCACCGATGTTTGAACGTTGTCTTACTCAGGAAATTCCTGAGTAGGTCACGAGCATGCGTATTGGAGAACGGGCGTTTGACCAGGCACAAGACATCCCGAAAAAGCAAAGCCAAACGCCTGCCGGTGCGCCGGGCGGAACGCGGCCTGGATGCCGGGCAGATTGTGCTGCACACGGATGCCGTCGAATTGGCGCCGCTCACCGCTCAGGTGCAAAACCTCGGCGGTACCGCCATCGGCGGCTACCGCGAACCGTTCTCGGGGCATCCGGTACTGATCGCGACGCTGCCCATCGCCGCGGTCGCGCCTACGCCGTTTCAGCGCGATCTTTCACCCACGCACACCAAGCGCCTGGTGCAGAAGATCGAGGAGAGCGGTTCGTTTCTCGATCCCATCATCGTGGTGCGCGGTGCGGACGGCAAGCTCTGGACACCCAACGGCCGGCATCGCCTGGCCGCCGCCAAGGTGCTCGGACTGAAACAGATCACCGCGCTCGTGTCCCCGGATGAGGCGCTCGCGTTCCGCATCCTCGCACTCAACACCGAGAAGGCCCACAACCTGAAGGACCGCGCGCTGGAGGTGATCCGCATGGCGCGCACTCTCGCCAAGAGCCGGCCGCGCGCCAAGGAAACGGAATTCGCGGCGGAGTTCGAGCAGCCGGAATTCCTGACGCTCGGAATTCTCTACGAGGATGACAGCCGTTTCGCGGGCGGCGCCTACAGTTCCTTCCTGAAGAAACTCGATCGCTTCGGCGAGCACACGCTCACGGCGGGTCTCGCCCGGCGGCAGGATTACGCCGCGCGCTTGCGCCAGATTGATGCGCAGGTCAAGAAGATTGTGGCGAAATTGCAGGCGCGCGGCTTCAAGTCGCCGTATCTGCGCAACTACGTGGTGGCGCGCATCAATCCGGTGCGCTGGGTGCGTTTGAAGAAGAATGACAAGAAGCCGTCCATGCCAATGGCCGCGGCGCTGACGCGCATGGCGGCGGCGGCGCGCGATTTCAATGTGGAATCGGTGAAGCCCGGCGATCTCGCCATCGTCGCGGCGCTCTCGTCAGAGTGAAAATCGCGGGAGCGACGCTCCTGTGGGAGCGGCGATATTCGCCGCGACTGATATCTTCTTTGCAGAATCACTGCCGACAGACGGCCGCTGCCGCCGGCAGCAGGCTCCTGCAGCAGCCGCCGCGGAAAATTCCACTGCACCGATTCAGGAATTGATGTACTGGCGCAGGGATTCCGCTTCCGCGGTTTTTTCCTGCAGAATGGCTTTGACCAAATCGCCGATGGATACGATGCCCACCAACCGGCCCCGATCCACCACCGGCAGGTGGCGGAAGCGTTTCAGGGTCATGCGCTGCAACAGGTCCTCGATACGCGCGTCCGGGTGCACGGTCTCGACCGGTGTGCTCATGATTTCCGTGAGCCGCATGCCGCCGAGCTGAGCGCCGTGGCGCGCGAAGCGCCGCAGGATGTCGCGCTCGGTGACGATACCGGCTATGTCGCCGCCGCGCCCGAGCACCACCAGTGCGCCCACGCCGCGCTCGGTCATGAGTTGCGCCGCGGCTGCGACGCGGGTGTCTTCTCCGGAAGTGACCACCTCGTGGACCGGTTTGTTCTGCAATACCTGCGATACGAACATGACTTTGCCCTCCCTGACCCGGTAGTAAAGTTTAGTCCAATCGGGGCTGTGCGGTGCAGTGACCAAACACACCAGCCGCCACCGGCAATCAGGCGGGGATCAGCGGGACCGGGATTCTCACACAGCGCCGCGCCGCACGAATTCGTGGGCTTCCCTGGCCAGTTTAAGCCAGGCTGAATTGGGGAGTTTTACCGCCAGCCATTCCTTCATGAGCCGGCCGCGTGCGGGCTCGAAATACTCACCTTTGCCGGATTGCACCAGCTCATCCACCCGCTCAGCGGACAGTTTGACCACGAACCGTCCTTTTGAGGACAGCATGGCGAAAATCCTGCCGTTGACCTTGAGGGCGGTCGAACCGAAGCCCTTGCCGCCGCAGGTGACGTGGCGATCTTGTTTGAAGGCCTTGACGAGTGCGGTCAGGTCCGCATCGACGGTGCCGGCGGCCGGGAGTTTTGGTTTGCGCTGCGGGGCGCCAGTCACGGGAACCGCTTACGGAATTAGGGCAGCTTGATTTTGCCGCCACCGGGCAGCCGGCCCGTGCCACCCAGGCCCCCAAGCCCGCCGTTGCCGGCTCCGGGCAACACGATGGAGGAGGCCGCCTCGCGGCGCAGTTCTTCCAGGCGCTTCATGGTCTGCTCGATGGCGGCCTTGGCGCCAACGCCGAATCTTTCCGCCGCTTCCTTCAGCGACTTGGCCTCGATGTCGAAACTGATGGGCAGCGTGCCGAGCGGCGTGAGCACCTGGGTCTGGCCGGAGTAAATCACCGGCCGCGTCTGGTCCGGTCCGCCGTCGCGCGTTACCGGTGTAAGGCGCTGAATGGTACCGACGTTGCGATCGGTAAACACTTCCTCCTGATAGAGCTGTTCGGGCGACATCTGGATATCGAGGTCTTTGGCTTCGGTGACCATGGCGGCGTGTCCGGTGGATTTGGCTTGCATGACTAGGTTAGCAGAAATGCGTGCGGCGCCGGCAGCGCTTGCGACCGGCCGGCTTCTGCAACAAGATGGGGCCAAGGTCCACAACGACAAGGGCTAGCGACATGCGAATCTGCGTACTGGGCGCCGGCATGGTGGGCGGTGTCATGGCCCGCGACCTGGCCGGCCGCCACGAAGTCTCCGCGGCCGATCGCAGTGCAGAGGCGCTTGCACGGCTCGCATCGCACGGCATCATTACGCGCCAACTGGATCTCACGGACGCGCAGGTACTCGCGGATTTCGTGCGGCCGTTCGACTTGGTGGTGTCGGCGCTACCGGGGTTTTTGGGCTTCCGCACTCTAAAGGCGCTGATTAAAGCCGGCAAAAACGTGGCGGACATCTCGTTTTTCCCCGAGGACGCAGTGGAACTTGATGCGCTCGCCAAGCGCCGGGGCGTTACCGCACTGGTGGATATCGGCGTAGCGCCGGGCATGGATAACCTGATTCTCGGTCATCATGACGCGCACATGCAGGTCGCGCGATTCGAATGTCTGGTGGGCGGGCTGCCGAAACATCCGCAGCCGCCCTTCAATTACAAGGCGCCGTTTTCTCCGATAGACGTGATCGAGGAATACACGCGTCCGGCGCGCCTGCAACGTGCCGGCAAGGTCGTGACATTGCCGGCATTGAGCGAGTGCGAAACCGTTGAATTTGACGGCGTGGGCCGGCTCGAGGCTTTCAATACCGACGGCCTGCGCTCGCTGCTCAAGACCATGGCGCATATTCCGGAGATGGCGGAAAAGACCCTGCGCTATCCGGGCCACGCGGCGCTGATTGAAGCTCTTGCACAATCAGGATTTTTTTCCACGGACACGCTGGATGTCAGTACCGTCAAAGTACGGCCGCTGGATCTGGCGGTGAAGCTGCTGCTGGAACAGTGGAAACTCGCGCCAGGCGAAGCGGAATTCACTGTCATGCGCGTCACCGTGGAGGGTAAGGAAGACGGCAGGCACGTGCGCCACGTGTGGGAAGTGCATGATGAATACGACCCGACCACCGGTTTTACCTCGATGGCACGCACCACCGGGTTTACCTGCACGGCGGCCGCCAATCTGCTGCTGGAGCGCAGGTTCCGCGAACCGGGAGTGCATCCGCCGGAAATCGTGGCGCGTGCCGCGGGTTGCTTCGAATACATCGTGGCCTATCTCAAGGAACGGCGCGTGCATTATCGCCACCGCGTGAGTGCGCTGTGAGCGGCGGCTAGCCCGATTCTGCTAAAATACTGGCCCTTTTGGGGCATCCGGATTACGCCATGAATACTGAGATTTCGTCCTTCGAATCCACGGCCGAGCAGGTGGTGGAGCTTGCCAATCACGTCAGCGACGAGCATCCCGAAGCGGATCTCTGGGACATCGCGGACGGCCTGCTGGCCGGTGCGGTGCATTTCTGGCTGTACTCGCGCCAGCCCTGCGAAGATCCCATGTGCGAAGATTGCGCGCCGGTGTCCACCTCAGGCCTGCGCCAGGCGGAACTTGAGAAGTTGATTCGCGAATTCGCCGAAGACAGCGACTACTACCATACTCCCACCGACTCCAACGCCGCGCGGGCTTGATTCCCTCAGCCTTTCCTCTCCCAATGGGAGAGGGGACAAAGCGTGAACCCTGCTGATTCGCTGGTGTGCTGGAAATGCGGCGCGACACTCAAGGACGTGCCCATGCCGCTGTCGCGGCTGTCGGAATGCCTGGCCTGCCGCGCCGAACTGCATGTTTGCCTTCAGTGCCGTTTTTATGACCCGCGCAAACCGGAAGGCTGCACTGAAGAGCGCGCCGACCCACCGAAGGACAAGCAGCGCGCCAATTTCTGCGACTATTTCGAGCCGCGCGCGAGCGCGTTTCGGCCGCGCGACACCAGTGCCATCAGCAAAGCGCAAGAAGAATTGAAACGGCTTTTTGGAAAGAGTTGACCTGACATTCTCTCGGTGGGAGCGCTCGTCCCGATCGCGATTGAATTTGAATCGCGACGGAGACCGTCGCTCCCACAGCATTGCCACTCCCACAATGAGAGTTTGCCGGCCAGGGCGTGCGGATTTTTGACGGCCTAGACCTCGTAGCTGATGCCGACAATGCAGTAGCGGGCTTCAGTCGCAGGAGTCTGCACGCGCACTTCGTCGTCCACGGTTTTCTTGAGCAGGGCCTGCGCAAGCGGCGAATCAATGCTGATGCAGTGGGCGGCCGGATCAAATTCATCTGCGCCCACGATTCGATAGACGGTCTGCGTGCCGTGATCATCTTCCAGTGTCACCTGTGCGCCGAAAAAAATCCGGCGGCGGTCCGGCGGCGGATCGGAAATAACGTGCAATTCGGGCATGCGCTTCTGCAAGTAGCCGATGCGCCCGTCCATCTCACGCAATTGCTTTTTGCGGTAGATGTATTCCGCATTCTCCGAGCGGTCGCCTTCAGCGGCGGCGGCGGACAGCGCCTGCACCACCTCGGCGCGCTGTTCCCATAAATGCTTCAATTCGTTTTCCAGCCGCCGGTAACCAGCCGCGGTGATGTAGGGCGAGGGTTTGGGCGGAGCGGGACGCCAGCGGCTCATAGATGGTGCGGCAATGCGGAAAGATGCGGGGAATTATAGTTGCCGCCGGCGATGCGCCGGCCATTGCAGCCACCAGGCCGCCAGCGCCAACCAGAGCAGGATCAGCAGGATGGTGAGCTTTTCCATGAAGCCGCGCGCCGGGTGGTGCAGCAGGGCATACCACCACAGCACGGCGAATTCGAACACCGCTAGTTGCATTGCGGGACGGAAATACGGCCGCCAGCGGGGCGTGCGACGGAAATACCAGGATTGAATCAGCATGGCAACGCTGGTGCACAGGAAGGCGACGACGGCTGCGAAAATGTGGATGGCGCCATGCAGGGTGAGCGTGGCAGTCGTATCCGTCGGGGAAATGGCCGCGACTGCCACGCCCGCAGCGCCCAGGGTGAACAGCAGCAGGGTCGCGGCAGTGCGCGCCCCTTGTTCACTGCCGAGATACAGTCCGGTCGCCAGCAGCGCGATGGCGGCAGCGAGGGCGTAGAACGCAGAATGCAGCCAGCCACCGTACGGGCCGAGCAGGTAAAAGCTCAGCGGCGTGCCCATGAAGCTGTAATCCGCCCGCAGAAATTGCACCACTGCCGAGGCCAGGAAGAAGTACAGCACTCCGATCAGCGCCAGCCGACCGAGCCAGGGTGCAACAGGTGATACTCGAGCGGATGCAGGCATCGGGATATTATAGGTAGCGCATGCCCTTCCATTATTACGCACGTCTGAGTGCTGGCAACAAGCGTATCTACGATGCCAGCGAGCGCATCGAGGCACTACAGTTATCGAACGCGTCGGAATTGTGGTTGCCGGTGGCGGAACTGCAGACAGCGCTCAAGTCGGACCGGCCCGCGGCGGTGCAGCAGGTTTGCCAGGCTTTAGCGGACCGAATGTGCGACCAGTTGCAGGCGCCGCCGGTCACGATCAAGGTACTGGCGAAACGGCCGTCCAGCCGTTACGGTGAGCTGCACGGCCTGTATGAAGGCGTGGAGGGCGCGCTCAAAGTGGCGAAGATCACTTTATGGATGCGCACCGCCACGCGCCGGCAAGTGGTCGCGTTCCGCAGTTTCCTGCGCACCCTGTTGCACGAGCTGTGCCATCATTTCGATTACACGCATTTCAGGCTTGCGGACTCATTTCATACCGCGGGTTTCTACAAGCGCGAGTCCTCGCTGTTCCACCAACTGGTGACGGATGCCACCAAGGCTGACGGTGCCGAGTTGTTCCCTGCGAGTGGGGGCGAGACTGTAAAATAGGCGCATCGCCGCCGGCCGTGGTCTGTTGTCAGGAGCTTTTCCGTGCCCAGCTATACCGCCCCCCTGCGTGACATGAAATTTGTGTTGACTGAACTGGCCGGCCTGGATGAGGTGGCGCGCCTGCCGGATTGCGGCGAGGTCACGCCGGAGTTGCTGGACACGGTGCTGGACGCCGCCGGCAAATTCGCAGCAGACGTGCTGGCGCCGCTCAATCAGACCGGTGATCAGCAAGGTGCGAAATTCAACGATGGCGCGGTCACGACCCCCAAGGGCTTCAAGGACGCCTATCGGCGCTTTGTTGCCGACGGCTGGAACGCGCTGTCGCTGCCGCCGGAATTCGGCGGTCAGGGGTTGCCGCAGGTGGTGTCCGCGCCGGTGCAGGAGATGTGGCAGTCGGCAAACATGTCCTACGCGCTTTGTTCGCTGTTGACCCAGGGCGCGGTCCATGCCGTGCTGTTGACGGGCAGCGATGCCCTCAAGAAACGCTTCCTGCCGAAGATGGTTTCGGGCGAATGGACCGGCACCATGAATCTTTCCGAGCCGCAGGCCGGTTCCGATCTGGCCGCCGTACGCTGCCGCGCGGTGCGCGAGGGCGATCACTACAGACTCACCGGTCAGAAGATTTTCATCACCTACGGCGAGCACGACTGGACCGAGAACATCGTCCACATGGTGCTCGCGCGCACGCCGGATGCGCCGGCGGGCGTCAAGGGCATTTCCATGTTCGTAGTGCCCAAGGTGCTGGTGAACGCGGACGGTACGCTCGGCAAGCGCAACGACGTGCAGTGTGCGTCCATAGAGCACAAGCTCGGCATTCACGCGAGTCCCACTGCGGTGATGAGTTACGGAGAGCACGGGGGCGCGGCGGGTTACCTCATCGGCGAGGAAAACCACGGCCTGGAATACATGTTCGTCATGATGAACATGGCACGCTTTGCCGTGGGCGTGCAGGGCTTGGGCATTGCGGAGCGCGCGTGGCAGCAGGCGCGCGATTACGCCAAGGAACGTGTGCAGAGCGCGGATATCGGCGTGCGCGGCGGCCCGCCGGTGACCATCATCCATCACCCGGATGTGCGCCGCATGTTGATGAGCATGAGGGCACGCGTTGAGGCCATGCGCGCCGTGGCTTACGTGACCGCGGCCTATCTGGATCGCGCTGTGCGCCTCGCGGACGCCAAAGAACGTGCGCGGGCGCAGGAGTTCGTGGACCTGATGATCCCGGTGGTCAAGGGCTGGTGCACCGAAAACGCGGTAGAGATTGCTTCGCTCGGCGTGCAGGTGCACGGCGGCATGGGTTATATCGAGGAAACCGGTGCCGCGCAGCATTATCGCGACGCACGCATCAGCACGATTTACGAGGGCACCACCGGTATCCAGGCAAAAGACCTGCTCGGCCGCAAAATCGCTCGTGATAAGGGTCTGGCCGTGAAAGCGCTGATTGCCGAGATGCGCATGCTCGATACGGAACTTGCCAAGGCAGGCGGCGAGGACCTGAAGGCCATCCGCACGCGATTGGCCGCCGGCATCAATGCGCTGGAAGAGTCGGTCAACTGGTTGGTGGCGAATTATGTCGCCAGCGTGCGCGCCGCGGCGGCGGGCGCGGTGCCGTTCCTGATGTTGCTCGGCAGCGTGGCGGGCGGCTGGCAAATGGCGCGCGCCGCGCTTATCGCCCAGCAGCGGCTCGCCAAGGGCGGGGCAGAGGCCGATTTTTACAAGGCCAAAATCGGCACCGCGCGTTTCTATGCGGATTACGAACTCACCAAAACACCGGCGCTCAAGGAATCCATCATTGCCGGCGCCGCCGGCGTGCTGGCGCTGTCTGAAAACCAGTTCTAAGAGCATCCAACAAAATGAACGACCGTGATAAATTCCCCGCGCACCGAGCACGCTCCTCCCTTTTACAAAGGGGGATAGGGGGGATTTGAACTACGCCGAGCGGTGATCCTCGCGTATTTTGTTATGCACTCTAAGTAATTCTTGTTCTTCCTCGCCCATAGTGCGTGCCGAGCGCCGACGCGAGCGAGAGCAGCCCGCAGGGGCGCGAAAGCCCCGCTCAAATCATCACGGCCAGAGAGCGCATACACTCTATATATTTGGCCTTATTCCCATCAAGGGGGAAAAGCGCAGAAAGGCATTGACATATCGGAAAAAGCCGATATACTGTCCCGTCATGGAACAGGTGGAAGTCTTCAAAGCGCTGGCCAATGAGTCGCGGCTCAAGATCCTGCAGTGGATGAAGGAGCCGGGTAAACATTTCGGCGACTGCCCCACGGGCGGCGCCCGCGGCCGCAAGGTGTGCGTGGGCGAAATCCAGTCGAAGCTCGGCCTGTCCCAGTCCACCGCCTCGCAGTACCTCGCCATATTGGAGCAGGCCGGGCTGGTGGTGGCGCGCCGCGAGGGCCAATGGACTTTTTACGAACGCAACGAGGATGCACTCAAGGAGTTGGGAGATTTTCTGAAGAAGGAGCTGTGACCCCGCGCGATTTGCGCGCCCGCCCCGCAAGGGGATTTTTTCGGGATTTATATATCGGATTATCTAAATATGTATGAACGTATGAATAGAGAAAGGAGAACAACATGAACACTCAGCCTTTGCTGACACCGGTGAAACTCGGCCGCTACAGACTGGCCAACCGCGTGGTCATGGCGCCCCTGACGCGATCGCGTGCCTACAACCGCGACCGTGCGCCCACCGAGTTGCATGCCCAGTATTACGCGCAGCGCGCTTCAGCCGGCCTGATCGTCACCGAGGGCAGCCAGATTTCACCGCAAGGCGTGGGCTACGTGTACACGCCCGGCATTCATACCGCGGCGCAGATTCGCGCCTGGAAAAAAGTCACCGATGCCGTGCATGCAGAGGGCGGGCACATCTTCAGCCAGCTCTGGCACGTGGGCTATGTGTCGCACCCGGATTTTCACGACGGTGCGCTGCCGGTGGCGCCCTCCGCCATCAATCCGCGCTCCAAGTCATTCACGCCGCAGGGCTTGAAGGACACGGTCACGCCGCGTCCGCTGGAAACCGACGAGGTCAAGGCGGTGGTACGGGACTATGTGCGGGCGGCCAGGAATGCCGTCGAAGCCGGCTTCGACGGCGTGGAAATCCATGGTGCCAACGGTTACCTCATCGAACAATTCCTGCGCGACAGCACCAACAAGCGCAGCGATGAGTACGGCGGGAGCATCCCCAACCGCGCGCGTTTCCTGTTCGAAATTGTCGAAGGCATTTCGGACGCCATCGGCGCGGATCGTACCGGTGTGCGCCTATCACCCGCCAACACCTGGAATGTGCCGCCGGATTCCGACACCCAAGCGCTCTACGACTTCGTGATCGGTGCACTGTCGAGCTATGAGCTCGCCTATCTGCATCTGCGCGAGGCCCAGGGCGACCTGTCCGCCATTCCCAACATGGTGCAGAACGTAACGGCGCATTACCGCACGGTGTATCGCGGCACGCTCATCACCAACACCGGCTACGATCGGGACAAGGGCAACACCGTGATTGCCAAAGGCGATG
Organism: Gammaproteobacteria bacterium; assembly: GCA_018971365.1. Lineage (GTDB taxonomy): Bacteria > Pseudomonadota > Gammaproteobacteria > Natronospirales > REEB76 > REEB76. Next base: position 24,720 of record JAGXAZ010000004.1, on the reverse strand, counting down.
CGGATTTGGTGGCTTATGGCGTTCCCTATATCGCCAATCCCGATTTGGTGGAGCGCTTCCGCGTGGGTGCGCCGCTGGCGCAGGCTGACCAGAGCACTTTCTATCAAGGCGGTGCGCGAGGATATACCGATTACCCTTCGCTGCAGGCCGAAGCCGCCTGAGCGGGTTTTTACCACAACTCAATACAGGAGAACCGTCATGAAACTGTACTATTCACCCGGCGCCTGCTCGATGGCGCCGCACATCGTGCTGAACGAACTCGGCTTGCCGTACGAGGCAGTCGAGGTGGATTTGAAGGCGCATAAACTGGTGAAAACCGGCGAGGATTACTACCGGATTAATCCCAAGGGCTACGTGCCGGCCATCCGACTCGACGACGGCTCGTTGCTAACCGAAGTTGCGGCGATACTCCAATACCTCGCTGACCGTAAGCCGGAAACCGGTTTGCTGGCCGCGCCCGGCAGCATGGAGCGCTACCGCATCATCGAGTGGCTGACGTTCATCAGCAGCGAACTGCACAAGGGCTTCAGCCCGCTGTGGAATCCGGCCATGCCGGAAGCCGGCAAGCAGCTTGCCATCGAAAGACTCAAGCAGCGGTTCGCGTTGCTGGACCAGCACCTCGCCGACAAGGAATTTCTCATGGGCCCGAAGTTCACGGTGGCGGACGCTTACGCCTACACCATCCTTAACTGGAGCTACTTCCACAAGCTGGATCTCGGCACCTACAAGCACTTGCAGGCGTACATGAAGCGCGTCGCTGCACGCCCCTCTGTGCGTGCCACCGCGCATGCAGAGAAACTCGCAGCCTGAAGTCCCCCGGGCTCATCCCCGCAAGCCGCGGGGTGATCCGGCTATTTTCTGTTCCATACAGGAGTTTGCACCATGACTGTCAATATAGGCATCATCCTCGGCAGTACGCGCCCGGGCCGTAATGGCGAGGCCGTGGCCAAGTGGGTGTATGAAATCGCACACCAGCGCCACGACGCCGAGTTCGAGCTGGTGGATATCGCGGATTACCATCTGCCGCATCTGGATGAACCGGTTCCGCCCTCGCTGCACCAGTATGGCAAGCCGCATACCCAGGCTTGGGCAAAAAAGATCGCTGCGTTCGACGGTTTTGTGTTCGTGACGCCGGAGTACAACCACAGCACCTCCGGCGCGCTCAAGAACGCCATTGATTTTCTCTATCAGGAATGGAACAACAAGGCCGCGGGTTTTGTGAGCTACGGCAGCGCCGGCGGCGCCCGGGCTGTGGAGCATTTGCGCCTGGTGATGGCGGAACTGCAAATTGCCACGGTGCGCGCTCAGGTGATGCTGTCACTGTTCACCGACTTCGAAAACTTCAGCCGCTTCAAACCCGACCCGCGCCATGAAGGCGAGGTCAGCACCATGCTGGATCAGCTGGTGGCCTGGAGCCGGGCCCTCAAGACAGTGCGCACGCAGTAGCCGCGTGCAGGAGTGGCGCGAATCCCCCGACGCTCAGGGGCGGCGCTTAGGCCAAGAGTACGGAAATCAAGCCGGCATGCCGCAGCTGACAGCACGTAATCGGACACTACGGGTTCTGACGTCAAGACATCCAGATCGAGAATTCTGCTGAGAGCAATGCTCCAGTCTGGTTTAGCGGCCTAAGCCAAGCACCTTGCCATGTCCACCCATTCAGGATGCGGGCGAAGGTTGCGCCGAAGATATGGTATGTTGTCGTTGAGAGCGAAACGGTGAAATGTGCGACTAATGGCGGCCTTGGCGCCGTGCAGGCCAAGTTGAATAACGTCTTCGGCGACGTGAGGCCGCCCAGCGTGGTATGAGTCGCCTCACCCGGCCCCCCCGGGTCAGCCTTTTCGAGCGGGAGGTGGTTGGGATGGCAGAAGACGTGATCGCTAAAACAGATCAGGTAGTGCAAAAGACGCCGCCGGTGAGCCGCACGCTACGACTGCTGCTTGGAGGCTGGCTTTTGTTCGTGACCGCGGTGAATATTCATCGGCCCGACTGGAAGACGGCACTCGTCGTCTCCTGCACCTTCGTTGCGGTATTTATCTACTATGCTTTGCTGTATCGTCTAGTCGGGCCGCGTCAGTTCAAATGGGTGGTGGTGGTGAAGGCGGTCACGATTCTGCCGGTGGTGGCGGTCCTTTTTGCACTCCACATCACAGACATCCAGTTGGGCATCCTGGCGTTTTTCGGGGTGTCTCTTGTCGTTCAGGCGCTGCGAGGAGATCGAGGCTGCGAAGTCATGACTCTGCCGACTCTGGTATTCAGGCGACCGGCCCATTTTCCGTGTTTGCTTTTTTCACCGCTCGATCGGTTCGAGGAATCGATCTACCGTGCGATACGCGATCATTGATTAGCAGAAAGTCAAAATCCTTTAAGAGCAGAACCGGATTCATTTTGACGAGCAACGCAACGCGTAGCCCGCGTGCAGTGATGATCAGGCAGACAATGCGAGTCAGGCCAGCGCGGGACTCGGTAGTCATCGGAGGCGAGGGGCGGCTTTCCGGAAGTCCGGTGGGACACTTCGATCGGCCGGTTGTGGCCACCAGTTGTCGGATGACGTGTTGCTCGAAGACGGCCGGTCGGCGACGTGTCACCAGAGCAATCCAGGCCTGCACAGTATCACGCGTAGAGAGCGGCACCTTCAGGCGGATTCAGACGGTGCAGCAAGCGCCTTTTACAACCTGCTTGGCATTCTGGTACAGCGCAAGTAACAGGATCGCGGTGGCCACGGTAAAGAACAGCCATTCGTGGGTCGCCAGGAATCCCTGTACAGCCCCGCCCGCGCTACCCGCCAGCGCGGGAAGGAAGCCGGCGAGAAAGCTGAACAGGATCGGCAGGATCGGAGTACAGCAAAGCAGGGGCGTGACCAGGCTGATGATCAGTCCGCCGGCTGCCGTGCCGGCAGCGCCGCGCGCCTTATACCCGCGCCGCAGCAGATACACCGTCATCGGCATCAGTACGCCCAAAAGGGCCGCCATGAGCACCGACCACCCGATGAGCTCGGGTGTCACGAATGCGAGTGCCTTGAATCCAATCACGCCGCCGGTAAACGTGGCGGGCAGGGTCAGCAGGTAAATAACAAGGAACACCACGAAGCTCACGATGCCGATGATCCATGAGGCACGTGACGAAAACACTTCGCGGGCAGCGGGTAACAGATTCTTCATGGGCAAGGCCTCATTACAACAATGGCACGGCTATATTCTCTAAGGCTTGGCCACACTTGGTCTGTAACCGACACCGTACAAGCCCGGGACTCGAGACAGCATCACTTCCGTGCAAATGTGAGGATCTCGTTCATGCTGGCGGACGGTGCGCTGCCGACGGTCTCAATCTTGCCATCCGCGCCGATAAGATAATAAATATCGGGATACGACTTCGCGTTATACACCGCAGCCAATTCACGCGTGGCATTGCCAATGGTCCAATTGGGCGCATCTTTCACGGTACTGGCGTACTGGTTCAACAACTCTTGCATGGTCGGGCCGGGGTAACCGCCGTTGCGGTAGTTCTCCAGCACAATCAGCCGTACATGATCGGCCGCGAGGGCTTGCTGTTCCTGGGCGAGTGCCCCGAGACCCGCCTGGCAACTGGGGCACCAGGTGGAGAACAGCCACAGCATGACCTTCTGGCCGTGATAGGCCGTTAGTGACAGGCTCTTATTCTGCTGGCTTGTGAATGTGGCGGCGGGTGCCACAGCCCCGGCTTTGGGATTGGCGTATGCGAAAACGGGTATCAGCATTGCCAAGGATAAACTAAACCAGAGCATAAATTTGGATGAGCGGTACCGAATGGTCATGAGCGTGCTCCATGTATCAAGAACGGTTTCTGGGATCACTTGGCGATAAATCTTCGGAATAATCTGCAACCAGCGAACATCCTAAAGCCTTCACCTATGTGTAAGGTCAAGGGGGGCGGATAAGCGCTCGGTCCCCTGAATTTTGCTGCGTTGGGCCCGGAAGCGCGGAGCGGGAGCCTCTCTAAGGACAGATGGGTCCAAAACAGAAGGGTGAGGGCTTTTGCGAAGCGCTGGCGAGGCTTGCAGAAACAACCCGGTGCATTGGCAGCAAAGAGCATAGCAAAACGCAATCCCCGCGTTGTGTCTGGGGCCGAGGGGCTTGACATGGAGTTCACTCCATCATCTAGGCTTGTCCTCAAAGCAAACGGTCGAAAACAGGAGACAGCCCACATGAGTTCCACACACGCCTTATCTGAAGATATTCGCTTTTGGAGTGATGAGCCCACCAGTCGCGCGGATCGCCGCCGTGTGCGCGCCCATATCGGTGGGCTGCACTGCTCACTGTGCACCGGCACCATCGAAAAAGCCTTGGGGCGCCAGTCCGGTGTGCACAAGGTGGCCGTGAGCCTGACCCACGAACAGGCGCTGGTCGAGTTCGATCCCGGCAAGACCGACGCCGCAAAGCTGATGCACATCCTCACCGACATTGGCTACATGCTGTCGGACCCGCGCAAGGTGGAACCTTTCGAGCAGCAGGAACGCGCGCTGGCGCGCGAGCGCAATCGGTTTCTGGTGGCGCTCGGAGCGAGCCTGGCGGCCATCGGCCTGATCGCCAATCCGGCGAGCGGCTGGACACTGGGCTTATCGGGGTTCGTGTTTGCGAGCCTGATCGCGTTTGCGTTCGCGGTGGTGAAGAATCGCGGTGTCGTGCAGGCCGCCGGCGGGGCACTGGCACTAGCCGCACCGGGGCTGGCACTGTTTTTCCTGCGACTCAATGGCACGCTCGGCGAGGCAACGCCGTGGCTTACCGGTCTGCTCGCGCTGGCACTGATCTTCGGCCTCGGCGCGCACATCCTGCGCATGGCGTTTCAGGCGCTGCGCCGCGGTATCCTCAATCAGCACGTGCTGGTCGAAATCGGTGCGCTCGCCGGCTTGAGCGGCGGTCTGATCGGCCTCGCGACGCGGCTGCCGGGTTATCCGACCGCGCCGTTTTTTGCCGTCGCGGTACTGGTCCTGACTTATCACATCTTCTCCGAGTGGTTGTCGCTGATCGTCAAGACGCGCAGCTCACAGGCGGTCAAGAAGCTGCTCGACCTGCAAGCGGACACCGCACGTGTGCTGCGCGACGGGCGCGAGACCGACGTGCGCATTGAAGAGGTACGCGTGGGCGACCGCGTGCGCATCCGCCCCGGTGAGCGTATTCCGGTGGACGGTGAGATCATCGAAGGTCGCTCGGCGGTGGACGAATCACTGATTACCGGCGAGCCGCTGCCGGTAGCGAAAGCCGCGGGCGCGCGCGTCGCCGGCGGCGCCATCAACGGTTCCGGTACGCTGCTCGTGCGGGTGACGGCGGTCGGCGAGGAGAGTTTTCTGCGGCAGGTGATTCGCAGCGTCGAAAACGCGCAGGCGCTCAAGCCCGGCTTGCTGCACATCGTTGACCGGGTGCTGCGCGTTTACACCCCCACGGTGCTTACCGTTGCGGCGATCGCATTCATTGCCTGGCTCGTTGGACCGGTACTGTTAGGGTATCCGTTGGACATCCAGCGCGCGGTGTTCGCGGGCCTGTCGGTGCTGGTGATGGGCTATCCGTGCGCGGTAGGCATTTCGGCGCCGCTGTCGATCGTGCGCGGCGCAGCCGAGGCGGCCGAGCGCGGCATTCTGATGCGTACCGGCGAAGCTTTCGAAGGGTTGCGTCGCGTCACCACGGTCGTGTTCGACAAGACCGGCACGCTGACCGAGGGCAAGCCGGCGTTGCGCGAAATCGTGCCGCACGACGTCGACAAGGACACGCTGCTCTCGCTGGCAGCGGCAGTGGAAGCGGCTTCCGAGCATCCGCTGGGGCAGGCGGTCGCCAAGGCCGCATTCGACGCGGGAGTGGACATCCCGGCTGTCGAGTCATTCAATGCAATCGCGGGCAAGGGCGTGGTCGCGCGTTTGCACGATCAGGAGCTGATAGCAGGCAGCCCGGCGTTTCTCGCCGGCCGCGGCATTGATCTTGTGCCTTTGGCGGACGCCATCAGCCGCCTGGAAGAAAGCGGACGGACGGTGATCGCGCTTGGCCGCGCCGGTCGGCTGCTCGGCGTACTCGCCTTCGGCGATGCGCTGCGTGCGGACGCAGCCGAAACCGTACAACGGCTACAGGCCGCGGGCGTGCGGGTCGCGCTGCTGACCGGCGACAACGAACGCGCGGCCAGGCGCATGGCGGCCCAAGCCGGTATCGAAGAGATTTACGCCGGCGTGTTGCCGGAACGCAAGGCGGAGACGATCCGCCAGCTCCAGACCCAGGCACGCGTCGCGATGGTCGGCGATGGCATCAACGATGCGCCGGCGCTGATGCAGGCCGATGTCGGCATCGCGATGGGCAGCGGCACCGACATCGCGATCGACTCCGCCGATGTCATTATCCTGAACACCCGCCTCGCGGGCGTGCTCGACGCCTATGCCATCAGCCGCCGCGGCTACCGTAAGATGGTGCAAAACATCGCGCTGGCGTTCCTGTTCAACGGCCTCGGCGTGCCGGTTGCGGCCACCGGCATCATTTATCCGGTCTGGGCGATGATCGCGATGGCCGGTAGCGTCACGGCGATTTTCATCAATTCGCTGTGGGGCCAGCCGCAATTGTTCTTCGGCGCGGTGGGCGGCGTAGGAAGCGCGCCCGCGCCGGGGCGTAAAGCCATTGGTGTAGGAAACCGTGCGAAGTAATGGTTTCCGAACGCAGGGCGTGCCGCAGCGAAAGCAATAGTCGTCGCTGGAGCGAGTGGCCGGGACGCCGGGACCGTACCGGCCGTCACGAGCGACGCGACGCTATTACAACCAGGACCTGATCCTGCCGGGCACCGCCCATTTGCCACCACTGTCAGACGAGAAGACAGCCATGTTCAAGTCCGTTGCATTAAAAGTGATTGGAGATCAGAAACTGCATTGCGAGAGCTGCGAGCAACGCGTGGTCCGCGTCCTGAAAGCCTTCGAGGGTATTCAGCAAGTCCGCGCCGATGCCTCCTCACAACGCATCGAGGTACTGTTCGATCCTGCCAAACTTGAGGAATCGGTCATCGTCAACCGACTGGACCTGCTTGGCTACACGACCGAGACCAAGGCACCGATGGCGCATCCAAAAACCCGGCAAACCTCGGACGAAAGGAGCTCGTGATGCCACCAGCCACGACATCGAGCACGCGAAGCCACGACTGGATTCGGGCCGCGAGTGCGGCCGCGGTCCTCCTGTTGATGGGCGTCGCGGGCTATTTTCTTTATCTGCACGCGGGCGTCCTGCTTCAGCAGGGCCGCACATTGCCGCCCGCACTCCTGCTCGGTTTGGCGCTGATTGGCGGGGCGGCGTCATTCTTTTCGCCGTGCAGCATCGCCATCACACCGGCCTTCTTGGCCTACCTCACCGTCGGCGCGCCGCCCGGCAAGGACATCCACAACTTCTCGCGGCCTCTGGTTTTCGCGGCTGTGCTGGTCGCGCTCGGCATCGTGGTGTTCTATGCCATCGCCGGGGCGATCATCGGCCTGGTCGGAAACGTCGCGTACAACTATTTGGTCTATTTCATCCCGGTGGTCGGCGCCGTTTTCCTCCTGCTCGGCGTATTGATGTTGCTGGGGCGCACTGGCTTGCTGTCGTTCCTGGAGCGCTGGAATCCGGCCAATCGGCTCTACGCCCGACGCGAAACCGGCGCCGCTCCGGTCGGGGTGACCAGAAAGCGCACGCTCTTTTCTTTCGGGTTTGCCTACGGCGCCGCCTCGCACACCTGCTCGCTGCCGATCTTCCTCGGCATTCTGCTGTTGCCGCTGGTGGCCGGTAATTATGCGCTCGCCGCACTTTCAGTTTTCGCCTACGGTTTTGCCATTGCGTTTCTGGTGGTCGTGATGATGGTACTCGGTCGTCGGGTATTCTCCGCCCTGCGGCGCATGGGTCCATGGCTTATGCGCATCACGGCGGTGTTATTCATCGGTACCGGTGTGTTTCTGTTCTATTACTTTGGTCAGAACTACGGCGCTTATCTCAAGCCGGTTTCGGCAGCGGCAGTGTCAACCGCTGTGCCGAGACCCCAGTATCATTTGACCGAAGGTGCCGCTACAACCGGGTATCCCTACCAACCGCGGGTCTTCGACATACCTGCCGGGCAAGCAGTCGAGGTGGCGGTGACTGATCATATCGGGGGATGCCTGTTACGCACCATTTTCGAGGGCCTCGGTACCGACGGCCACGCGACTGAAATCACCGTGCCCGTGGGGCAGACGCGGTCTGTGGTCCTTTATGCACCCCACCCTGGACGTTACACATTCCATTGTGGCGCCAACATGTACTCCGGCACAGTGGTGGCCCGATGATGCACACACAGATTTTGGATGAGCATTTCTACACAAGCAAATACAGCCAACTCATGGTTCAGGTGAGCCATGGAATCCGGGTATACACTCCTGAGCAGGAACCACGGAATCATTAGCATGCCGCTCGATGTTGAATTATTCTTTTCGCCTTACTGCCCTCATTGCCACGCGGCACGCGCACATGTCCAGGCAACAATTTCTGAACTGCCGGCAAATGCCGTCAGCTACCAGGAACGTAATGTCATTGAACACCTGGAACGCGCGGTGGACCTCGGCGTAAAGGCAACGCCAGCACTTGCGATCTCCGGAAAGCTTCTGCCCGCCGTTCGTTGGGAGAAAAAAGCCCTGCGCGCTTTACTCAACAGCCAAATGCAGAAGGAGGGTTGATCGTGGAACAACTGATCGGTAAAACAGCAGAAGTGCTTGGCCTATCGCCCGACACACTCCGCTATTACGAGAAGATCGGACTGGTGCCGCGAGTTGGCAAGAACCGCTCGGGCCGACGTACATACTCAGAAAAGGACATGGCGCGTCTCAAGTTCGTGCAGCGCGCCCAGAGTATTGGTTTTAGTCTCGCGGAAATCGGCCAACTGCTGAAATTGCGCGAGAATCCGTTAAAATCCAGCAAGGCCATCCGCGCCATGGCTCAGCGCAAGTGCGCAGACATGCAAAAGCAGATCCGCACCTTAAAGACGATGGAGGCCGAACTGACACTGCTGTTGAACTTGTGCTCCGGGAACTCGGATAACTGCCCAATCCTGGAGCGACTGGATAGCCACTAAATCTGTCGCGACCGGACTACACACCCGATCGCCATCAGCATGGAGGACCGCAGACGTTGGCTGAACAAGGTGTTCATCAAACGGCTGTGGAAGAGCGTTAATTAAGGCCCACGCAGGACTCACACGCCCCAAGGCATGAATGGGCTCAAGCAGGGGGGCGCGGGCTCTTGCGAAGCGACAGCGGGGCCGTCTTCGGATGCTCCAGCGCGTCGAGAATCGGACACGCACCCTGCGTACCGCCCGCCTCGCACTGCGCTACCAATTTCTGCAGGGCCCGTTTGAAGCGCTTTAATTGCCGGATCTTGGCATCCACATCAGCAATTTTTTGCACCGCGTGTTGCCGAACATTCCTGCAGGTGCGTCCGGTACCGACGCGCAGCGTCAGCAGTTCAGCGATTTCGTGCAGAGAAAATCCCAGTTCTTTGGCCTCCTGGATAAACCGAAGCCGCTGGACGGCATCGTCGCCGTACACCCGGTAACCTGACGCACGGCGGGCTGGGGTAAGGAGCAAGCCCTTGCGCTCATAAAACCTCACCGTGGTTACCTGCACGCCGGCGGCTTTCGCCAACTCTCCGATGGATAGTGTTTGCGGCATGCGGATATCCTATAGAAATCTGTGTTGCCCTGTTACTCTGTTAACGATCTATGACACTTTCTGACTGCCTGACGTCAATTCAATCACAACTCATCTCTTGACGCGGCGTCGCCAGAACCGGGTTGACAGCACTCTGATTTGGACTGGTACACCTTCAACGCAATACCGCCGGCCAGAACAGTCAATAGGACAATCAATGCCAAAGGCCAAAAGCCGCGGATGATGCTGAGCAGCGACAAACCCACCCCGCTGACCATAGTCAGAACGGGAAGCGCGCAACAAAAGACCGCGAATGCGCTCCCAAGCAATCCCGCAGCTAGCCATTTGTACTTCACAATTGGATCTCCACTTAATAATCAGACTTGCCTACAATGCTGGCATTACGGCGTTAGATCGCCCCGTGGCGCCCCATCAGGATCACCAGGGTGCCGGCTACACAGAGCCCGGCACCGACCAAGTCCCAGCGATCTGGTGACTGTCTCTCGACCAGCCACAACCATGCCAGTGACGCGACGATATAAATGCCGCCATAAGCTGCGTAGGCGCGTCCAGCCAGATTCACGTCGATGCGTGTCAACAAGGCCGCGAACAGCAGCAAGGCAGCGACACCCAGTATGATCCACCACGCAGTTCGTTCCAGCCGCAAGACGGCCCAGAACGCAAAACAACCAGCGATCTCGAACAGCGCAGCACCAACATAAACCAGCAACATCAGGGCGGCTTCCCGCGTTGGCATTCGATGCTCCGGTTACTCCAATGGAAAACCTGCGGCCACCCAATCCCTTTTGCCACCGACAAAATGATGGACTTGGTTGTAACCGAGGCGTGCGAGGCGTTCCGCCGACAGACCGGCCCGCTTGCAGGTGGCGCTCGCGCAATAGACCACAATCAGCGCCTGCTTGTCGGGGAGGCGGTCAGGGGCCTGCTGCAAAATATCATCGGATACGATGTTGATGGCGTCTGGCAGATGCCCCTTGGCGAAACTCTCCGCAGGTAAAGTATCCACCAGGATAAATTCGCGCCTCTGCAACTGCCAGGTGCGCAGGGTATTGGCATCTATCGTGGTCATAGTTGGATGACTCCTACTGTGCGGGTTTGCGAGGAAGATACTTGTCCAGACCCCACAGCAAAAACCCGAACAACAAGTGCGGCAGCAGCGAAGCCGGGATCAACTTGGGACTGATGTGCAGCCCCGCTAATCCCCAGCCCACCAGCGGAAAGAACACCGCCAGGATGACCAGCCACAGGACTAACGCCAGACCCAGCGCCGTCCAGAGGTTGCGTCGCGGAAAGAAACGCACGTACACCACGCTCCACAAGGTTACCCAAGCCGCATGGAACAGCAGGCCAACGGGTAACGGCAGGTTGCGTCCCAGCATGGTTTCGGCAAAGGCCAGTGAGGGCGGTTTGGGAAAAGGTGAAACGCCTATTTTGAGCAGTGTCACCATCACCGCCGCGGTCAGCACGGCGACGCCCAGACCGATGCCAATGGCGCGCGGCCAGGAACGACCGGAACGTTGAGCTTCAATCATTTTGAATTCCTTTTTGAGGTGGATTTAAGGGAGGATGCTGTGTTCAACGGACTCCGTGTACTCGGTGAACAACGTGGTCCGCATTTTTCAGCCGTATCGACACAACAGGCGCCGACGATGTGTTCTACCAAGCCGAGCAGGTTGGTGAAATCAGCGGTATAGACTACGTATTGACCTTCTCGCCGGGAGCTGACAAGGCTGACATTTGCTAGCTTTTGGAGATGAAAGGTCAGGGCATTAGGGGCGATATCCATTGCTGCACCTAATTTACCCGCCGGCAGGCCAGAAGGGCCAACCCGCACCAGCATGCGGACGATGGTGAGGCGTGCAGGATGCGCCAAGGCTCCCAGTCTCTTGGTGATTAGCTCATTATTCATCATTACAGTATCTCATGTAATATTGTAAACATTTAATGGGGTTAATCGTCAAGTAATAAAAATGAAACGCTTGGAAATATTTTCTTAAGGATTCTTTATCGGTATTCGCGGACAAGGAACCGTCGCTTGCGGTAAATGCCCGTTATGTATTGAGCACTTGTACTGTGACAAGATCCGAATCTTGGGCCGCGACGGGGCCATGCTGATGGAAGAGGTGCGTCCAAATTAGACGCACTCCGTCGGGTCGCAACTGGCCTGCATGATCTGATCAACGCATTCCCGCAGCGTAACTCAAATCGGCCGCCAAGGGCTTGACTCTTTACCTAGGTACAGGGTCTACGCTGTCAAGCATTCCGGCCGCACATGGGGTCGGATAATCGCCGAACACGGAGATACGAGGATGGCACAGAACACGACTCTGCGCATCACTGGCATGACCTGCGACCACTGCGCGCGCACGATTGAAAAAGCCTTAAATGCACTTCCCGGGGTCACGGCCCGGGTCTCCTTTCCTGACGCCCAGGCGAAGGTCGAGCTTCGCGAGGCCCTTCCTGTCGAGCGCCTGCTCAACGCGGTGCGGGCGAAAGGCTATGGAGCGGAATCGCTCGGTCCCGAGTCCATTCCACCCGCGCACACCGGCGGGGAGTCGGGCCTGCGAGTGGTCATCATCGGCAGCGGCTCGGCAGCTTTTGCTTGCGCTTTACGCGCCGCCAGCGAGGGTGCACAGGTGACGATGATCGAGCAGGGTACGCTGGGCGGCACCTGCGTCAACATTGGCTGCGTGCCTTCCAAGATCATGATCCGGGCCGCACACGTGGCACACCAGATGGAGCATCATCCTTTTAATGGCCTTGGCAAGGCGACCGCGGTCCTGGAGCGCCGGCGTCTTGTGGCGCAGCAACAGGCGCGCGTGGACGAATTGCGGCAGGCCAAGTATCAGCACAACCTCGACGACAACCCCAACATCAACCTGCTTCAGGGCCAGGCGCGTTTCACTGCACCGACTGCTCTTTCGGTAAAACGCCCCGACGGTTCCGAAACGCACGTGCAGGCGGATCGCGTCCTGATTGCCACGGGGGCTTCACCGGCTGTGCCATCCATTCCCGGTCTGCGGGACACCCCCTACTGGACCTCGACCGAAGCGCTGGTGGCAGAAGACCTCCCCGAACACCTCATCGTACTCGGCGGTTCGGCGGTCGGGCTAGAGCTGGCGCAAGCATTCCTGCGCTTGGGCTCCAAGGTCAGCGTGATCGAACTTCTACCCCGGCTGCTGCCGCGTGAAGACGAGGCCCTCGGCGCGGAGCTTGCGACGTTTCTTGAGGGAGAAGGCTTGCGCATTCTTACCGGAATCACGACCAAATCCGTCCATCATTCCGGCAGCCAGTTTGGAGTGGATATCGGCAGCGAGCTCATCACCGGCGACCGCTTGCTGGTGGCGACGGGCCGCCGTCCCAATACCGCCGGCCTCGGACTCGATGCCATCGGCGTGAAAATCGAGCGCAACGGCGCAATTATCGTGGATGATCATCTGCGCACTTCGATTGAACAGGTGTACGCTGCGGGCGACTGCACCCGCCATCCGCAGTTTGTGTACGTGGCGGCGGCTGGGGGTACGCGCGCGGCCATCAACATGTTGGGTGGTGACGCTACGCTGGATCTGTCCACCATGCCGGCGGTGGTGTTTACCGATCCGCAAGTCGCGACGGTAGGTCTTACCGAAGCGGCGGCCGGGGAACAGGGTCTCGCCGTGGACAGCCGCACGCTGACCTTGGACAACGTGCCGCGGGCGCTGGCCAATTTCGAGACCCAGGGCTTCATCAAGCTGGTGGCGGAGACCACCGGCGGCCGGCTGCTCGGGGCGCAGATTCTTGCTCCCGAAGCCGGTGAGATCATCGAGATCGCCGCACTCGCCATCCGCCAGCATATGACGGTGCAGCAGCTCGCCGATACGATGTTCCCTTATCTGGTCATGGCCGAGGGGCTCAAGCTCTGTGCCCAGACCTTCAGCATGGATGTGACCAAACTCTCCTGTTGTGCGGGGTGAGGGAGGAGCAGATCCCGATAAACGCTGGTACCGGACCCGACTACCCGCTGGGGAGTCGTCAGCGGTCAGCCATCAGCCCAACTCATATCTAAGGATTCGATATGCGTCAATCATTCGATCTCATCGTTCTGGGCGTGGGCATGGCCGCCGTCAGTGCGGCCAACAAATGCGCCGCGGCCGGCTGGTCCGTTGCGGTAGTGGACGAACTGCCTTATGGAGGCACCTGCGCGCTCAGGGGCTGCGACCCGAAGAAGATGCTGCGCCGGGGAGCGGAGATCATTGACGCCGCCCGCCTGATGCGCGGCAAGGGCATCGAAGATGCTGGACTCAGGATCGACTGGGCTGATCTGGTGGCTTTCAAACGATCCTTCACCGAGAAAATGCCGCGCAGGATAGAGGACGGTCTGAAACACCATGACATTGCCACCCTTCACGGCCCGGCACGCTTCGTGGATCGCCATGCCATCGAAGTCAATGGAGCCCGCCTGGAAGGCAGATACATTCTGATCGCATCCGGTGCCAAACCGCGCCCGCTCAATGTTCCCGGCACAGAGTATCTGGTCGACAGTACTCGATTCATGGAACTTGAAGCGCTGCCGAAACGCATCCTGTTCGTCGGCGGCGGCTTCATTTCCTTTGAGTTCGCTCATATCGCTGCACGTGCCGGCAGCGAGGTCATCATCCTCGATCATGGAAGCAAGCCGCTCAAGGCCTTTGACCCTGATCTTGTCGATAAGCTCATAGAACGCAGCCGTGCCGTCGGCATCAAGATCAATCTCAACACGCAACTCAAATCCATTGAAAAGACCGGTGACGGCTTTACCGTTTCAGCCGAGAAAGACGGGAACGACCAGCACTGGATGGTCGATCTCGTCGTGCACGGCGCGGGGCGCATGCCCGCTATTGAGAATTTGAACCTTGCGGCCGTGGGCGTAAAAGCTGGTGACAAGGGCGTAATGGTGAACGACTATCTTCAAAGCGTCTCGAATCCTGCCATCTATGCTGCGGGTGATGCTGCCGACACGCCGGGAGCGCCGCTCACCCCGGTAGCCGTGTTCGAAGGCAAAGTGGCGGCTTCCAATATGCTCAAGGGGAATCACACCACGCCGGATTATCGGGGCGTCCCGACGGTGGTTTTCACCATCCCCGAGCTGGCGCGTGTCGGTATGCTGGAAGCGGAAGCGAAACATCAGGGCCGCGAAATCCATGTTGCGTTTACCGACACCAGCGGCTGGTATTCCAATATGCGAGTCGGCGAGACCTGCGCGGCGACGAAAATCGTTACCGACGCGCAGACGGGCGAAATCCTTGGAGCCCATCTGATCGGTCCAGAGTACGCAGAACTCATCAACTTCTTCGGACTCGCCATACGGCTTGGTCTGAAGACGACCGACCTTAAAAAAATGGTCAGTGCCTATCCTACGGTAGGTTCCGACCTCGGCTCGATGTTTTGATCCCGGCTGCGGTTCAAAGCCATGGCACAAGCAGCCTATCCGATTTCCGAAGCGGCCAAGCGCGCCGGCGTTTCGGTGCACCAGGTCCGTATCTACGTGCAGCTCGGTCTGGTTGCGCCGTGCAAAACGACGAACGGCGGGCACGGACAATACGATCAGGCCTGTGTCGAACGGCTCCGGCTGATCCATGCCGCCGTGCAATCAGGCCTGTTGCTGGGCGAACTGAAAGATTTCTTTCAGGCGTTGGATAAAGGTAATTGCCGGGCGCTGCAGCAGCAGCAGACAACACTCATTGCCCGTCTCGCCGCACGCCGCCGAGCGGTCCAGACTTGTAAAGCCCTGCTCAGCCGTCTGGCGAACCGGGTGCCGGCAGGGTGGCCCGCGTAGGAAGTTCCATGAACGCTGCCTTGTCATTGTATCCAGCCGGCAATTCGATGGTGTTGAGCGATGCTGAATCGGATCCAGGAGTGTCGATTGAGCACTCGGCTCAAACCATGTCCGTCTTGACGGATTTTCGCTTCCACACGGCTCGGGTTCACGAATCGCGTGTTCATATTGAAAGACTGGGCGGTCTCAAGTTCTCAGTGCAACACCCAGATAGAGTGTCCAAGGAGGTGTTGCGTGTCAAAGTATCGGCGATTATGCTTGATCGAGCGTGAGGAGTTGAGTCGGGGGCTGGCACGGGGGCAGTCATTACGGGTAATCGCAGAGCACTTGGGTCGGCAGGCCTCGACCGTATCGCGAGAAGTACGGCGCAATGCCGTACTGCGTGGGGTGGTATCGGGCGGCGGTGGCGGAGAGCCGCACGCATTAACGTCGCCGGCATGGCGTGAGCCGGCGGTTGAAGCGGCAGGCGTGGTTGAAGGACTTTGTACTGCAAGGCTTGCGCCGATCCCACTCGCCGGAGCAGATTACTCAGGAACTGAGACAGACTTAACCCGACGATCCCCGCATGCGCATTTCCCACGAGGCGATTTACACCTACCTGTATGTGCTGCCGCGCGGAGCGCTGCGCAAGGAGCTGCTCGCCTGCCTGCGCCAGCATCACCAACGGCGGCGGCGGGGGCGGATTCCGGAGATGCTCAGCATCGAGGAGCGTCCGACGGCCGTGGTACAACGGAGCGTGAGGGCCTCGGGAAGGCGACTTGCTCATGGGCCGCCGCAACCAGTCCGCAGTGAGCACGCTGGTGGAACGCACCACGTACACCCTTATCCCGGTGCCGCTTAAGAACCGTGACGCTAAAGCTGTGCGTACGGCATTCGTCCGGGAGCTCAAGACGTTACTGCAGCAAATGAAGCTATCGCTGACCCATGACCGGGGTAAGGTGATGACTGAACACAAGCTGTTCACCCGGGATGCCAAAATGCAGGTCTACTTTAGTGCGCGTATGGACTGGGTGCACCGCAATTCAGGTCATTGGGGCGGCCAGCCGTGAGTTTCATGCTGCAGCGACCGGCACCAGGCATAGAGGGCGTCATAAAACACCATTCCGCGCTGCAGCAGCGTGTGATCATCCGGAAAAATGTGCGATAGACCAAGTGACAGGGCCAAGAGGCCGGCCGCCTGGGGCGCGAGATCCAACCGTCCGGTATCGGCCCCACGCACAATCCTGGCGAGTCTCTGCAGTGCGGGTTCATCCAGACCGTACTTTTTCAGGAAGGCATCGAAGCTGCAGAATTCCCCCGCATGGGACAACTCCACACCGGGAATGTCATAGGGAACCGCATTTTGCGCCGCCGCCGCGCTCAGCACCCGATCCGCAGGCACGTAGAGAAACTCAGCCGCCGGATCGATGAACCGCACGATCAGCCACGGACAGGCGATCCGGTCGATCTTGGGCCGCTCGCGTGTCACCCACTTCATTTGCAAGTAACCTCCCCGCCGGCGGCCTTCCAGCCATCGAGCCCGCCTTTGATGAGACGGGCCTTGAAGCCTTTGGCCCGCAGAGCGTCCACCACGCTGTTGGATACCGAACCGCCGTGTGCACAATAGACGACGATCTCTCTCTCCCTGGGCAGGGTCTTGGCCCATTCGGCCAGTTGCTCCGGGTTTTTCCACTGGGCGCCGGGAAGATGCTCTGGGGCAGCGTCACGGTCGGTAACGCGGCGCACGTCTAGGATAAACTTGCCGGCGAACTGGGCCTGCAGGTCCTCGGGCTTGATGGTGTGCTCCATGTCACTGTCCTTTCAGGGTCTCGAGTTTGGCCGAGACAGTGGTCAGGTTAAGGTTCTTCATCACCGCGTCGACGTAGGCACCCGCCTGCGCACCAAAATCCATGTGGTAACTGTGCTCGTACATGTCCAGCGCCAGGATGGGCGTGGCCCCGGCCAAGTTATGAGTGTGGTCAGCGGCCCAGGTATTGAGAAGTTTTCCATCGTGCGGGTTCCAGCACAGCAGCACCCAGCAGGAACCGCCAGCCAGTGCTTTGCCCATCGCGGCGAATTAGGCGGCCCATCGATCAAGTCCACCGAAGTCCTTGTTCACTTGGGTCTTAAAAGTGGTGCCGGGCTCGCTCGCGCCGAGGCTTTCAAAATACACCTCGTGCAGCAGCATCGAATTCATGGCGATCAGTTCCTCGCGTTTCAGGCCGTTCACCGTGAACACCGGCGCGGTGGTCCAATCCAGCTCCGCGAGCCTCTTTTCAATAGCATTGAGGCGCCTCACCGCACCGCCATAGTTATTCTCCCAATGCGCTGTCACGAGCCGTTCCGATAATCCATGCAACGACTTTGGATCGAACGGAAGGGGCTTGGGAATGTGGGAGCTAAAGCTACTTGTATTGGGCATAATTATTGCCTACCGTCAGCGGTGCCAGTGATCTGATAACGCATGATTTTCAAGACAGGTTTGCCATGAAAATCTTCAATGGGAAGATAAATCAGTCCTGTTGATGGGTCGACCGCAACGGAATGGGCATCATCTCCGACATACCCCTGACCCAGCTTGCGTAATCCGTCCTTGGTGATATGAAATACTGAGACAACCCCACTCTCGCTGGCGACATACAATCGCTGTCTCTTAAGGTCTATTGCCAACACATCGGGATCGCGCCCGACACGATGGACTGCGGTCACCTGCATGTGGTTAAGGTTCATGACCAAGAGCCGCGCATTGTGATCGCAAGCAATAAACGCCAGCCGTGATGGAACATCAAGCAGCAGACCGTGATTATGATGACAGGTCGCAGGCAGTGAGTACCGGGCCACGATCTGCTTGGTCACTGGGTCAATGGCCAGCAGTTCGTCAAGGGTTTGCACATTTACCAAAACATGCCCTGTGACCGGATCGTAAGCCGTCATACCCGCTTCGCCGCCGAGCGGGAGCGTGGCGATGCGACGGTTTGTGACGGTATTAATGACCGTTTCGGTCCGACCGGCCTCGTCTGACACAAACAGCCGCTTCACCGCCGGCACATAGGCGCTGCCATCCGGAAACGTACCCGCCGGAATTCTGGCAAGCGTCTTCAGTGTGGTGCTGTTCAGCACGACAATAGACCCGCCAAAGAAAGCTTGATCCCACCAGTGACCGGTGACGCTGACAAACACCCGATGCAGGTCGGGAACGGCCGTGACACCTGTGGCTTCAGGAAAGCCCCGCAAATCCGCCGTCACGGTCCGGGTGGTGGTGTTGAACACCACCACCCGGCCTGCCCCCATGTGGGAGATAAAAAGCACATGGTCGGCCCCATCCAGGCTCTGGTAGTCAAACCGGCTCGTGCCACCGGGTAGCGGGACGTTTGCCACGGTGACCAGCGGCAGCTTTGCAGCCAGAGTGGTAGGCGCAACAACCAAAAAACCTAACGTCACGCCCATCAGGCTCACAGCACGCGCATAGTGGCATTTGATTTTCATCGACCACCCATCCGCCGGACCCGGTCAGGTAGCTGGTGCGGGCAGCACGATCAGCTCACCCGACATCCAGGGTTTGTGATTATCACAGTGGAAAGGGAAGACCCCAGCCTTGTCGGCTTTGAAGATCACGTTCACGGTCTGCAGAGGTGGAATCGAACGGTCGATGTCATAGGCCGGCAGTGTGAAGGTGTGTAGATCATCTGGTCCACCTTCCAGATTGCGGAAGGTCAGGGTGACTTCTTCTCCTTCGGTGACGACGATCGTACTGGGCTCAAATCCATATGTTTCCCCGAATTTTTTATAGGCTTTGGCGGGACCGCCCTCTCTTGAGACCCAGCGAACCGTGTATATATAGACATGGGCTTGTGGCTTTGGCATTGCGGCCCCGGGTTCTGCCGCATAGGCAGACATTGCGGTTAGACCTAACAAGACCGTCGCGGCCAGCGTCATCACAGCGATAAGATTCCCATGTTTGTGTGTTGGATGTTTTTGCCGTTCAGTAGATGCCAGTAGGCTGTCAGATTGACGAGACATGGTCATACCTCCTACGCGCGAGCGTTTGTTTTACGGGATGCTTTACGATGGCTAACATGAAATCCAATCAAGTGTTTGATGTAGGGTGTCCTCCTTCTGAATAGGCGGTATACAAGAAATCCAGGGTCTTGCTGATCTCCGTCAGTAGCTCATCGTCATCCACGGCTTGGGCCCGCGCTCCGGCCATGATGGCTGCGAAGCCCGCGGCCTCAGGGACGGGCACGCCCCCCACATCCAGGTAATGCACCATGGCACCGAGCCGGATGATTCCCGGATCGTTTTCCAGCCCGAAGCTGAACGCCAGGACCTCGAAAGTGACGCGCGTGCCCACGTGGCTGAATTCGGCCCCATCGAAATCGAACCCGATGACATTTTTTGGATGGCGGCGGGCGTCTTTGAGCCAGAGGAAGCGTCCCTGCGGATCAATAAAACGGCGGATCAGCCAGGCGGACGCGACGCGATCAATCCAAAGATGCGCCCTCGTCGCCCAGATCTTGCCCCGATAATCGGTTGGCGCGTGCCGGCGCAGCGCTCCCGCTGCGGCATGCGGTTCGTCCGGTGAGAAACGCGCATTGAGAGCGGCCTCGGCATCCGCCAGGGCCTGCTCGGCTTGGGCCTGAGAAGGACCAGGGAAAAAATCCGTCTCCATCACCGCGGCAAACTCGCGGCGCAGCGCGGCGATGGCACGGCGTGCCTCCGCTTCCGATGCCGAGACCAATTCGCGTTTGAAGGCATCCAGCCGCTGGAGAAGGTCGGCGTATTCCGCGGTGCGGTCAAAAAGACGCGTCAGATCTTCGCCGGGTTCTTCCCCCTCGAGGGGACGATACTCGGCGATGTGGGCGGCCCCTCCTGCAGCCCCGATCTCTTGTGCCTGCTCCCGAAATGCAGTCTCGTTCTGCAAAGTCCGGGGCAGAAGGTATACCCCATCGCGCAACGCAGCAGCGCCGGAAGCCTTAAGTGCACGCCATACCCGCACGCGGGCGGCTGTGTTTTGGCCGGGTAGGCTGGTAATCAGGGTCAGCCAAGGGCTTGCATAATTCATGTAACTGATGATACATATATGTAATGATTAATTCAATTCCTTGGAACCCTAGAGCAGACGTGCATGCCTACCTGCACTGATCCCAGCCTCGACGGACTCCAGGGCAGGGTAACCCTGTGGCAAATGTCCCGCTATTTCCTGCGATTGGGGGCACTGGGATTTGGCGGCCCCGTGGTCTTGGCCCAGCACATGCGGGGGGATCTGGTGGAGGAACGCGGCTGGCTCACGGAAACCGAATACGAAGACGGTCTGGCGCTCGCGACCGCCTGTCCCGGACCCCTGGCTTACCAACTGGGGGTTTATTGCGGCTATGCCCGCTTTAGGATCCGCGGGGCGCTGGCGGTCGGCGTAACCTTTGCGTTTGCGCCTTTCCTCATCGTGACGCTGGCTGCCGCTCTCTATGTGCACTTCACCGGTGCCTGGGAGGTCAAAGCGATCTTTTACGGGGTGGCGCCCGTCATCGTCGCACTCATCTTAAAGGCTTGCTGGCAACTGGGCCGCAAAACCCTTAAGACCCGGCGGCTCGCCTGGCTGTTCGCCACGGTCGCGGCGGTCATCACCCTCGCCTTCAAACAGGAGCTCATCAGCCTGTTCCTGATTGCGGGCCTGCTGGGCTGTCTGGTATTCGCCGGTCCCCGCCCTCCAACACAAAGCCCGTCGTCCGCGACGATGTCGTCAGCCGGCGGCGGTTGGCTGGCCCTGCCGAGTGCTTGGCTGAGCAGTACCTCCGGCAAATTATTCGTGTTTTTCTTCAAGACCGGTTTTCTAGTGTTCGGCAGCGGCCTGGTCATCGCCCCATTTCTCAAGGTCTACGTCGTAGACCAGTACCACTGGCTGACAAACCGTCAATTCATTGACGCCGTGGCCATCGGCATGATTACCCCCGGCCCCGTCGTCATCACCGCCACGTTTGTCGGCTACCTGCTCAACGGTTTCCAAGGCGGCTTGGTCGCAACGGTGGGGATGTTCGCGCCCGCGGTGCTGCTGACGGTCGTGGCCGCACCGCTGCTAAAACGCTACCGCGCCAATCGTTATCTGCAGGGATTTCTGCAAGGAATTATTTCCGCCGTGGTGGGCGCCTTGTTCGGTACCGGCATCCTAATCGCCACCGCCGCCATCGGGGATGTACTGACAGGTGTTATTGCCATTACCAGCATGGCGGTAATTCTCAAATGGCCCAAGCTGCCTGAAGTCAGCATCGTATCCGTGGGAGCCCTGCTGGGATTGGCCGGATATTACTGGCTGCACCCGGTAGGGCTCTGAACGATTGGAATTGTCGCGGATGAAGACATGTAAAGGGCAAGGTGATGCACAATAAAATGCAAAAACGTGATTTTTTCGACATCGCGGGCGGGTGGCTGCACCAGCTGCGCGACTGGATTGACGCACGCTTCCCCATGAGCAAGTTCTGGAACGAGCAGGTGGCCCAGTACTACGCTCCCAAGAACTTCAATTTCTGGTATTTCTTCGGTTCCATCGCGCTGCTGATCCTGGTGAATCAGATTGTCACCGGCATCTTCCTCACCATGAACTACCAGCCCTCGGCCGCGGGCGCGTTTGCCTCGGTGCAGTACATCATGCGCGATGTGGAATGGGGGTGGTTAATCCGCTATATGCATGTTGTAGGCGCTTCCCTGTTCTTCGTGGTGGTGTACCTGCACATGTTCCGCGGACTGATGTACGGTTCCTACAAGAAACCGCGCGAGCTTTTGTGGATGTTCGGCATGCTGATTTATGTGGCGCTGATGGCCGAAGCTTTCATGGGATATCTCTTGCCTTGGGGGCAGATGTCCTACTGGGGCGCAACAGTGATCATTTCCCTATTCGGCGTCATTCCTGGCATCGGCCACAGATTAGAGCAGTGGATTCGCGGCGACTATGGGGTCTCTGGCATCACCCTCAACCGCTTCTTCGCGCTGCACGTGGTGGCGGTGCCGCTGATGCTCATCGGCCTAGTGCTGTTCCACCTGATCGCGCTGCACGAAGTGGGTTCCAACAATCCGGACGGTATCGAAATCAAGGAACACAAGGGACCGGACGGCATTCCGTTGGACGGTATCCCGTTCCATCCCTACTACACCATCAAGGACATCGTCGGGGTGACCGTATTCCTGGCGATCTTTGCGGCCATCATCTTTTTCTCGCCCGGTCTGCATGGCCTGTTCCTGGAGCCAGCAAACTCCGTGCCGGCAAATGGGATGCACACGCCGTCAGATATCCGCCCGCTGTGGTATTTTGGCCCGTTCTTCGCCATTCTGCGCTCCATCCCCAACAAAAGTTTGGGAGTGACCTTATTGGCGCTGTCCATCCTCTTGCCGTTTTTGTTGCCCTGGATAGATCGTAACCCCATTAAATCGTTGCGTTACCGTGGTCTCGCCTACCGCGGCCTGGTGGTATGCTTCGGCCTGAGCTTCATTGTCTTGGGTTACATTGGCATGCAACCGGCCAGTCCGTTTTGGGCGGAAATCGGCCAGCGCATCGCGGAATTGTACTTTCTGTTCTTCGTGCTGTCCTGGATCCATGCCCAGCCGCGTTCGCGACAATATTTTGTAATTGCCTTCAGCGTAATCATGGGTATCATCAGTCTCCTGGATAAACTCACGTGGACTTCAAGTGAAGCCGCTCTCAAGCTGGCGAGCTGGCTCATACCGGGTACCTATTGCATCTTTTTCCTATTGTTGCCGGCGGCTTTCCCCGTGCTGAATGAGCCCAAGCCGGTCCCAAACAGGGTAACGTTCAAATGAAAAAGAAACTTGCTGCCCTTCAGTTGCATCCGCTGCCGGTTGCCATTCACGCACCGGCGACAACCACATGCCGTTGAACAGCGCTGGTCCCGGTAATCGGCCTACGTTATGGTCTGTGCTGTTGCTGGTCCTGGGTATGGGCATGATGGTCCCCGTCTGGGCCAAGGGCTCGCAGTCGGCTATCTCCGACCCGTGCACGGGACCCAGTTCGCTTCTCGCTCTGCTGGATCGCCCCACTGTGGGAGACAGTGCCTGCGTGGTGAAACCCGGTTATGCGGTCCTGGAGACCGGATGGGCCCGGTACACGCTCTTGGGCCAGAGCGGACATGCATTGGGATACCCGCAAGGGGAACTGCGGTTCGGCCTGCCTGACCAGAATGAATTCGTGTTTCTCCCTCCCAACATCAGCAGTCAGGTGACACCCGTGCCCGGCGGAGGCAATCAGACCATAGTGGGGGGAAGTGCTTCGGTCGTTGGGATCAAGCACGAATTCGGCTACAACGCTCGCTGGATCTGGGCGGGTGAGACTCTCTTTACACTCCCCTCCGGCAGCCCCACTTATGGCTCAGCCGCCACGGGTTATGCGGTCAATGGCATCGTCGGCTACAGCCTCACTTCCTCGGTCGCCTTGACCCTGATGCTCGGGGTGACGCACTTGGCCCTGCCCACCAACCTGCAAGGGGGCGCGTACTACTGGAGCGCGAATCCGGACCTGGTGCTCACCTGGGAAACCACCCAGAACTTCCAGTTTTATCTGGAGGCCTATGGACAGAATCACACGGGCCCGGGACAGGGCGCGGGGTACGACGCCGATGGGGGCGTCCAATATCTCATCACTCCCCGTTTTGAGGTGGATGCGGAGATCGGCCAACGGATCTCGGGTAACTTGGGCGGCTGGTCACATTATTTTGGCGTGGGTGCGGGATTTCTTTTTTGATTGATTCAGAAAGCTTTTTATGTGCGTGATCGCTGCCACACTACGGGCGTTCAGCGTTGCTGGCGGCGGGAGACGCGCGCGAAGGTTATAGGTACGAGTTCGTGGAGCGCGTTCACGCTATGCGCGACGTGAACTGGGGCTGGCTGATCCGCTATATGCACGTCGTAGGCGCTTCCCTGTTCTTCGTAGTAGTGTACCTGCACATGTTCCGCGGACTGATGTACGGCTCCTACAAAAAGCCTCGGGAACTGCTGTGGATTTTCGGGATGCTGATATTATGCAGCGCTCATGGCCGAAGCCTTCACAGGCTATCTGCTGCCCTGGGGACAGTTGTCCTACTGGGAGGCCCAAGTGATCATTTCACTGTTCGGCGTTATTCCTGGCATCGGTCATGGATTTAGAGCAGTGGCTCCGCGGCGACTATGCGGTTTCCGGCATCACACTGAACTGGTTCTTTGCACTGCGTATTGTGGCAGTGCCGTTGGTGTTGTGTGGTGGTGGTGCCCGGGGAGTAATGGAGGTCGGCTTCTATCAGGCCCTGGT
>JAGXAZ010000190.1 GCA_018971365.1 Gammaproteobacteria bacterium | reverse complement strand
TCGCGTTGGCGCGCGAGCGGCAGGCCGTTGATCTCCACCACGTTGTCCAGCATGCGCGTGAACACTTTCACCACTTCGCGGTATTCGTCCCAGTCGAAATGCGCCTGCTCGGTGAACGGCTCACGCACGAATTGCGTGAGATTCACGGAGCCTAAAAGGCATGCACCATACTCAGGCAGAACTTGCTCGCCGCACGGATTGGTCGCGCGAAAGTTCTCGCACCACCAGTTGTTATTCATCTCGTTGGCCCGGTCAATCAATATGAAACCCGGCTCTGCGTAGTCGTAAGTCGAGGACATGATTACGTCCCACAGGCGCCGCGCATGGATGGTCTTGTAAACTTTGCACGCCACCTGGCCAACTGCGTTGGTGATGTAACCTTCGGTCACCGGCCACTCGCGCCAGATCACCTGCTTCGGGTCGTTCAAGTCAATGCCGTCGGCCTCGGCTTCTTTCTGCTTGAGCGGGAAAGCCAGCGGCCAATCGCCGTCGGCCTTGACCGCTTCCATGAAATCGTGTGTGACGAGCAGCGACAGGTTGAACTGGCGCAGACGCCCGTTCTCGCGCTTGGCGCGGATGAAATCCATGACATCCGGGTGGCCCACATCGAAGGTGCCCATCTGCGCGCCACGCCGGCCGCCGGCCGAAGACACGGTGAAACACATCTTGTCGTAGATGTCCATGAACGACATCGGCCCGCTGGTGTAGGCGCCGGCGCCGGCCACGTAGGCGCCGCGCGGCCTGAGCGTCGAAAATTCATATCCGATTCCGCAATTGTGAATGACCACTAATCCGCCATTACCAGCCAGATAATTGTTGTGTCCTTGCACATGAAAGTCGTAGAAAGTTTCCGGCAGCGGCAAGTCGCGGCGGATAGCTTCCACCGGCCGCAGCCGTCGCGCCAAGGTAACCAGCGGTTCGAGATGCGGAAACCGCGCTTCCCAACGGTCCAGCCAGATGCGGCTTACTACATCTTTCAGGTGATAGCCGTGGTAAAAGCCAAGCGTCTGCCGCTCGGTGTGGGTGAGTGCGGCGCATTCCGCAGTTAGCGCTGCACGCAGGGCGAGCGGTACACGGTATTGGTCGTATTGGCCGGACTGGCTCGCGCACTCGATGATGCGCCGGCGCTTGCCGCTGTCTGCCATGTACTCCGCCACTTTGAGCAGAAACTGGGAATCCGAAATTTTGAGCATGGCACCGCCGCTGTCACGCACCTCATGCCCGTTCAGCGTGTGACTGCGTGGTTGCCGCAGGGTAATGGTGCCATGCACGCCGTACAGGCCGAGCAGCGTTTTCAGCTCTTGCGCGAAGGCCGGGTTCTGAGTGGCGAGCGTGGCGCTGCCGCTTTCGCGGCTGACCGTGCCGTCGGTGTCCAGCAGTCCGGCGAGGAAGGGCAGGAAGTATTTCTCAGGTTCTGTTTTGATCCAAGCAGGCACACGCAGGTGAGCCGTTTTGGCGCCGGTCTGATGGTCAATCAGACTCACCGCACGGCTTGCGGCAAAACTCGCGACACAGTAATCCCAGACCGGCGTTCCGCCGGGGGTGACGGTGGCCACGACTTTGGCCTGCGCTCCGCAGAAGCGTTGAAAGAATTCGGCGTAACGCTCCACCACTTCCCGCTCCGCGGCGCGGATCTTGAATACCAGCCGTTGCCCCAATTCGTTTGCGCGTCGCGCCCAAGCAGCGCGCGTCGGCTTGTAGGCCATGTG
>JAGXAZ010000189.1 GCA_018971365.1 Gammaproteobacteria bacterium | reverse complement strand
TGTGTGGCAGAAAGTTCCGCCAGTGCCGGAATAACGCGGTGAATGGGGTTGTCGGCGCGCTCGGGATAGGCCACATGGCCCTGAACGCCGTGGACAGTGAGCAGGCCGGTGAGCGAGCCGCGGCGTCCGTGGCGGATGGTGTCGCCGAATTTTTCCAGGCAGGACGGCTCGCCCAGCACGCACCAGTCAATTTTTTCATTGCGCTGTTTCAACCATTCCATCACCTTGATGGTGCCGTCCACGGAGGGGCCTTCCTCGTCACTGGTGATGAGGAAGCCGATGCTGCCGTGCAGCTTCGGTTTCGCGGCTAAAAACTGTTCCACCGCCACCACCATGGCGGCGAGGCCGCCTTTCATGTCGGCGGCGCCGCGGCCGTAGAGCAGGCCATCCTTTATCGTGGGCGTGAAGGGATCGGAATGCCACTGTTCGCGCGGGCCGGTAGGCACCACGTCGGTGTGGCCGGCGAATACCAGGAGCGGCTTTTCGGTGCCATAGCACGCCCAGAGGTTGTCCACCTGGCCGAAGCGCAGGTGTTCGATTTTGAAACCCAGCCGGGCAAGACGCGCGGAGATGATCTGTTGACAGCCGGCGTCGTTGGGCGTGAGCGAGGGGCGGGCGATGAGTTCCTTCGCGAGTTCCAGCACAGCGCTCATCAGCGGATACCGCGCAGCAGTTCGTTGATGCTGACCTTGGCGCGGGTCTTGGCATCCACGCGCTTCACGATCACGGCGCATTGCAGACTGTAACGCCCGTCGGCGGAGGGCAGACTGCCGGGCACGACGACTGCCCCGGCAGGCACACGGCCAAAGCTGGTCTCACCGCTTTCGCGGTCATAGATGCGCGTGCTCTGGCCGATGAATACGCCCATGGAAATTACCGCGCCCTGTTCCACGATCACGCCTTCGACGATCTCCGAGCGTGCGCCGATGAAGCAGTCGTCCTCGATGATGGTGGGTGCGGCCTGCAGCGGTTCGAGCACGCCGCCGATGCCGGCGCCGCCGGAGATGTGCACGTGCTTGCCGATCTGCGCGCAGGAGCCGATGGTGGCCCAGGTGTCCACCATCGTGCCGTGGTCCACGTAAGCGCCGATGTTGACGTAGCTCGGCATGAGCACCACGTCCGGTGCGAGGAAAGCGCCGTAACGCACGGTGGCGGGAGGCACGATGCGCGCGCCTTCGCGCTGGAATTCAGCCTGACTGTGCGCGGTGTATTTCAGCGGAATTTTGTCGTAAAAGCGGGTGCCGGCGCCTGTGACTACCTCATTCGGCTGAATGCGGAAATACAGCAGCACGGCTTTCTTCAGCCACTCGTTCACCTGCCAGCGGTCATCGCGCTTTTCCGCGACGCGCGCTGCGCCGCAGTCCAGGAGGCCAATGGCGGTTTCCACTGCGTGGTGAGTTTCCGCCGCAGCATTGTTGGGCGTCAGTTCGGTGCGCCGCTCCCAGGCGGCGTCAATCGTCTGGCGCAGGGCGTCGTGATTCACAGCGACTCCACGTAGCTGCGGATGCGTTTGGTCGCCTCGATGCACTCGGCCAGCGGCGGGACCAGCGAAATACGCACGCGATTTGTGCCGGGATCGCCGGATGGAGTTGGGCGCGAAAGATAGCTGCCGGGCAGCACCGTGAGGTTTTGCGTGGCATACAGTTCCCTGGCAAAACGCTCGCCATCCACCGGCGTTTTCGGCCAGAGGTAAAACGCCGCCGGCGGACACTGCAGG
>JAGXAZ010000088.1 GCA_018971365.1 Gammaproteobacteria bacterium | reverse complement strand
AAGTATTTCGACTCGCCGAAATTCTCCATTCCGAAACTCAAACATGTGTTGCGCGCCAAGGCGGTGCTCTGTCCTGGCCTCACCGTCAAGTTCATCAACGAGCAGACGCTGGAAACAGACGAATGGCAGTATCACGGAGGACTCAAGGATTATTTGATTGAATCCCTGGAGGGTCGCGAGTTCATCCCCAATGAGCCTTTCAACGGCGGCTTGGAAGCTGAAAAGGAGACCGCGGATTGGGCCGTGGTGTGGTTGCCGGACGGCGGCGAGGTATTTGCCGAGAGCTACGTGAACCTGATACCGACGGTGCAGGGCGGTACGCACGTGAACGGCCTGCGCACCGGGCTCACGGATGCGGTGCGCGAATTCTGCGAGTTCCGCAATCTGGTGCCGCGCGGCGTGAAGCTCGCGCCGGAAGACATCTGTGATCGCGCCGCCTACGTACTGTCGGTGAAGATGAGCGATCCGCAGTTCTCCGGCCAGACCAAGGAGCGCCTGTCCTCACGGGAATCGGCCACATTTGTTTCCGGCATCGTCAAGGACGCGTTGGCGCTGTGGCTCAATCAGCACACCGAAGCCGGCGAGCAGATCGCGCAACTTGCCATCGAAAGCGCGCAGCAGCGCCTCAAGCTCAGCAAGCAGGTGGCGCGCAAGAAAATCACCAGCGGCCCGGCGCTGCCCGGCAAGCTTGCGGACTGCACCAGCGGCGAGCCGGAGCGCAGCGAATTGTTCCTGGTGGAAGGCGATTCCGCCGGCGGTTCCGCCAAGCAGGCCCGCGACCGGGAATTCCAGGCCATCCTGCCGCTGCGCGGCAAGATCCTGAACACCTGGGAGGTGGACGCCGGCGAAGTGCTGGCGTCGCAGGAAGTGCACGACATCAGCGTGGCCCTGGGGGTGGAGCCGGACTCCAGCAAGCTCGATGGCTTGCGCTACCACAAGATTTGCATCTTGGCGGATGCAGATTCCGACGGCCTGCATATCGCCACACTTTTATGTGCGCTGTTTCTGCGCCATTTCCGCGCGCTGGTCGAGCGTGGCCACGTGTTCGTATGTATGCCACCCTTGTTTCGCATAGACGCAGGCAAGAACGTGTATTACGCGCTGGATGAAGCCGAACGCAAGGGTATTCTGGATCGCATCGCCGCGGAGAAGCAGAAGGGCAAGGTCACGGTCACGCGCTTCAAGGGTTTGGGCGAAATGAGTCCGCTGCAACTGCGCGAGACCACCATTGTGCCCGACACCCGCCGGCTGGTGCAGCTTACCGTGGACGCCAAGGACAACACCGATAAGCTCATGGACATGCTGCTCGCCAAGAAGCGCGCCGCCGATCGCAAGCAGTGGTTGGAGAAGAAGGGCAATCTGGCTGAGGTCTGAACAGGCTACCTCGCTGCACATTCAGCTTTTTGCCGTTCGACCGTTACCGATCGAGAAACCAATTCATCGGCTTCATCTTCATCGGCTTCATCGGCACCCAGGGCGCACTATGTTGTGCACCTCACCGTGCCAGCCAGCGGCGTGTGTAAATGATCAGCACCAGGATGATCAGCATAACCAACCAGCCCGTAATCCAGACCAGCATCGCTCGCTTGGCTTTTTGCTTTTCCAGCCAGGTGCGCGGACGCACCTTCTTGACGAAAAATACCAGGTTGCCGGCCAGGTTCACGCACACGATATTGACGAGCAGCAGCAGGCCAGCGCCGATGGCGAGGCCGAACCTGGCTTGGCCCAGCATGAGGCCGAAGGCGGCGGCGGGCGGCAGCAGCGCCACGGCAACCATTACGCCCACGAGTACGCTTGACAATCCGGTGGTCAGGGACAGTACCGCAGCGGCGCCGGAAGCCAGCGCCAGCGCCACGGATTCCACTCCCACCCGCGTGCGCGACAGAAGCGCATCGCTGGTTATCGGGGAGGGCCAAAGGGCACCGATGACCACCGACAGGCCGAGGGTGAGCAGAATGCCCGCCAACAATGTCCAGGTTGCCTTGCGCAGAAGGTGGGTGTCGCCAAGCGCGGTCCCAAGACTGAGAGCGAGGTTTGGTGCGAGCAGCGGCGCGATGACCATGGCACCGATGACGACCGCTATGTCGTTTTCGATGATTCCAATGGCCGCCACGATGGTGGACAGCATGACCAGTACCAGATAATTGACGTCGAGGCGTGCACCTTTTTCGACTGATTCGTACAACGCTTCGCGGGACGCCGTTGCGGAGTCCTTCTTCTTCTGTTCTTCCGCGCCCTTGGGTTTGGGGAGCGAGACTTCCACCGGCAGCACCAGTACGCGGGTATCCGTTGAAGTGCTCAGCAGGTTCTGCAGTGCGTCCAATACGCCTTGCAGAGCGTCATCGTTGACCACCAGCCTCATCGGCTGTGTGCCGTCCTTTGCGACGGCTCCCAGGCGAAAATCCTGCGCCTCGAATTTTTCCGCAATCGCCGACACGGTGCTGGACACGCCGCTATTTGCAACCACTTCAACGTATTTCATCTTGATCTCCTGGCCCGAGGCTTACTGTTCCTGATCCGGACGAACTTGATACGGTGTATGACACCGCATTCGACGGTTGCCGCGGATTGGGACAGGCAGAGTTTAGTGCAATAACTCGACGGTCTCCCGATTGGCTTTGCCGTCCCGTGTGACGATTGCACCCGCGCGATCCCCAACAACCGCCCCGTTGTGGGGTTCAGCCCGCACGCAATTTTCGCGCTTTTACGCCCGGCTGGATTGCTTGGCCAACAACGCCTCCCGCCTTGCCAGGCTTTCCGCAGGCCAGTACTTCTTCCTGTCGTAGTACTCCGGAACTGCCGGCACGCCGGGCGGGAGAATGATCCACGGCTGTTTTGTCGAAGTATAGATATGGATGTCCGGCGGCAGATGGTCCGGTTCGTCGAGTGTGCCGACACGCACGAAACGGAGGACCGGGCCGGCGCCCGAATAATTACTCCACACCGCGATCCGGCATTTCGGACAGCGCGCAATTTTCTGGCCCTTACCACTTGCCGACGGCGTGTCCACTATTTCGGGTTCGCCGGAGATCAGCGTCACACGCTGCGCTTCAATCAATGCGTTGAGCGCGAATGAGGCACCGGTTTCCCGCTGGCACCAGCGGCAGTGACAGCAGTGCACGAATAGCGGCTTGGTTTCCAGACGGTAGCGCAGCGTGCCGCAATCGCAGCCGCCGCAAAGTGGGTAAGGGTAATCGGATGCCATAAGGTTGCTCCAGATAACGATATCCTTGGATTAAAGCCGGGACAGATCGCCGCTTCTTTTTGGAATATTGCCGTCTTTTTTGTGTTGAGTCACCATTCGCAGCGCGAAGCGGCATCGGCTTGAATGGATTATCAGAGCCTGTGCAGCGGGCTCTGAGTAAAGTTGTGCTGCGATGCGAGCGCATCAATCCATGGCAGCTTGTTCTCGCGGAATATATGGATGTCGGGTTTGAGCATAACTGCTGATGTTCCGATTCCCAGATAAATCATTGAATGGCCCGGGTAGGCGGACGGGTCTGAATTATAGAGGGGCGTACCGCAGTTACCACAGTAGGGTTTCGTGGAACAGTCGGTAACGGCGCAGCGATGGAGGCTGCTCTTGGGGTCCAGAACGGCGAGCGTTTTTGTCTGCGCCACAATGTAGCTGGAAAAGACAGGACCGTTGATTCGACGGTGAAGATTGCAATGACAGTTGACCAGTCGTACTGGATCACCTCTATAAGTGATTGTTCCACCGGCACATGCGCCTTCCATCGTGGCCCCCGTTCACGGCGGTATCAATGCGCAATATGGTCAGTATATGACAGCCATGGGTACTGCATGGGGTTGTTGATGGCGAATCGCATCATGCAATGCATCGAATTTGCACCCGCATGAGCGGCATTGTTGTTTCTCCGATTGTTTTGACCCGTGAGGCAAACGCTTTGATCTGATGTGCCTATGGTATGCATGGTAGTGCGCGGGTAGCCATCGGGAGGTGCGCGACTTACACTATGCAACCGTGAGCAAAGTGGCCAATCGTGAAAGCTGAAATTTCAAAATCTGGCGCCAAGCGCGCGGGCGTGGCGCGCGAGCTTGCCCGTCCGGCGAAACCGGAACGCACGGACGCGGCGCCAATACACGAATACGACCCCGCGCGGCTGCCGGATTACAAGGCCATCGAGGCTTACGGGTTGATCGGCGATTGCCGCACCGCGGCGCTTGTCGGCGAGGACGGCTCGATAGACTGGGCCTGTTTTCCCGACTTCGACAGTCCGGCGGTGTTCGCGGCCATCCTTGATCCAGGTGCAGGATGCTTCTCGATTCGCCCGTGCGAACCGTTTCGCGCCCGCCAGTATTACGAATCCGGCACCAACGTGCTGGTGACCGAGTTCACCACCGCCAACGGCATGGCGCGCATCCGCGACTTCATGCCGATGATCGCGGAACGACGCATGCCGGCGTCGGAGATTCACCGTGGCGTGGAGGGAGTTTCCGGCTGCGTGCCGATGGCGCTCGTCTTCGAACCGCGCTTTGACTATGGCCGCGAGCGCCCGCGTTTCAAATCCGGTTCCCATGGCGCGCTCGCCTGCCGCGGCAAACAGAACGAGCAGGTGCTGGCGCTGTCCTGTTCACTTTCACTCGCGGTGGACGAGCGTGGCGCGCGTGCGGAGTTCGACGTTGAAAGCGGGGATCGGCTGTGGTTCGTCGCGGACTGGGATAGTCGCATGACGCATCCCGTGAAGGCCTACAGCTCGGAACGACGCCTGCGGCTTACCCGCGCCTACTGGCGTGACTGGGTTGCGCGGCTTATTTATCACGGCAATTATCGCAGCGAAGTCGAACGCAGCCTGCTCGCGCTGAAACTCCTGAGTTCCGGCCGCACCGGTGCGGTGATCGCGGCCCCGACGACGAGCCTGCCCGAGTGGGCCGGCGGCACGCGCAACTGGGATTATCGCTACACCTGGGTGCGCGATTCGGCCTTCATCATGCACGCGCTGTTCAACGCGGGTTATGTTTCGGAAGGCACGCAGTATTTCGACTGGATGCTTGAACGTTGCGTGCGTGACGATTCCCCGCTCAGGATTATGTACAGCGTGCGCGGCGAGTCGGACCTGCCGGAGCGGGAACTCGGGTTGCGCGGTTATGAAGACTCCCGCCCGGTGCGCGTGGGAAACGCCGCCGCCGGACAATTCCAGCTCGACATCTACGGCAGTCTGATCGAGGCGGCGCTGCATTACCAGCGCGTGGGCGGCGTGCTCACGATGGTCGAGGCCGAACGCCTTGCGGCGATCATCGAGTTCGTGCGCGCGCACTGGCGCGAGCCCGACGACGGGATCTGGGAAGCGCGCGGCCAGCGCGAACACTACACCTATTCCAAGATCTGGGCCTGGGTCGCGCTCGATCGCGGCGCGCGCCTCATGCGCGAGCTGGGGCTGGATCTGCCGTGGAAGGGCTGGGCTACCGAAGCCAGGACCATCCGCGACGACGTGCTCGAACGGGCCTACAACAAAAAGCTCGGTGCCTATACCCAGTTCTATGGCGGCGACATTCTCGATGCCGCCGTGCTCGTCATGCCGATTACGGGCATCATCGCTGCCGACGATGCGCGTTTTCGCTCGACACGGGAACTCATCTGCCGCGAACTTGCCGCCGGGCCGTATCCATTGCTTTACCGTTACGATCCCAAGCTGGCAAAGGACGGCGTCGGCGGTCCCGAAGGCGCTTTTCTGCTGCCGTCATTCTGGCTGGTTGAGGGACTCGCGCTTGGCGGCCTGCACAAGGAAGCGCGCGCCGCATTCGAGGCGCTGCATCAACACGCCTCGGCGCTCGGTCTTTACAGCGAAGAAGTTCATCCCGAGAGCGGGCGCATGCTCGGCAACTTTCCGCAAGGCTTCAGCCATCTCGGCCTGATCAACGCGGCGCTGCGCCTTGAAAGTAACGTGCATATTGCGCGCCCGAGCATTATCGGTTGACCGGTTTGCTTTGAGATAAAAGTACCGTATCCACTCGCCGGAACTTGCCGCAACCGCCGGTCGCGTTGCAATGGAGTAACCGGGCTTGCGTCTCGACGTGCAGCATTCCCTTCGACACAACGGCGAACTCGTCGCATCCCGCCGTTTGGTCCGAATCGCTCCAGCCGGCCGAGCTAAGCATCTGGGCTACGTTCACGGCCAGCGTGCCGGTATGGGCATGGCCAATGGATTCTTCAATCGTTTTCGGCGGCGCGCCGTGCGCCTGAATTCATTGTGGCTGGTTGAAAGTCCGCACCCTAATAATTCCCCGCCTGACTTTGTATGCCGGCCTGCGGGCCAGAAGTATGCGGCGTCAACCGCCAACCCAATCCAATCGCCACGGCTATGCCCAGCAAAGCCATGACCGCAATGGAACGATAGCCGAAGGCGGCCATCAGGGGTCCGCTGGCGAACGCACCGATTACGGTGGCCAGCGCCAACGCCGCGTTGAACAGCCCCATGGCCGCGCCTTCGCTGAAGGGAGCCAGCCGTGCCGCCAAGTCCGTACCGGAAACGCTGAGTATGGGCCAGGCGATGACGATCAAGCCGAATCCCACGGCTGCGAAGACGATCCGGTGGCCCAGCGGGAAAATGAACGGCAGCATCAACAAGGCGAACCCGATAAGCCGCAGCACCAGCCCGAACTGATACACCCGCCCCGAACCCAAACGCGCGGACCAGCGGCTGGCCAGCACGAACAGCGCGATACCCGCGGCCGCCACCACGGCATAGATAAGCGAGGAGAAATGTGAATTCAGGCCGTAGCTGTGAGCCAGCATCAGCGGGAAGTAGGTAAAAAAACCGGCCACGCCGAGCGCCAGCATGAACCATGACAGCAAAAACCGCCCGAACGGCGTACCGACGGCCGTGGGCAAACGGTGCAGGCCGCTTATGTTCAGAGCATGGAAATGAACCCCGAGGTCGGATGGCAGGTTGATGCGCGGAAAGGCCGCGAGCGCGCGTATATCGAGCACGCGGTGCGGGTGCGTTCCTCCGTCGCGGGTCGGGCGCGAGCGGCTGGCCGCCGGAAGCCCCCATCGGGCAAAGACCAGCGCCGGCAGCAACAGGGCTGCGGCGAGCCACAGCCCCGCCGAGAAAGAGCCCCGGGAAAACGCGCCGGCCAGGAGCAGACCGATAACCTGTCCCGTGCCGTTGAAGCTCTGCAACATGCCAATGTGCGGCTCCCATTCGGTGGAAGGTTCAAAGTCCACGATGAGCAGTGAGGCGATGGTAGCGGCTCCCGATGAGCCGGCGCCCAGCACAAACGCCGCCACCATCCAGCCAGTCAGTGAGCGCAGGAACGGAAACACGGCGACCGCGACCAGGCCGAGCAGGAAACCGGCAAGGAACAAGCTCCGGTAAAGCCTGTGCCGTTCAGCCCACATGCCCCAAAGCGGCGAGGTCAGCAGGCCGAGATCGTAGACACCCATGACGTAGGCCACAGTGGAGAGTTTGTGCGACACGGCCATCATCATCAGCGGCAACAGCACCGGCACGAGGCCGGCGGTTACGATGCCGAGGAGCAGATAGGCAAAGTACCAGGGGCGTGAATAGTGGCGCGGCGCGGCGAGCACCTGCCTCAAGACGCGGAGCGGTTGATGCCGAGCGGTATGTGGTGGGGTCACGGATGCATTGTTCCTGAGAACTATTTCGTTGAGCACTTGTCCGGGACAGATCGAGAAGGCCGGCACAAGGGGTTCGACTACCGTCCGCATTGAAGGTCAGGATTCCGAAGCGAACCACACCGACGCGTGGTTGCACACGAACATCCATCGCCTTATAACTCAGACCACCGCTGAGTTCAAGGCACAGGCGGCGCATGTTTACAGCGCGGTGACGAGCATCCCATTCATACTTGCCGTTCGGCATGAACAGGAATAAATCTCCATTCCGCTGCCACGGCGTGATGTACGTTTCACTGCGAACCTCGTGCACCCGGAATTCCACTCCCGACCCCGCGTGGATGGAGGGCTCGTCGTGAAACAGAGATCACCGCCGGCGACATATCCGGATGCTGCTGATACCAACTGACATCCCGTGTGCTATTGGTTCCATAAATCCGGTTTCGATGTGCTTGACCGGTCGCACGGGCGCGGCCCGAACGACTACGGCCTCAGCTTTGCCGCGATGAAGTCGCCTGGCGGTTTTAACTTTGACCTGAGGCCAGTCGGGTGAGGCAGCCGCATCGCAAAGCGACGTTCGCGTGCATGAATTGTCAGGCCGCAGAGAGCGCGCTGATCATGACGTAATAGCCGTCAGGATCCCGGAATGCAAATTCCATGGTGCCGGTGTTAGGGAAAGTCTGATTAATTCGTTAATGATTCAGAATTGTCATTCCGGCGAAGACCGGAATCCAGGAAAATCAATTTCTTACTGGATACCGGTGTCCGCCGGTATGACGGGAAATGGAATAAATCAGCGCTTCCTTAGAACCAGAGCCAGGCTACCCAAGCCAGAAGTGGGAATGCCGCTTGTATCACTGCGGCACGCAACATCCGGCGGCGGGCGGAAAGAAACAATACAACTCCCGCGCCCACCATGCAGGCGCAACTGAACAACACCAATGTCCGGCCGATCGTGGCATTGCCGCCGACGTGAAGAAGTGCGAGGCCAACGAAGATACCGATGGCCAGGAACAGGTTGTAAAAACCCTGGTTAAAGGCAAACAGGCGACGTGCCTCAGCATCTGCAATGGCGGCTGCACCGAAACGCTTGTGCACGCCGGGCCGCATGAACCACAAGCTCTCCATGCAGAAGATGAATACATGCACGGCGGCCGCGAGAAAGGCAAACACTTGACTGCCTGGATTCATGGGGCCTCGACGATAAATGCCCGGGTTCTAACGCTACAAATGAGCGGTAGCCAAAAAGTGGAACCTTTCGGACGTCTGCTCGATGCAGCGGTTAGACGTCACCGGTTGGAACAATTGAGGCGGT
>JAGXAZ010000003.1 GCA_018971365.1 Gammaproteobacteria bacterium | reverse complement strand
TGCGCATTGCGCACGCTTCGATATAACGTTAACAGGAGATTGCCATGCCTCGCCGCTACGGGCTTTTGATTCTCATCACGGTTTTCGTCGTGCTGGCCTGTGCCTATTCCGGTTTTATGGTATTCAGGCGCTCCGGATTGCCATTCGCTATCAACATAGTGAGCGCGCATACCGGTGTCATCGAGCCGATTCCAGGCGTTTCGTTACCGAAGGCCCTTAAGGCAGGCGATCAGATCGATCTCGCCGCCACGCCGCGCTCGACCCGCATCGGGATAGGCATCAGCTACATACTGGGAACCCTCCCGCTGGGGCGCACCTATGAGTTCGTGATTCGCCGGCGCGGGACCGTGGTCATGGTCCCGATCACGAGTGTGGATCGCAGCACCGTCACCGGTGTGCGGTGGTTTGAGTGGGCATCGCTTTGTTTCTATGTGCTGCTCAGCGGGATTGCGTTGCTCGCTTTGTGGCGCGGCCGTGACCGGGCGGCCGCAGGCTTGGCGCTCTGGGCGATCGCCTTTCTGGCCGGCACCGCTGGTCTGGGGGTACCGCTCAATGGGATGCTAGGGTTGAGCGTCCTGCTGGGAATGATCATCCTTTTCCTGCTCGCGCGGGTCGGTTTCTACATGCTGGTGGAATCCATGGTAGGCACCATGCTCACCCCACGGGCCAGGGCGCTCTGGCGCGGGAGCTTTCTCCTGCTCCTCGGTGTCGGGATCATCTGGGCGATTGGCGGATACCTCGTCTTCGTGGCCACGGGCTGGGCGGAACTGTGGCGGTCCCGGTATGGTTTTTCCTTGCCCGCCAGTTACCTCGTCCCGGTCGCGCTGCTGTTCGCAAGCTATCGCCGTGCGGAGCGGGTGTGGCGTCTGCGCCTGCGCTGGATGCTGTGGAGCAGTGGGGTGTTTGTGGTGGGCATTTTTATAAGTGACACACACCTACTGGGGTTTTTGGCTTTAAATATAACGTATAGTTTTATGTTTGTGGCCGCTATGACGGGCTTCCTGTATGCGGTGCTGCGCCACCGGGTGGTGGATGTTTCCGTGTTCATTGATCGCACCTTGGTATATGGCGGCATGACCGCACTCGTGGTCGGCATTCTCGCCGCCGTCAACAGTCTCGTGGAACACGCGGCCCTCGGTACCAACGCAAGCCTGCTGGTGCAGGTCATCGTGCCGCTGGCCTTGGGCATTGTGCTCAGCCGGGTGCGGACGTACCTGGATCGGATCGTGGAGCAGGTGTTCTTCCGGAAAAAATACCTAGCGGAGAAGGCGCTGCGACGCTTCGCACACCACTGTGGAGGCTATGAACATATCGAGGAACTATTGACTGTGGCCATGCAAACCCTGCGTGAGAAGCTGGGCACGCCCGGTGTCGCCATATACCTGCGTAAAGGTGACAGATACACCGCGGCACGCCGCGAGTGGGAGAATGCCTACCCGGAGAGTGTGAAAATTGACGATGCCGCCTTCGCCGCGGCACGCACCGGGCAAAATGAGGTTGACCTGTCAGAACTGACGAGCGCGCTTGGGACCGACGGATATGTGTTCCCCATGACCGCGTTCGGTGAATTGCAGGGGGCGCTGGTATGCGCTAACCGGCCCGGGGAGCATTACGCTGCCGAGGAGCGCAAGCTGTTGACGCAAGTGGCACGCCAGATGGGTGCGGCGATGTTTATCATCAATGCACGCGAGGACCGGAATTTTATACGCGCCGTAGCTCGCGGCGTTCTCAATCCGGAATCGACCCGCGCGCAGGCGCTCAGTCTTGAAACCGGCTGGGTAGAAAGTTGAAACAACTCGCCCTGAAGATCGACGTGGATACCCTGCGCGGCACGTTGGAAGGCGTACCGGCGCTGGTTTCGGTGCTCCAAAAGCATGGTGCCCAAGCCACCTTTTTGTTCAGTCTCGGGCCGGACAACACCGGCCGCGCGTTGCGGCGCATATTCCGGCCGGGATTCCTGAAAAAAGTGTTCCGCACCAACGTCGCCGGCAACTACGGCCTGAAGACGCTAATGTACGGCACGCTGATTCCGGGGCCCGACATAGGCGTGCAGGGCGCGGGCACGATGCGTGCGGTGCGTGATGCCGGTTTCGAGGTGGGCATCCACACCTGGGACCATATCCGCTGGCAGGATTTCGTGGCGCGCCGCGATGCCGAGTGGACCGCGCGTGAATTCAGTAAGGCCGTGGCGCGCTTTGGTCAGGTGTTCGGCACTGCGCCCAAGACCTTCGGCGCGGCCGGCTGGCAGATCAACCCGCACGTGCTGGCGCTGCAGGAGCAATTCCGGTTCGATTACGCCAGCGACACCCGTGGCACAGATCCATTCCTGCCCAGGATGGGCGGACGGACATTCAGCGTGCCGCAACTGCCCACTTCGCTGCCGACGCTCGATGAGCTTGTCGGGACAGGTGGCATTAAGGTTGAAAACGTGGCGGATCATTTGCTCACGCTTACCGAGCGCGCTCCCGCTCACGGCCATGTCTATACGCTGCATGCGGAACTGGAAGGCATGGCACTGATGCCGGTATTCGAGAAGCTGCTTTCTGGCTGGAAAGCGCAGGGCTATGAATTGGTGGCCACACGCGACATCGCTGCGAAGTTGGATCGCAAGACTCTGCCGGTGCACGAAGTAGTGATGGGCGAAATTCCGGGACGCTCCGGCACACTCGCGTTGCAGGGTCCATTGATTACACCTGCTTCGGTATAATTGGCAACTTGATTTCTTAATCTTGTGGGAGCGATGGTCCCCATCGCGATTCTTGCTTCGAAGATCGCGGTGAATATCGCCGCTCCCAAAATATGGTCCCGTTTCCGCAAAACACTTACTGACTGACAAAATCCACAAGGAATCGTTTATGGCTTACAAGCATGTCAAATTGCCGCCAGACGGCAGAAAAATCTCCGTGACCAACGGCAAGCTCAGCGTGCCGGACAACCCGATCCTGGGCTACGTTATCGGTGATGGCATCGGCGTGGACATCACGCCGGCGTCGCTCAAGATCTGGGACGCGGCGGTAGAGCGCGCCTACCAGGGCAAGCGCAAGATTCACTGGTGCGAGATTTATCTCGGCGAGAAGGCCCAGAAGCTCTACGAAGGCAATTACTTCCCCGATGAAACCCTTGCGGCCATCAAGGAGCTGGTGGTTTCCATCAAGGGCCCGCTGACTACGCCGGTGGGTGGCGGTTTCCGCTCACTGAACGTAACCCTGCGCCAGGACCTGGATCTTTACGCCTGCGTGCGACCCGTGAAGCACTATCCCGGTGTGCCTTCACCGCTCAAGAAGCCCGAGGACGTGGACGTGGTGATCTTCCGCGAGAACACCGAGGACGTGTACGCGGGTATCGAATACCAAGCCGGCAGCGACAAGAACAAGAAGCTGGCCAAATTTCTGCGCGAAGAACTAGGCGCGAAATTCTTCGAGGACGCCGGCCTCGGCGTAAAACCCATCAGCGCCTTCGGCTCCAAGCGGTTGATCCGCAAGGCCATCAACTACGCCATTGACCACAGCCGCAGCTCCGTGACCCTGGTGCACAAGGGCAACATCATGAAATACACGGAAGGCGCCTTCCGCCAGTGGGGCTACGACGTGGCGAAAGAGGAATTCGGCGCCACGCTTTTGGATGGCGGCCCGTGGATGCAGTTCAAGAATCCAAAAAACGGCAAGCAGATCATCATCAAGGACATGATTGCCGACATCATGTTCCAGCAAATGCTGCTGCGCCCGGCGGAATACAGCGTGCTCGCCACGCCAAACCTCAACGGCGATTACCTTTCGGACGCCGTGGCCGCGGAAGTCGGCGGCGTGGGCATTGCGCCCGGTGCCAACATCGGCGATTACCTCGCGGTGTTCGAGGCCACGCACGGCACCGCGCCCAAGCACGCAGGTCTCGACAAGGCCAACCCGGGCTCGCTGCTGTTCTCCGGCGTGATGATGCTGGAATACATCGGCTGGCAGGAGGCCGCCGACCTGATCCAGAAGGCTTACGCCAAGACCGTGGCCAGCGGCATCGTGACCTACGATTTCGCGCGTCAGATGCAGAACGCCAAAGAGGTCAAGACCAGCCAGTTCGCCGACGCGGTGATCAAACACCTGTGAACAGGCGGTGCAAGAGCAGAGCGCTGATCCGCCAGCCAGAGTTTCCTTGTTAATCGTTCTTTGGTAGGCGCTCCTGCAATTCGTCCGGTCTTCGGCTAGAGCAATTTTCACCGCGCTAAGTTCGGTAGCGCAGTGCCTCCACCAGCAGGGCGAAGGCCTTGGAATGCTGACGGCGGCTCGGATAGTAGAGATGGTATCCCGGAAATGGCGGACACCAGTCTTCAAGCACCCGTTTGAGGCGTCCTGCGGCAAGATGCGGTTTTACCGTGTCTTCCGGAATATACGCCAAACCGAAACTTGCCAAGGCGGCATTCAGCACCTGGGCGATGTTATTGAAGACCAACTGACCCTCGACGTGCACCTTCAGTTCGCGGCGGCCCTGCTCGAACTCCCAGGCGTATAGTCCGCCGTAAGTCGGCAGGCGCAGGTTGATGCAGTTATGCCCGGTCAGGTCCTGCGGTTTTTGGGGTGGCGCGCGCTTAGCGAAATATGCAGGCGCGCCCACCACGGCCATGCGGATATCC
Organism: Gammaproteobacteria bacterium; assembly: GCA_018971365.1. GTDB lineage: Bacteria > Pseudomonadota > Gammaproteobacteria > Natronospirales > REEB76 > REEB76. The sequence goes on along the minus strand of JAGXAZ010000003.1, from coordinate 34,504 downwards.
GGTCCGATGCGGACCGCGATCATGTCCTTTGCCACCTGTTCGCCGAAGCGCACACCCGCGTCGTAGCGCTCGGCCACGATGTCGGTCAGTGTGTTGTCCACGCTGATTTCCACCCGGATTTCCGGATAGCGCGGCAGGAACTTCGCCAGCTTCGGCCAGAGGAGCGTGCTGACGGCGTGCTCACCGGCCGTAATCCGGATGCTGCCGGCGGGCTTTTCCCGAAATTCGCCTATCGCCGCCAGTTCGGCCTCGATTTCCTCGAACCTGGGGCCCACGCTTTGCCACAGGCGTTCGCCGGCTTCGGTGGCGGAAACGCTGCGCGTGGTACGCGTCAGCAACCGGACGCCGAGCCGCTCCTCCAGCCCGCGGACCGTGTGGCTGAGGGCGGATTGCGACACCCCGAACTTCGCCGCCGCCCGGGTGAAGCTGCGCTCCTGTGCCACCGTGAGGAAGGCCAGGAGGTCGTTGAGATTTTCGCGCAGCATTCATGAATCCTGTTCATATATCCATGCGAATCCTACCACCTAATCAAATGCAGGGGCGTCTGCTAAATTTTGCAGTCAGCCGTCAGAGGCGAGCGCTCCTGCCCGACCAAGCCCAGGTCTGCACACGGACTTCAAGCGCAACGGTTCCCGGCTTTCCGTGAAAGGGCCGGCCGGATACTTCACCGGCAATCTGCGTGGCAGCGATTTTCTGATGGAAGGGGCGTTGCATCCGCCCACTAATGCGGCGCACGCGCTGCTAAATGAGTAAACATCCGAAGGAGAAACTATGACAATCCGGACCCAAGGCTATGCGACCCACTCCGCCACCGGCGAATTGAGTCCATTCAGTTTTGAACGCCGTGATCCGCGTCCGAGTGACGTCGTCATTGATATTCTGTATTGCGGCATTTGTCATTCCGACATCCATTCGGCACGCAATGAATGGGGCTGGACGACCTATCCGTTCATCCCCGGTCACGAGATTATCGGCCGCGTAAAGAACGTGGGCGGCAAGGTGACCAAATTCAAGGCCGGCGACCTGGTCGGAGTAGGTTGCCTGGTCGATAGTTGCCGTACCTGCGCATCCTGCAAGGATGGTTTGGAGCAATATTGCGAAAACGGCTTCACCGGCACCTATGGCGGTGAAGACAGGATCGGAGGTACGCCGCATCCAAAGACCTTCGGCGGCTATTCCGACAAGATCACAGTGGATGAACGTTTTGTGCTGAGCATCCCCCAAAACCTGGATGCCGCCGCCGCTGCACCGCTGCTGTGTGCTGGGATCACCACTTATTCGCCCCTTAAGCACTGGAATATTGGCCCGGGTCAGAAGGTCGGAATTATCGGCCTGGGCGGTCTTGGCCACATGGGGGTCAAGTTTGCCCATGCCATGGGCGCCAAGGTTGTCATGATTACTACCTCCCCGGAAAAAGGCGAGGACGCCAGGAAGCTCGGCGCAGATGAAGTCCTGTTATCGACCAATGCGCAGGCCATGGAGGCTGCACAAAGCAGCTTCGATTTCCTGCTGAATACCATTCCTGTTGGTCACGACGCCGATCCGTATATGAAGCTGCTGAAACGCGACGGCACCATGGTCGTGGTTGGCGCGGTTGAACCATTGAAACAAGTCAACGGCATTCCATTCATCATGGGCCGCCGCTCGATGGCGGGCTCGCTGATCGGCGGTCTGCCGGAAACGCAGGAAATGCTCGATTTCTGCGGTAAGTACAACATTGTCTGTGACATCGAGAAAATCGCCATACGGGACGTCAACCAGGCATATGACCGCACCGTCAAGGGCGATGTCAAATACCGCTTTGTTATCGACATGGCCACGCTGAAATCGTGAAGTACGGCAATCACGTACATCACAGCAGGTGAGGAGCGGGATCATGCAAACACGCAAACTTGGAAGGAACGGGCCCGAAGTCTCAGCCCTGGGCCTCGGCTGCATGGGCATGAGCTTCGCCTACGGTACGACACCGGACAAAAAAGCGATGATCAAACTGTTGCATCAGGCCATCGAACGTGGCGTGACGTTTTTCGATACCGCTGAAGCCTACGGTCCTTTCACCAATGAGGAACTGCTGGGCGAAGCGCTGGCACCGCTCCGTGACCGGCTAGTGATCGCCACTAAGTTCGGTTTCAAGGATGGCGTCGCCAACAGTGGATTGGACAGCCGTCCGGAACACATCAAAGCTGTCGCCGATGCATCCCTCAAACGACTGAGGACGAATCGCATTGATCTCTTTTATCAGCACCGCGTGGATCCTAACGTGCCTATCGAAGACGTGGCCGGTGCCGTCAAGGAATTGATCCGGTCAGGTAAGGTCCGATATTTCGGCCTCTCGGAGGCCGGCGTCGAATCAATCCGTCGTGCTCATGCGGTGCAGCCGGTGACCGCGCTGCAGAGCGAATATTCATTGTGGTGGCGCGAACCGGAGCAGACCGTGCTGCCGGTGATGCAGGAGCTAGGCATTGGTTTTGTACCCTTCAGCCCGCTCGGTCGTGGCTTTCTTACGGGTGCGATCAACGACAAGACCCAATTCGACAGCAAGGACTTCCGTACCAACCTGCCGCGCTTTACGGCGGAGGCACGTCAGGCCAATCGGGCGGTGGTGGATTTGCTGGAAAGGGTCGCCTCGCAAAAGCGGGCGACTCCGGCACAAATTGCCCTGGCCTGGCTGCTGGCGCAAAAGCCGTGGATCGTGCCGATTCCGGGTACCACCAAGCTCGCACGGCTGGAAGAAAATCTTGGCTCAACCGAGATCCAATTGACTGCCGCGGACCTCCAGGAAATCAATGAAGTGGCGGCCAGGATCGCCGTACAAGGCGCGCGCTATCCCGAGCAGCTGCAACGCACAGTCGGGCGTTGAGCGCCAAGCAAGGGAGAGTGAATGCCTTATGTCGGTGTGGAAATGTGACCCGGCAACCGCGAATGGCAGAAGTGTCGGCTCGCCTATGCCGGAACGCACGGTTCGAAGCTGGCTTAACGTTCTGGGTGGTTTGGGAGCCGGACTCCACAGAGCCCAAGCGATTAAGGTTTTACTATGTTAGAACTTGCCGCCCGGGACAGTTTCTATGAGATCGTCGGTACCGCGGCGGGCGCGCTGATTGGCTTGCAGTTTGTGGTTTTGACACTCATCGCCGTACGACCGCCACGGGCGTTTCGGAAGCCGGACCGGCGTTTGCGACTCCGACGATTGTACATTTCAGCGCGACACTGCTGCTGTCGGCATTGATGCGTGTGCGATGGCATGCCTCTAACGCAGCCGCAGTGCCTTGGGGCCTCGCCGGGTTCGGCGGTGTGGTGTATGTACATGCTGTTGGTTGCGCGCCGCATGCGGCTGCAAGGCGCATACAAACCCGTATTCGAGGATTGGCCGTTTCATGCGTTATCGCCGTTGCTCGCCTGTGCTGGTATTGGCGGCATTTGTGGCTCCACTGCATGAAAGCGCTGCGCTGTTTGGCATCGGAGCTGCAGTCCTGCTGCTGTTCTTCATCGGCATCCATAACGCCCGGGATGCCCTCGCCTACCACATATTTGTGCATCTGCCGAATGCGAAAGACTGGTACTCCTTGAATGTACGGCCATAAATAGCGGGAACACCGCGGACCAGCGGTATGCTTGCCGCGATTACCGATTACATCGCGGCTAAAGCCGCTCCCACAATTTATAAATCATTTCTCCGTCCAGCGCTTCAGCCAGTCCAATACCGTGCGATGCCAGAGCACGCTGTTCTGCGGCTTGGAGACGAAATGGGTTTCGTCCGGGAAGTTGAGAAATTCACTCGGGATGCCGCGGCGCTGCAAGGCCGTGAAGGCGCCCAGCCCCTGCGACAGCGGGATGCGATAGTCATGGTTGCTGTGCACCACCAGCATGGGCACGCGCCAGTTCTTTACGTGATCCAGCGGGTTGAATTTCTCGTAGTTGGTCGGATGGTCGTACTGTGTGCCGCCGTTCTCGTGTTCCTCGAACCACAGTTCGTCGGTGGCGTAGTACATCATGCGGGTGTCGAACACGCCGTCATGATCCACGAGGCACTTCCACGGCTTGTTCCATACGCCCGCAATCCAGTACACCATGTAGCCGCCGTAACTCGCGCCCAGCGCGCAGGCGCGGTGGCGGTCCAGGAACGGAAATTGCTTTAGCGCCGCGGCCCAGCCTTTCTGCAGGTCAATCATCGGCCGGTCGCCCCAGTGCTCCGAGATGGCGTTGGTGAACGTCTGTCCGTAGCCGGTGGAGCCGTGGAAATTGATGGCTACCACCGCAAACCCGGCACCGGCGTAGGTTTCCGGATTCCAGCGATAGTGGAATTCATTGAGCCAGGCGCCTTGCGGTCCGCCGTGGATCAGAAATGCCACCGGATATTTCTTGCCCGGCACGTAATCCACCGGCGGCATCACGTAGCCCTGCACCGTGTCCCCGCTCCAGCCCTTGAAGGTGAACCACCGCGCCTTGGCGAAGCGGACGTCCGCAAGGCGCGCCTGGTTGAAATGCGTGACCTGCGTGAAGTCGGTGCCCTGCGGCGTGAGAATGTAAAGGTCAGCCGGATGCTGGAAATCGGCGCGTGCCGCGAGGATGCGGTCGCCGACGGCGTCGAAGCCGTACACCGTGCCGTCGCCGAGCAGGCGCATGACTTTGCCGTTGGCGACATCCACCGCGAACAGCGGATGACTGCCGTCGTCGTCGGCGGTGGTATAGAGCGTTTTGCCATCGGCCGAGATTTGCAGCGGGCCGGCGCTGCGGTCCCAGTGCGGGTCCACTTCGCGGGTCGCGCCGCTGGCGAGGTCGCGCGCCATGATGGCGAAGCGGTCGGCTTCAAAGCCGGGCGTCTTCATGGCCAGGTAATACAGCGTCTTGCCGTCCGGCGAGACCAGAGGGTATCCATCCCAGGCAAGATTCTTTGCGGTCAGGTCCACGGGCTTGGTGGAACCGTCCGCCGGCACCGAATACACGTCGAAGTTTGTGGACCAGGCTTGGATCGAGCCGCCGATCTTGGCATCGAAAAACACGGTTCTACCGTCCGGCGAGAAGCCGTATTCGCTATCGTCGCCTTCGGGCTTGGAGGGGATGTCGCCGTCAATGTCCTTGGTGAGCCACACGGGACTGCCGGCGAGGCGGCCATCAGGGCTGATGGTCGCCATGAACAACTGCGAGCGTCGGCCGTCCATCCACACGTTCCAGTGGCGCACGAACAGTTTGTCGTACAGCCGGCCGGTGGCCTTGTCGGTGGCGCGTGCGTCCAGCCGCGCCTTGCTGCAGGCGAGATCACTGCAATCCGTGAACACATCCATGGACAGCAGAATGTGGCGGCCGTCGGGCGAAACCTTGAAGTTGTTGATGTCCAGCGGCAAATGGCTCACCTGCTCGGCGCCGCCGCCACCGGCGGATACGCTCCACAACTGACTGGAACCGGATTTGTCGGAGAGGAAATACAGAGTCTTGCCGTCCGGCGACCAGCGCGGACTTTCGCCCTGCATGATTTTTTGCGGCGTAGCATCGCTCCGGTCCAGGTCCAGAATCCAGATGCTGCTGACACGCTTGTTGGCGGCCCAATCGGTCTCAGCTACCGCAAAGGCGGCGCGGAAACCGTGCGGCGAGAGTTGCGGATCGCTCACGCGGTCCATCATGGCGAGGTCGGTGGCGTTGAATGGATGGGTTTGGGTGTTTCCCTTGGCAACTGCGGCGCCGGCCAGCAGCGCAATCACCAGGGCGATCAGCGGCCGTTTCATGAGGACAATCCTGTGGGGGAAAAAGCAGGTGCACACGGTAAAGAGCGCCGCCGCGGAAAGCAAGCCTGGTGGTTGACACCGGATAGGACGCGGTGTCGGCGGTGAAATCAGTAAAATAGGCAGCCTTTCCGGCGCTGCGGGCAGCGGAGCAGAACCATGGCGAAGGGTACGCATGATTTCCGGCCTGATGCGCGCAACGCGGACATCAAGGTCAGTATCAACGGCGAGCTGGTGTCGCGCGCCGAGGCCAGGGTGTCGGTGTTCGACAGCGGTTTCGTGCTGGGCGACGGCGTATGGGAAGGGCTACGCCTGCACGACGGCGGTCTGCCGTTTCTCGATATGCACCTGGACCGGCTCTACGAGGGCGCCAAGGCGATTGACCTCGATATCGGGCTGACGCGCGCGCAGTTGATCGAGCGTGTGCTCGCGGTGCTGCGCGCGAATCACATGCGCGACCACGTGCACATACGCCTGATGGTGACGCGCGGTGTGAAGGCGACGCCGCACCAGGATCCGCGCTTTGTCATTTCAGGCTCGACGATCGTGATCGTTCCCGAGTACAAGGAACCGTTGCCGGCCACGGTGGAGCAGGGCATTCGCCTGTTCACGGTGCACGTGCGCCGCGGGCCTCCGGACGTGCAGGACCCGAAGCTCAACAGCCATTCCAAGCTCAATGACATCCTGGCCTGCATCCAGGCCACCAAGGCTGGGTATGACGAAGCGCTGATGCTCGATCCGCACGGCTTCGTGGCGACCTGCAATTCAACTCACTTCTTCATGGTGCGCAAGGGCGAGATCTGGACTTCGAGCGGCAAGTATTGTTTGGGCGGCATTACCCGGGCCAACGTATTGCGCCTGTGCCGTGAACACGGGATTCCCGCTCAAGAAAAGGATTTCAGTCTCACCGACGTGTACGCCGCGGACGAAGCCTTCGTCACCGGCACCTTTGCCGGTGTGGTGCCGGTCAGCGAGATCGACGGACGTGTGATCGGCGCGGGCACACGCGGCGCGATAATACAACGCTTGCAGCACCTTTATATGGCGTTGGTGGCCAAGGAGAGTGCCCGGGGACCGCGGGTATGAATGCGCCGCTCAGGATCGCCATGTGGTCCGGGCCGCGCAATATTTCCACCGCCATGATGCGTGCCTGGGAGAACCGCGGCGACACCGCGGTGACCGATGAGCCGCTGTACGCACATTACCTGCTTGAGACCGGCGTGCCGCATCCGGGCCGCGAGGAAGTGCTGGCGGCGCAGAGCAGCGACTGGCGCGAGGTCACGCGCATGCTCACCGGTCCAGTACCCCAGGGCAAACCGATCTGGTATCAGAAGCACATGACCCAGCACGTACTGGCCGGCATGCCGCTCGCGTGGCTGGACGGTCTGCACAACTGTTTTCTCATCCGTGCGCCGGAAGCAGTAGTCGCTTCGTTCACGCAGAATCGTCCGGACGCGGCGCTGTGGGAACTGGGCTACGAGCAGCAGGCACGCCTGTTTGATTACGTCGCGGAACGTCGCGGCACGCCGCCGGTGCTGGACGCCGAGGATGTGCTGCGCGATCCCGAAGGCATGCTGCACGCGCTGTGTGCGCGGTTGGACGTGGAGTTTTCCGCACGCATGCTGCACTGGCCGGCCGGTCCGCGCGCGAGCGACGGCGTGTGGGCGAAACACTGGTACGCAGCGGTCGAGCGTTCCACCGGTTTCGAACCGTACCGGCCGCGGGCGACGCACCTGACGGCATTTCAAGCGCGTCTCTCCGGGGAATGCCAGCCGTTCTACGCGCGTCTTCGCCAGCATCGATTGACGATACCGACGCAGGCGCACGGCTTTTCCCGCGCCGATTCAGTAAAATAATGTGTGCCTGGCCGCGAATCTCCGGCCGGGTGGTTCCCTATCCTGGAGCAGGCATGTATCAGCCCGCTGACTCCTCAGCCGCCACCCCGGCATCCTTCGTATTCGCGGGCACGCCGCTCACACTGAAGCCGCTGCGCGCCGCCATCAACGAGCTGTATCTGGCCGACGAAACCCGTTGCGTGGAGGCGTTGCTAACGCAGGCGCAACTGGATGCGCCCGCGCGCGAGCGCATCCGGCAACGCGCCACCGCACTCGTACAGGCGGTGCGCAAGAACCGCAAGCCCAAGGGCGGGGTGGAGGAATTCCTGCGCCAGTACGACCTGTCCTCGCAGGAAGGCATGGTGCTCATGTGCATGGCGGAAGCGCTGTTGCGCATCCCGGACGCGGACACGGCCGACAAGCTGATCCGCGACAAGATTGTCACCGGCAAGTGGCAAGAACATCTGGGCGCGAGTCCTTCCAGCTTTGTGAACGCCTCCACCTGGGGCCTGATGCTCACCGGCAAGATCATCGCGCTGGATCAGAGCGTCGAGAAAAACCTTTCCAAGTACATGGCCATGCTGGTGGCGCGCGTCGGCGAACCGGTGATCCGCGCCGCCTTCCGCCAGGCGATGCGCATCATGGGCCATCAATTCGTCATGGGTCGCACGATTGAGGAGGCCCTGAAGCGCGCCAGGAGCGAAGAGTATCGGCAATTCCGGCATTCCTACGACATGCTGGGGGAAACCGCGCTTACCGCCGCGGACGCGCAGCGCTATTTCGAGGATTACCGCCGCGCGATCGATGCCATCGGCGCCAGCGTGGGGGAAAACACCAGCGTGTTCGCCACGCCCGGCATTTCCGTGAAACTTTCCGCGTTGCACCCGCGCTACGAGCTGGTGCAACGTGCGCGCGTGATGCGCGAACTCGCGCCGAAACTGCTGGCATTGGCGGAGCGTGCGAAGCAATACGGCATGGGCCTGACGGTGGATGCGGAAGAGGCCGACCGCCTGGATATTTCTCTCGATGTTATCGAAGCGGTGTACCGCTCACCTGCGCTCGCAGGCTGGGAAGGTTTCGGCCTGGCGGTGCAGGCTTATCAGAAACGCACGCTGCGTGTGCTGGACTGGCTGATTGCGCTCGCCCGCGAAGGCGGGCGCCGCATCCCGGTGCGGCTGGTCAAGGGTGCCTACTGGGACAGCGAAATCAAACGCGCCCAGGAGCGCGGCCTGGACGGCTATCCGGTGTTTACGCGCAAGCCGAATACGGACGTGTCCTATCTCGCCTGTGCGCGCAAGATGCTCGCGGACCGTGACGTGATTTATCCCATGTTCGCCACCCACAACGCACAGACGCTGGCGAGCGTGCTGGAATTGGCCGGCGACAGTCCGGAATTCGAATTCCAGCGCCTGCACGGCATGGGCGAGGAGCTGTACGCGGAAGTGGTGGGCCAGGACAAGCTTAATCTCAACTGCCGCGTGTATGCGCCGGTCGGCAGCCACGAAGATCTGCTGCCGTACCTCGTGCGTCGCCTGCTGGAAAACGGCGCCAACACCTCGTTCGTGAACCGCATCATTGACGAAAAGGTTACGCTGGAATCCATCGTGGCTGATCCGGTGGCGGAGGTGGAGGCGCTTGCGGTGAAACCGCATCCGCGGATCCCGCTGCCGCGCGACATCTACGGCCCGCAGCGGCGCAACTCCCGCGGCCTGAATCTCGCAGACGTGGAGGTACTGGGCAAGCTCGCGCAGGACATGCAGCAAGCCATGCAGCGGGAGTGGAGCGCCGCACCCATCGTGGGCGGCAAAGTGTTGAGTGGCAAGGAGAAGCCCTCGCTCAATCCTGCCGACAATCGCCAGACCATCGGCATTATCCACGCAGCGGATGCAGGGACGATCCGCAAGGCGGTGGATATCGCCGCGCGGGCCCAGCCCCAGTGGGACATGACGCCAGCCGGAGAACGCGCGCGCATCCTGCGCCGCGGGGCGGATCTTTTCGAGGAGCATACGGCCGAACTCATGGCACTGTGCGTGCGCGAGGCGGGCAAATCCATTCTGGATGCGGTATCGGAAGTGCGCGAGGCGGTGGATTACCTGCGCTATTACGCGCTGCGCGCCGAAGAGGATTTCGGCAAGCCGCAGCGCCTGCCGGGGCCGACGGGCGAATCCAATGAACTGTGGTTGCAGGGCCGCGGCGTGTTCGTGTGCATCAGCCCGTGGAATTTCCCGCTGGCGATTTTCACCGGGCAGGTGGGCGCCGCACTCGCGGCGGGCAACGCGGTGCTGTCGAAACCCGCGGAACAGACCTCGCTGATCGGCGCGCGCGCCATTCGCCTGTTGCACCAGGCGGGGGTGCCGGGCGAGGTGCTGCATTTCATTCCGGGTCGCGGCTCGGTGGTGGGCCAGCATGCGGTGGCCGACCCGCGCATTGCCGGCGTGGCTTTCACCGGCTCCACCTCGACCGCCAAGGTCATTCACCAGACGCTCGCCAACCGCGACGGCATCATTCCTGTTTTGATAGCAGAAACCGGCGGCCAAAACGCCATGCTCGTGGATTCTTCGGCACTGCCCGAGCAGGTGGTGCTCGACGTCGTGGCCAGCGCCTTCAACAGCGCCGGTCAGCGCTGTTCGGCGCTGCGCGTACTGTTCGTGCAGGAGGAAATCGCGCCGCGCGTCATCGAAGTGCTTACCGGTTATCTCGATGAATTGTGCTTGGGCGATCCGGCGTTCCTGGATACCGACGTGGGCCCGGTGATTGACGCCGCGGCAAAAAAGGATTTGGACGCCCACAAGCAGTGGATTGCGACGCAAGGCAAGGTATTGCGGGAACTCCGGATTCCCGCGGCGTGCGCAAACGGTACGTTTGTGGCGCCCATGGCAGTGGAACTGCCGTCGCTGGATATTCTCAAGCACGAGGTCTTCGGCCCAGTGCTGCACGTGATCCGCTTCAAGGCGTCGGAACTGGATGCGGTAATCGAAAGCATCAACCGCACCGGCTTTGGCCTGACGCTGGGCGTGCAATCGCGCATTGATTCGCAGGCGCAGTACATCCAGCGGCGCATTCGCGTGGGCAATGTCTATATCAACCGCAACATCATCGGCGCAGTGGTGGGCGTGCAGCCGTTTGGCGGCCAGGGGCTGTCCGGCACCGGTCCCAAGGCCGGCGGGCCGCATTACATGTTGCGCTTCGCCACGGAACGCACCGTAACCGTAAACACCGCGGCTGTGGGCGGCAATGCCACGCTGCTTTCGCTCGGAGACAAATAGGGCGCGATCCGACGGTCCGCACGTCCTGTGCTCTGCGCCCAGATCGGACCGCAATTTTCCTTGACCGGGAGCGACTTCTTGGTCGCGAGGCAGACCGGTCGCGGCATCTGGCGACAAAACGTGCGTCGCAGCCGCACGGCCACGGAATGGCGTATTTGCCTCTCCAACGGTTGAGAGCAGTCTGGTCAGCGTCTTTGAATCGAATCGATTCAGGAACTCATGCACCAGCGTTGACGCACATACCATAGGGGGGTATGGTATATAGCATGACACACCCCAGTCATAAGTCTCAGCTCCCGCGCCTGAAACGCATTCATGGCCAGGTGGCCGGATTGCTGCGCATGGTGGAAACCGACCGCTACTGTGCAGATATCCTCACGCAGATGCGTGCGGTGCAGGCGGCGCTGCGCAGTACGGAGCAGGAAATTCTCAAGAGCCACATCGAACACTGCGTGGCGGGCGCCATCAAGAGCGGCGACCGGAGTGAGCGCCAGGCGAAACTGGCCGAGCTGTACGATCTCCTCAAGCGCTTCGGAGCTTCATGAGCATCCTCAGACGCTGAGTTGCGAAGGCGCTGCATAACCTGCACACGGAGTACCCAATGTCAGGCCACACTCACACGCGCAATCATGCGCACCACGGCGCGCACCGCGAGTCTGCGTGCCGCCACGTGTCCGCCGTGCCTGAGGCACGTGCTGCCATACCCGCAAGCAAGGCCGTCCAGTACACCTGTCCCATGCACGCGGACGTAATTGCGGACCGCCCCGGCGCCTGCCCGAAATGCGGCATGGCTCTGGAGCCGGTGATGCCGGTGGCGACTGCCAAACAGCTGTGGACCTGCCCGATGCATCCGGAAATCGTGCGCGATGCGCCCGGCGCCTGTCCGATCTGTGGCATGGCACTGGAGCCGATGACGCCGGCACAAGCGGAAGAGGCCAATCCGGAATTGCGGAGCATGACCCGGCGCTTCTGGGTTGGCGTCGTGTTGACTGTACCACTGGTGGTGATCGCCATGCGTGCATGGCTCATGCGGCCGTGGCCGTCGCTATTGCCGGCGTCCGCCTGGGGAATTTTGGAGTTCGCGCTGGCAACGCCGGTAGTAATCTGGGGCGGCTGGCCGTTTTTCGTGCGCGCCTGGAATTCGCTGCGGAACCGCAGCCTGAACATGTACACGCTCATTGGTCTGGGCGTGGCCGTGGCGTATGGCTACAGCGTCATCACGCTCGCATTTCCACAGATGTTTCCCGAAACCTTCCGCATGCCCGACGGCATGCTGCCGGTGTATTTCGAGACCGCCGCCGTAATCACGGTGCTGGTGCTGCTCGGCGAGGTCCTGCAATTGCGAGCACGTCATTCGACTTCGGCGGCGATTCGCGCCCTGTTGAATCTGGCACCGCCCGTAGCACATCGCATCGCTGCCGACGGCAGTGTGCGGGATGTGCCCCTCGCCGAAGTGCACGTGGGCGACCGTCTGCGTGTGCGGCCGGGCGAAAAACTTCCGGTGGACGGCGTGGTGGACGAGGGCGCAAGCGCCGTGGACGAGTCCATGGTGACCGGTGAGTCATTACCGGTAGCCAAGCGCGCGGGTGATGCGGTCACCGGCGGCACGCTCAACGGCACCGGCAGTCTGGTAATGCGCGCGCAAAAGGTGGGTGCGGATACGCTGCTCGCACGCATCGTGGCGCAGGTCGCTGCGGCGCAGCGCAGCCGTGCGCCAATTCAGTCGCTGGCTGACAAAATGTCCGGCTGGTTTGTACCTGCGGTGGTATTGATCGCGGTGCTTACTTTCGTTGTCTGGTACTTTGCCGGACCATCGCCCGCCTTGGCGCATGCGCTGGTCAACGCGGTAGCGGTACTGATCATTGCCTGTCCCTGCGCCCTGGGACTCGCCACACCGATCTCCATCGTCGTGGCCATGGGGAAAGGCGCGCAGTCGGGCGTACTGTTCCGCGACGCGGCGGCGCTGGAACACTTGCGCGAAGTGGACACCCTGTTGCTGGACAAGACCGGAACACTTACGGAAGGCAAACCCAAAGTGGTGGCCGTGGAATCCGCCGGTCAATTCCCAAAAGACGAGCTGCTGGCATTGGCGGCGGCACTGGAGCAGGCCAGCGAGCATCCGCTCGCTGCCGCAATCGTTAGCGGCGCGCGGGAACGCGGGCTGTCCATCGGCAAAGCGGCGCACTTTGAATCCATCACCGGCCAGGGCGTGAAAGGCGAGGTCGAGGGCAAAGCCGTTGCTTTGGGCAATGACAAGCTGGCCACCGCGCTCAAGGCCGACGTGTCGGGGCTGGCCGAGGCCGTGAACGCACAACGCCGGCAAGGCGCCACGGTCATGTATGTGCTGATGGAGGGCGCGGTTGCAGGCTTTATCGCCGTAGCCGATCCGGTCAAGCGGACCACACCCGCGGCGCTTGCCGGATTGCACCGTGCCGGATTGCGACTGGTAATGGTCACCGGCGACAACGAAACCACAGCGCACGCCGTGGCGGCTGCGCTCGGACTCGATGAAGTCATGGCCGGCGTATCGCCCGAAGGCAAGGCCGAGATCGTGCGGCGTCTGCGCAATGACGGCCGCAAAGTCGCGATGACCGGCGACGGCGTAAATGACGCGCCGGCGTTGGCCACGGCCGATGTGGGTATCGCCATGGGCAGTGGCACCGACATTGCCATGGAAACCGCGGCGGTGACGCTGGTGAAGGGCGATTTGCGCGCACTGCTGCGTGCACGCCGGCTGTCGCAGACGACGGTGCGCAACATCCGCGAGAATTTGCTGTGGGCATTCCTCTACAACAGTGCGGGCGTACCGGTGGCCGCGGGGGTGTTGTATCCGTTCTTTGGTTGGCTGCTCTCACCGATGATTGCGGCGGCCGCCATGTCTTTCAGTTCGGTGTCCGTGATTGCTAACGCCTTGCGTCTGCGTTACGCGAAGCTTTGAAGCCGGCCGGAGTAAAATACATGCCAAGTGTGTTTTTCCGGAGGTGAGGCATGGCTATTGTCGTACCGCAACGCAAGCTTGGCCGGCGGGGGCCGGTGGTTTCGGCTCTGGGCCTGGGTTGTATGGGCATGTCGGATTTCTACACGGGTGGCAGCGAGACGGAATCCATTGCCACGCTGCACCGCGCCCTGGATCTTGGCATCAACTTTTTCGATACCGCCGACATGTACGGTCCGTTTACCAACGAGCAACTGGTGGGCAGGGCCCTCAAGGGGCGGCGCGCGCAGGCCGTGATTGCCACCAAGTTCGGCATCGAGCGCAGCGCCGACGGGAAATCGCGACGCATCAATGGGCGTCCTGAATATGTGCGTGCCTGTTGTGATGCGTCCTTGCAGCGCTTGCAGCTTGACTACATTGATCTTTATTACCAGCACCGCGTGGACGTGAATACGCCTATTGAGGAAACTGTGGGTGCCATGGCGGAGCTGGTCAAGGCCGGCAAGGTACGTCACCTGGGCCTGTCGGAAGCCGCGCCGGATACCATCCGGCGCGCGCACCGGGTGTATCCACTGAGCGCGCTGCAGACGGAATACTCGCTGTGGACGCGCGATCCGGAGGACGAGATACTGCCGACCGTGCGTGAACTGGGTATCGGCTTTGTGGCCTACAGCCCGCTGGGACGCGGCTTTTTAACCGGCCGGTTTCAGAAGCCGGAAGATCTGCCCAAAGACGACTGGCGGCGCAGCAACCCGCGCTTCCTGGACGGAAATTTTCAGAAAAATCTGGAGCTGGCGCGACGCGTCCAGGAAATTGCCCGTGAGCGTCATGCTACCACTGCGCAGATTGCACTCGCCTGGCTGCTGGCGCAAGGGGAAGACATCGTGCCGATTCCCGGCACCAAGCAGCGCAGGTATCTCGAGGAGAATGTGGGCGCAGTGCAGATGAAACTCAGCCACGGCGATTTGCGGCGCATGAGCGCGGCATTTCCGAAGCACAGTGCCGCCGGCGCACGTTATGCGGACATGAATCCCATCGGCCGTTGAAGCGGGACCTCGATATGGAACAGATGCAATTGGTGATCGGCAACAAGGCTTACTCGTCATGGTCCATGCGCGCGTGGCTGGCGCTCAAGCACACGCAGGCAGTTTTTCAGGAGATCGTGGTGCCGCTGGACGTGCCCGGGTACAAGCAGAAGCTGCTCGCGCACGCGCCGACCGGGAAGGTTCCGGTGCTGAAAGCGGACGGACTGGCAATCTGGGATTCACTGGCGATTTGCGAATACCTGGCCGAGCGTTTCCCCGAAGCCCGGCTTTGGCCGCAGGACACGGCAGCACGCGCGGAAGCGCGCTCGGTCAGCGCCGAGATGCACTCCGGCTTTCCGGCAATCCGCCGTGAGTACCCGTTCAATTGTCGAGCCACCGACCGGCATGTGCAAGGCACGGGGGAACTCGAGCGCGAGATCGGGAGGGTGCAGGCCCTGTGGAGCCGCTGTCGGGAACGCTTTGGCAAAGGCGGACCGTGGCTGTTTGGTCACTTCACGACCGCGGACTGCATGTATATTCCGGTGGCGCTGCGTTTCGTGACCTATGGCACCCAGCTCAGCGGAACAGCGGCTGATTATGTGAATAAAATGCAACAGTTTCCGGCTGTACGCGAGTGGGTTGCGGCCGCCAGACTGGAGAAAGAAATCATCGAAGCTGACGAAGTGGGACGTGCCCGGTGAACATGGAATCAATGCGGCCTGATTTCCTGCCCGCGGATAGCCTGTTGAATCCGGACGAGTACCGGCTTCTGGCCGGTCCGGCCCTCAAGGCAGCAGTCCAGGTAGCCGCCGCCCGCGGTGATCCCGACCTGTTTCGCGACATGGCTGGCATGCTGGCTTTGCTGGCCATGGTTACTGCGCTCACCCGCTGCTATCAGGCTGGAGTGTCGGACACCCCGGTTTACCGGAAGGAGCTTGAGTTGGTTCCCATCGCCGTGTGCGCGCTCGTATTCACGCGCTCGGGACTGGCTCCGGACGAGGTCAGGGACTGTCTGGTCGCCTTGCCGCAGGCCTACCGGATGCTGGTCGACGCCGGGGCGCTGGGGCCGCAGGACGACAATATGGCGCAGGCGTTTGCCGCGCTTGCGGCTGGAGACACAGAGCGCGCCGACCGGTTGCTGGTCCAAGCTGCGAGCGCCATGGCCGGCGAGGTGGATCGCTGGGAGGAACAGCGCACGGGATTCGCGAACGTGGGTTGATTCGTGCCGGAAGCCGGGTACACTGTGGTTATATACAGTACCTTGGCGCTCCTGCATGCGTGAGCTGACGGCCAGACAGAAGAATGTTCTCAATGTTATTCAACAGCTTATAGACGATACCGGAGTCCCACCCACGCGTGCCGAAATTGCCCGTGCGCTGGGGTTCCGATCCGTGAATGCTGCCCAGGATCATCTGCGGGCACTGGCGCGAAAGGGTATTATTGGGCTACTGCCCGGCGCTGCCCGGGGAATCCGAATTACCGATCCTCCCGGTCTCCCGGTAGTCGGCCGGGTAGCGGCGGGCAGGCCTATATTGGCTCAAGAGCACATCGAAGCGCGCTATCGCCTCGATCCGCGCCTGTTCCATCCCCAACCACATTATCTGCTAAGGGTGCGCGGCATGAGCATGCGTGACGCCGGAATCCTCGACGGTGATCTGCTCGCCGTGCACCGCTCGCCCGAGGCGCGCAATGGCCAGATTGTGGTGGCCCGACTCGGCGATGAGGTAACCGTCAAGCGTTATCGGCACAAGGGCTCGCAGGTCTGGCTGCTGCCTGAAAATCCCGATTTCCAGCCTATCGTGGTGGACGCCAGCAGTGCAGAGCTGGCGCTGGAAGGCGTAGTCGTGGGCGTGATCCGCGACGCATTGCCGACCGCCGGGCCGGCATGAGCCTGGTTCAGCGGATAAAAAAAGGCGCGGACCGAGGCCCGCGCCTTTTTGCATAAAACAGCCGGAAATCAGCTTTCCAGCCGCTTTCCCAGCCAAGCCTGTGGACTTAGCGCGTCTTGGCTTCCGGGGCCTTGGTCTTTTCCTTCTTTGCGGCCTTGCGGTGGGATTTCTTCTTCGTCCACTTCTTGTGATGTTCCATTTTCTTGTGGTTCATTTCGTGCTTGACCGCTTCCTTCTTCGTCGGGGCGGTGCTGGCAGCCGGAGCCTGGGCCAGAGTCGCACCCGCAAACGCGAAGAGCGCAGCGGCAATCAGACCAACCATTACCTGACGTTTCATCTCGAGTACTCCGTAACAAGTTGATGTTGTAAACCTGCGATGACTTCGGGCCGGCCGTTTGGATTCGACCTCCCCGCATCCACAACGCGGCGTAGCCACTGGCGTTGACGGAAACCCGGCATCGTCTATCCCTGCCAAATCTTATGCCATCCGTTCCGGACAGGCGTCCACCCCGGGGGTCCGGGCCGCCTGCCAAAAGGCAGCGAATTCTATCGTGCCCCGACCCCGGGAACCAGTGGGGACGCTCTGGACTCCCGCACATGTTGCCAGCATCCGCCTTACAGCCCGGGGCCACTGGCATAATGTGTGCCATGAGGAAGCTCGCAGTTTCGGACCTGCACCTGGGCATGTACGTGACCGCGCTCGACCGGCCGTGGCTGGAGAGTCCATTCCCGTTTCAGGGATTCTCGCTGGACACCCAGGAGCAACTGGACACGCTCCAGAAGACCTGCGAATTCGTGTACATAGACGAGACCCGCGCACTTGCGAGCGCGGCCCCCGGATCCCATCGGCCTGCCGTTACCGGCACCGCCAAACCGCAGTCGTCGCAATTCGTCACCCCAATGCCCGCAGACCTGGCCAAGTTGGCCTGGCGCAGGCACGAGGGTTTCCGGAACGACATGCGCAAGGCGCTGGTCACGCGCAGCAACCTGTCCAGTCACGTGCAACGGCTGCTGAGCGAAGTGCGTCTCGGGCGCGGTGCGGATGTGCGCGAAACCCGCATGCTCACGCTGGAACTGGTGGATACGGCCACGGCCAATCCGGCCGCGGCCTTGTGGCTGACCAACCTCGGTACCAAGCACGAATACACGGTGTCGCATTGCCTGAATACATGCATCCTGGCCATCGTGTTCGGCGTGCACCTGGGCCTGTCCAAGGATTCCATCATCGAGCTGGCGCTGGGCGCGTTGCTGCAAGATATCGGCAAAATGCGCACACCGGTTTCGATTCTGGACAAGCCCAGTCTGCTCAGCCAGGACGAATTCGATGTTGTGAAGAAGCATCCCGTGGATGGATTCAATATTCTGCGCAAGCACAAGGAGCTGTCGGAGAAGGCCCTTGAAATCGTGCAGCTGCACCACGAACGCATCGGCGGACAGGGATATCCGTTCGGTCTAAAGGGCGACAAGGTTCCGGTGCACGTGCGCATGGTGGCGATTGTCGACGTGTACGATGAAATCACCAGCAACCGTGTATATCACGAGGGCGTCCCGGCGCACACCGGCCTCAATATGATGTTCAATTGGGGACCGCGCGATTTCGGCGAGGACTTGATGCAGGAGTTCATCCGTTGCATCGGTATCTATCCCATCGGCAGTCTGGTGGAGATGAACCAAGGCATACTCGGCATCGTAATGTCGACCAATCCCGGGAGCCGCTTGCGTCCGGTGGTAATGCTCATTCGGGATGCGCATGGCAAGCCCTACGAACGACGTCCGTTGATAAACCTGGCGGTGACGGCGCGCGATGACAACGAGCAGAAATGGGCCATCAAGCGCGTGGTGGATGCCCGCGAGTTCGGTATTGATCTCGGCCGCATCATCGAGCTGGAGACGCGCATCTGACGCGCGGGCGCCTGCTAGAGATTGCGCATGGCGTGCGGCTGCCGGATGCGGAACTGGATTTCCGCTTTGTGCGTGCATCCGGACCGGGGGGGCAAAACGTCAACAAGGTCGCGACCGCGGTTGAACTGCGTTTCAATGTCGTGCGCAGCCGGGCATTGCCGGAGCCGGTGCGCGAGCGCCTGCTCAAGCTTGCAGGTCGCCGGGTAAACTCCGCGGGTGAGCTCAGCCTGTTTGCACAGCGCTTCCGCTCGCAGGAACGCAACCGCTCGGATGCCCTGGAGCGCCTGCAGGCGCTGATCCGGCAGGCCGCGGAAATTCCCAAAGCGCGGCGGCGCAGCCAACCCACGCACGCGTCGCGAAAGCGGCGGCTAGAGCACAAGCACCGGCAAGGCGACAAAAAGCGGCTGCGGCGTTCGCCGCCGGCCGATTGAAGCAGAAGCGATGCCGGTGCGCGGCCGGCATCATTGCGTTGTGCGCGGGCACGCCGCCTATAAAATCATTTCCTCGGTGCCGCGGGCCGCGCCTTTTTTCGTCTCCATGCCGCGCGACCCCAGGTCCTTGATCTGGTCGGCAACACGCTGTGCGGCTTCCGCACCCTGTCCGCTGATTACCGCGAGCCACAGGATAATGAGGCTGAAGATCACCAGAATCCACATGCCGGTAAAGAAGCCGAACAGGCCGATGCCGCCCATGTCGCCGCCCGGGCCGAACCAGCTGATCAGCCACATGCCGATGAAATACGGCAGCAGCCACCAGGCCTGTTGCCAGCCGAGCTGCGCCAGGGGCCGGCGTTTGATGAAGTACCAGATGAGGTAAACGATGACGTACACAGCCACCAGACTGAAGAGGATTTTCACCGTCTCATATCCGGTCCAGTAGATGATCCAGTTGGAAAAGATGAAGGCTATGGTCGAGACTACGGTGGCCCCGTGCAGGCGGAACGGGCGCTGGAAAGCCGGCAGCGTGCGGCGCAGGTGCAGCAGGATGATCGGGCCGATGCAGTAAGACAGCACCGTAATCAGCGACACCGCGGCCACCAGTTTTTGCCAGGACGGGAACGGGAAGAAGAAAATCACGCCCACGATCCAGGTGACGATCAGCCCGATCCAAGGTACGCCCTGCTGGTTGAGTTTGATCACCTGTTTGGGCGCGTTGCCCATTTCGCCGGCCGCCATGATGATGCGAGGGCTGGCAGTTACATAGATGAATGCGGTGCCCATGGGCGAGACGAAGGCATCGATGTAGAGAATCACCGCCCACCAGAATGCGCCCACCGCCACGGCGATGGCTGCCAGCGGCCCGAACATGCCGCTGAACTGCAGATGCTCCCAGCCGCCGGCAATGTCCGTGGGCTTGAGCGCAATGATGAACGACAGTTGCAGGCCGATGTAGATCAGCATCGAGATGATGACCGAGCCAATCAATGCGATCGGAATATACCGGCCGGGATTGCGGGTTTCGCCTGCGAGCGCGATGGCCTGCTGGAAGCCGAGAAAACTGAAAATAATGCCGGCGGTGGCCACAGCCGTGAAAATGCCGCTGATCGGTGTACTGGCGGCGTGGGCCGTCAGGTTGCCGGGGTGAAAGGAATAGGCCATGAGAATGCCAATGGTCGCGAGCGGGATCAGCACTTTCCACCAGGTGGTCACGCTGTTGATGGCCACCACGATGCGGATCGCGAGAAAATTGAGTATCACCACGAACGCCAGCAGGATAATCGAGATTACGGTGCCGAAATGGGTCAGGATGCCGGTGGTCGGGACAATCAGCCCGGGGATGTAATTGTTGGCGTAGGTGACTACCGAGGTGACTTCCACCGGCGGCACCGACACGAAGGCGAGGAACAGAATCCAGGTCCAGACCTTGCCCACCAGGTCGCCGTGGCTGGCGTGCGTCATGTGCACCAGCGCTCCGGAGTTGGGGAACATGGTGGAGAGTTCAGCAAACACAAACGCCAGAAAAAGTACGGCGATCGCGCCAATTACCCAGGAGAATCCGCTCCAGACTCCGGCCTGCAGCGCGGCATGTAGCGGTCCGAACAACCAGCCGGAGCCGATCATGGCGCCCAGGCTGGCATACAAGAGCCCGATTACACCGGCGTCACGTCTGAGTTTGGTCGGTCCGGCCATGTGGATACTCCAGTGTGGGTGTAGCGAACGGCGTGCTGGAAAGGATGGCGGATATTAGACGACCCGGCGCACTGGAACAACCGGGCCGCTATTGCCGCCGATGGTGTTCGGCATTCGGGTCGTCACTGTCCTTGACGATCAGGGAGGAGGCCGGACGCACGCCGCCCAGGATAGTAATGCCTTGCGGGTTGTCGAGCTGCACCGATTCCACCCGCCGGCCGATGAGCTGGGCGCGGCCTTTCCAGCGATCGGCTCCGGACTCGCTGAATTCGAACACGTACAGCCGCCGCCAAGTCAGGTTGCCACCGGGGGCGCGTGCCAGGCGCAGCCTTGCCAGCGCCACGGTTTCATCCAGGAACTGCAGGTGCATGTCCTGGCAGATGCGCGTGCAGGCCGCGGTCATGCTTTCGCGGGCGCGCAGGCTGTCACTCCAGAACCAGCCGAGAGCGGCCAGTGCCGCGAGCACCAGCAGTCCCAGCAGCGTGCTGACATCCAGGTACATGCGCGCCCTATGCCGGCTCGAGGCAGACCTGATTGCGGCCGGTCTGCTTGGCCTTGTACAGCGCCCGGTCCGCGGTCATCAACACCTTCCACGGATCTCGGTGCGGGTTGTCGCAGTCCGCCGCGCCGATGCTCACGGTAATGCGCAGCACCGCCGCGATGTCGGCAGGTGCGGCCTGGGCAGTGGCGTTTCTGCGCTCTTGGCGTCGCGGGCTGAATCCCGACGTCGCAAGGTCGGCGCGCAAAGCTTCCAGCGCGGCACCGGCTTCATCGAGAGTGCGGCCGGGAAACACCAGGGTGAATTCTTCGCCGCCGTAGCGGAAGGCTTTGCCGCCGCCACCGGCATTCTGCAGGCGCGATGCGACGAGCCGCAGCACCTGGTCACCGACGGCGTGACCGTAGGAGTCATTGAAACGCTTGAAGTGATCCACGTCCAGCATGGCGATGACGTAACGATTCCCGAGTTGCCGCAATTGTTCCTCGAGTGCGCGCCGTCCCGGCAGGCCCGTAAGTTCATCCTCATAGGCCATGCTCCAGGATTCAAGCACAATCGCGAAACCAAACGCGATACCCGCCGCGGCGGCGAATGCGACCATCACCCCCGGTGCCTGCGTGTGCAACACGGCGGCTGCAGCCACCAGCGAGAAAAAGAAGGCCGCGAGTTCCGGGCTGTGACGGCGTATCAGACGGTCGTTGAGCCACAGCAGGCCGAGTGCCAGCAACAGCAGTCCGGGCTGACTGATGCCGGTGGCCGCGAGCACCGGCCAGCGCATGAATTCCACGTACAGCGCTGCGGCAATTGCGCGCGCACCGATCCCGACGCAGGCCGCCACGAACAGAATCTCCACGATCAGCAAGCCAAACGGCCATGAGCCACGGCGCGTGAAAACCCCGCGTTCCGCGAGCGCCTGCATCCACACCAGGTTGAGGGGCAGCAGCAGGCACAGCCCGCCGGAAAGAATCTGGCGGCGCAAGCCGTCATGCATACCGGCTGCCAACAGCAGACCAGCGCAGGCCACGAGCAGGGACAACACCGCAAAAAAAATGCGCCGCCGGTTGAACTGGATACTCAGCGCGAGCGCGACGAGCAGGATGCAGAGCGTCACGAGCTCGAGCGCGAGAATGCCGCCGGGAGGAAATTTACCGATGAAATGGCTGACCAAGGCCGCCGCAATCAACAGCACGATTTCCGGCAGCAGGCTATACACCACGCCGATGAAAATTTTCATCGGCAGCGCACGTGCGGCGGCGGGCGCCGCAGGTCATTGATCGTCGTCACGGGATTATTGCAGTACACGCAGCTGATCGTGGACGGCGTGCACTCCGGGCACATACCAGCAGTCGTACACGGCCATGCGGCGCTGATGCTCGTCGTGCACGTAGCCGTGCAGCGTGACCGTGCGCTGTGCGGTTGCGGCGCGGATGTTTTCCGCGTGTAGCAGCGGGTCCTTCTCCAGCACCAGACGAATGGCATCGGAAATCTCATCGTCGGTGTCGGCTTCCGCGGGCTGCACGCGCAGGTGATTGTGTATGTTGCAGCTGCCGGGCACCCACCAGGCGATGACTTCCGCCAGACGCCGGTGCGACAGGCTGCCGACCTGGCCGTGCAGTTGGACGTCACCGGCTTCCACGCCCACTGCAATCCATTGCACATCCGCGGGCGCCGCGGGACTGGCATAAACGCGGATGTCGCGGAATGCAGGTTCCATGGCCAGTGCCTCGACAATGGCATCCTGCAATGCCTTGCCGTCGCGATGCTCGCTGGGATACAGCCGCAGATGATCTTCAATGCCGGACAGGGCCGAGATCTGCAGCGCGATTCGCCTGGCCTTGCGTTTGGCAACGATGTTTTCCACCTGGCCTTCCAGCCGCAGTGCCCCGTCAAACCGGACACGAATCGGGTAGGCGTGCAGATTGATGTCATGGTCCACTGCCAGGGCCGCGAGCACGGCGTTGACCATATCTTCTTTCGCTGTGGTCATGGGCGCACCTCAATAATGCAAGCGGATATTCGCTAGATTGACGCCATTGACTGCCACAATTCAAGTGGCGGCAGAGTCGTGCGCCCGGCGTACCAGGATGCACGACCTGAGGTGTGTCATCCGCGATACATGCTTGCGGACGGTACGGCATCCGCTCGCCGCGTGCCGGGATGGTGCGGTGGCGGCGTTCGTGCACGTTGTACGCCACGGCCGCGCAGGGCGATCGCCGGCGTTGTAGCACCTGGGTTCCAGTTGCGACCACCAGCGGGCGCTGCAATTGCGCGCCCGCGCTGGCGGCAAGCGCCGGCACTTCGGGTTTTTTCTCAGCATTTTCAGGTGCATCTTGGCCATCGAGTCGTTATGATTTCGCCCGCGTGAGGAGCCCAATCACACCCTGGCTCAGATGAGGGTTGAGGTATGCCGAAATCGTATATATATCGTTGGGTTGTGCTGACCACGGGGATCGGAATTCTCGGCGCCCTGAGCGCATGCGCGCCTTCGGGATCTTCAACCGGACAGCAAACCTTTACCCTGGCTGCCGAGCTGCCGCCGCTTTTCCAGCAGACACGCATCGTGGCGGCCAATATTGACGTGAATGGTCTGGTTTGCAACGTGCGCGTCGTGACGCTCGATTCGAGCAAGGCGTGGACCCCGGTGTGCATGGTCATGCAGAATGAGCCGACGTTCAAGAGCTTGAACATCGCCGGCAAGCAGGTGGATTTCGGCGCGGTGGGTGACGGCTACCGGGTGCTGCAAAGCGCGCTCACGACTTTGCCGACACCGGTGGATGCGGCCACAGCCGTGGCCGAGCCCATCGTCGGCGGCACCGTAGACACCACGGTGGCGCCGGCCGCGAAAGGGCCATTGGCTCTTCCGCAGACCTGGAAGCTTGTGCCGTACCCCGGGCAACACACCTTGCGCGGACAGAATACCGGATTCATGGTGACCAGCGCGGAGCTTACCATCAATGGCAGTACGGGTACGCTGGCCGTGGCTTTCAAGAACACCTACGCGCCTTTGCATCTGGAATGCACTGTGACCACGAATGCCAAGGGTGATTTCACCCTGCTGTTCAATCCCATGGAGCTTGCCCGGATCAACGGCGCTGGGGATTACACCATTCGGTTGGTGGTCGGCGGCCAGGCATTTTCCGGCGGCACCTGGGATTCGCGCGGATTTGACAGCTGGCATCCCAGTTTGCCGCCACAATGGGTCAGCATCAACGACTGATCGTTGGCGGCAAGCTTCGTTTGATCGCCGGTGCGACCGGGTAAGCGGGAGCTGTTACCGGCGCTACACGCCGCGATCCGCGCTTAGTGCGCGGGTTTGCGGAAGCTGTAGATGAACTGGCTGGTGTGCCCGCGGATGGACGCGTCGAACACCGGGATATTCAGCGGATCCTTGGCGTTGAGCAGGGCATCACTCGCGTACCGGGTTTGACCTCGCTGAAAACCAGCACCGCCGCCATCTTCCGGCGTCCGTCGTTGGCGCGGTCGGCGGAGCGCGCGGGATCGTTCATGGCGGCGGTCACGTACGCGGGCGTTTTTTCGGCCGCCTGTGCCACGGGTTGCACCAGCGCCAGAAGCGGGCCGGCGAGTATGACAGCGAAGGCAATCGTAAACGTGCGCATGCGAAAATCCTCCATCAGCCGTGGTGCCATTTTGCGTCAGCAGAATGCAGGATGCACCTTGCTCCTTGCGCGTGTGCAACGCGCCCGACGCGATTAATTACCGGTCCAGCGCGCGGCGCATTTCGACTTGCCACCTTGCGTAGCGTTGCTGCAGAGGGCGATTTTTATTCGGTTGCCACACGCTGTGGCCGGCTTCGACGACGCCGGGCATGCCAAGCAGCACGGCCAGGCCGCGCGCCGTGGCTTCGCGTTCCTCAGGCCTGATGACCGGTAACCCGCTGAGGTCGGCCAGACGTTGACATAGTTCTTGCCGACTCGCCAGCCCGCCCGTTGCGACGATGCGCCGCAGGGGCGCCTGCCGTGCACGCATCCTTTCAAGATTCGTGCACAGCAGAAACGCGATGCTTTCAATGACCGCAAGAAATTTCTTGCCACAATCCGCGCGGCCGATAAAGCGTGAACGAAAATCGGCTTGCCAGTAAGGCGAACCCAGTCCCGATACGCCATTCAGAAACAGCGGCACGCCGGATTCGGAATCCAGCCAGCCGGGCATGTTCTTGAGCATGAGCTGTTCGGAAATTCCCAACTGCCGGCGCAGCCAGGCGAGTGCGCTCGCCGCACCGTTGACCGTGCCCTCTAGTACATACAAAGCGCGCTCTGAATCCTGCCAAAGCACGCTGCCGAGCAGCCCGGCCACCCGCGGCGGCTGGCGGCCATGCAGCCGCTGGATGAACGCGCCGGTGCCGAGGTTGATGTAAATGCTGTCGGTACGGGGCGGACCCTGTGCGAACAGCGCGGCCGGCTGGTCGCCGGTGACCACAGTGAGCGGAATATTTCGGTTTGCCAGCCGCACATGACCAAAAGCGTGCTCATTGGGTACACAGCGAGGCAGGATTTCTGCGCCGATGCCGAAGAGCGACAGCAGCTCCGGTGACCAGGTGCGCGAGCGGTAATCCCATAGCAGGGTCCGCGAGGCATTCACCGGATCGGTCAGCAGCGGTTTCTCTGTCAGCATGTTTGCCAAGATGAAGCTTGCGAGCGGTCCGGCCGCCAGACACTGCTGTTGCCGGGCGCGCTTTACGGCGGGCAGTGATTTCAGGCACCAGCGGATTTTGCTGGCACCGTAATGCGCGGACAGCACCAGTCCGGTGACGCGATGCACGCGTGCGGCATGCGGCGCCAGCAATTGAATGTAGCGTGCCGCGCGTCGGTCCTGCCAGGAAATTACCGGTGACAGCGCATGGCCGGTGTCCCGGTTCCAGCAGACAATGGTGGAACGCTGCGTTGCCAACGCCGCGCGGTGAATATCCGCCACACGCGGGCCGAGTTGCCGCACCACGCCTTGGCAGGCCTGGCGCAGTGAGGCCAGCAGTGCCGCGGGATCATGTTCCACGCGGTTGGCGGCGGGATGCCGGGTGGCAATGCGCCTTTCCGCCGCAGCCACGAGTCTGCCCCGGGCGTTGAACACCAGTGCGCGACTCGCGTGGCCGCCCTGGTCCAACGCGAGGAACAGAGGCGGGTGATGCGCCATGGGGGCCCGCTAGGCGGGAGTGAGCGGCAGCCTGCGAGTGTCCGCCTTGGGCGCGCACTTGGGCAGGCTGGTGCGCAGCAGGTGCAAGGCGTGCTCCGCGTCGGCGCGGTAGGAAGTAAGTTTGCCGCCGTACACGTTCAGCATACGCGGCTGCCGTTTCCGGTCGGTGAGCAGCAATATTTCGCGCGAACGGCGGAATGCGCGGCCCGGGCCAGACGGCAGCACGCGCAATCCCGCGAAGCTGGTACGGATTTCAGTTGGAGCCGAAGGGAAATAGCGGTGCAGCACTTCGAGCAGATAGTCCTGTTCTTCCGGCAACGGATGAACCGCGCCGGGATCCGGTCCGGTGAATCGAGTTTCGGTGGTGCCCACGAGCGTGCTGTGCTCGTGCCAGGGCATGATGAACACCGCGCGACCATCGCGCGGTGCCTCGACGTAGTAGATGCTGTCCACGATCGCGCCATCCATGATCAGATGTGTCCCCTGGATCAGATCCACCCGCGCGCGTGCGCACGGTGGGCGGATGCGGGCCGCGACGTGATTCACCCAGGGACCGGCGGCGTTCACCAGTACGCGACAACGCACCTGCCGATCCTCACCGGCGTGATTGAATACCACATTGCAGCCCTGATCATCGAGGTCCGCGTGACTGAAGCTTGCGGGCACGCTCAGTTGCGCGTGCAGCGAGGTGGCGGAATTCATCACCGCACGGGTGAGCGCGGCATCATCGGTCTGCGCATCCCAGTACTGGAATACCGCCTGCAGGCCATTACGCTGCAGTCCGCCGAGCCGATCCCAGTCGCGGCGCGGCAGCGAGCGAAAACGCGCGTGCGCGTGCAACTTGCCAAGCAGCGCGTATAGGCTCAGACCGGCGCAGATTTCCCAGGGACGGCGGCGCGTGTTGCGGTAGATGGGAATGTAGAACGGCACCAGTTTCACCAGCAACGGGGCGAGCCTCAGCAGGCGCTCGCGCTCGACCAGGCTTTCATGCACGAGCTTGAAGTCGAATTGCTCGAGATAGCGCAGGCCGCCGTGGACCAGCTTGCTGGAGCGGCTCGAAGAGCCCGCCGCAATCGCCTGCTGTTCGAGCACCAGCACGCTGTGACCGGCTGCGGCAGCAGCCTGGGCGATGCCCGCGCCGTGGATGCCGGCGCCGACGATCACCAGATCAAATTGATAATCGCTCATGGCTTGTGCATGTGCACGTCGGTCAGGAGCGTGCCGATGTCGTTGGTTTCGACCATGTCTGCGCCCTGATCGGCGAGCTGCAGCACCCGCGCGGCATCTTCAGTGTGATACACGATCCATTTCCATGGACCCGGCAGCGCAGTGTGCATGCGCGCAAACAGTTTCTCGTCAGTGAACAGATAGTCGGGCCGCAATTCGGCCGCGCTATGCCGGACCTGTTCACTGACCGTTTCCAAGGCCCAGCCAATGCGGGCGGCCCCCTGCTGTATCGCGGGCTCGAGGCACGCATGATCGAATGAAATCACCACGCACTGCTTGAGCACGGGTCGCAGAGCCGCCATGACTGCATCCACGACGGGCTGCATGCTGTGATGCCGCAGACTTTGGCGCTTGATCTCCACGAATTGCGTGACGCCGGGTTGGAGCTTGAGCCAGTCCGCGAGTGCGGTCAGCCGGGCGAGCCTGACCGCTGCGAAGCGCGCGCCGAAGCGCGCCGGTTCTCCCACGCCGATGGCATCCAGCTCGCGTGCCGGGGTGGCGGTGATGTCGAGGTCGCGTCCGGCCGTACGCTGGAGCGAAGCGTCGTGACACACGAAGGGCACGTGGTCGGCGCTGAGTTGCACGTCGCACTCCAGCCAGCGGGCGCCGGCAGCGACGGCCGCAGCAAAGCCTTCCAAGGTATTTTCAGGATATTGTGCCGGCCAGCCGCGGTGGCCGACCAGTGTGGGAATCGTCTGCGGAACCATGCCGCACTCGCCGTTTGTTATTGCTTATTCGTATCTTAACGCTTCGATGGGGTCGAGCGCGGCGGCCTTGGCAGCGGGCGCGATGCCGAAAATCACGCCCACAGTGGCGGAAAAGCCGAAGGCCAGCAGCACCGCCCACCAGGGCACGTAGGCGGCGCGGAATGCGGGGACGGCGTGCGCTGCCAGCACGCCGATGCCGTAGCCGAACAGCACGCCGATAATGCCGCCGATCACCGAGAGCGTGACCGCCTCGATGAGGAACTGCAGCAGAATGTCGCGGCGCCGCGCACCCAGACTCTTGATGATGCCGATTTCACGGGTGCGTTCGGTCACCGACACCAGCATGATGTTCATGATGCCGATGCCGCCTACCAGCAGCGAAATGGCCACGATGCCGCCCAGAATCAGGGTGATGGCGTTCAGCACGCTGGTGAAGCTGCCGAGCAATTCGGACGCGGTCTGCACCTTGAAATCGTCGTCCTGCCCGGACTTGAGATGATGCTGGCGCCGCAATACCTGGGTGATGCGCGCAGTAACCGCGTCAATCTGGCGGGGATCGTTGACTTTGAGCTGGATGGCGATATCCGGTACCGCCGCGCCACCCTGCATGCTGAGGGCTGCGCCGTAGGGCACGATGACTTCATTGTCCTGGTCGAAACCGAAGATCTGGCCGCGTGCGTGCAGCACGCCGACGATCTTGAACCAGTCGCCGGAAATCTGCAGGAACTGTCCGAGGGGATCGGCCGGCAGGTGCAATTTGTTGATGAGTGTGACGCCGATGACCGCCACGTGCCGGTGGCGCAGGTCGTCGCTGGGCACAATGAAGCGCCCGTGGTCCGGGTAGGTGCCATTGTTGAGCGCACCCGCGGGCGTGGTGCCGATGACGCGGCTGGTGGTGCTGCGCCCATGATAGCGGACCGGATTGAAAAACCGCCCAACCGGAAGGATCGGGCTGAGGCTGCTGATGCCCGTGACTTCATGCTGAATGGCGAGTAGATCGTCGGGCGTGACCTTGGCGATTTTGCCGGCCAGGCGTTGCTTGCGCGGCAGGTAACTCTGGATGGTCAGGCTGTCGGCACCCAGGCCCTTGAATTCGCTGGTGACGGAGTTGCTGAAACCCTGGATGAGCGAGACCACGGCGATCACCGCCATGACGCCGATGATGATGCCGAGCATGGTGAGCACGCTGCGCAGCTTGTGCGCGACCACTGCCTGCAGTGCGGAGTTCAGGCTTTCGATCAGTGTGTACATGGGTGCGCCGTGTTCACGCCTCGTGCCGCAGGGCTTCGATGGGATCCAGGGCCGCGGCCTTGGCCGCCGGCGCAATGCCGAACACCACGCCCACGGTGGCGGCAAAACCGAATGCCAGCAGTACCGCCCACCACGGTACGTACGCTCCCAGGAACTCCGGGATGGCATGTGCGATGAGTGAGCCCACACCGAAGCCCAGGATCAGACCCAGGACTCCGCCCAGCAGTGACAGAATCACGGCTTCAATCAGGAACTGCAGCAGGATGTCGCGACGGCGCGCACCCAGGCTCTTGAGAATGCCGATTTCCTGGGTGCGCTCGGTGACCGACACCAGCATGATGTTCATGATGCCGATGCCGCCCACCAGCAGCGAAATGCCCACGATACCGCCGAAGATCAGGGTGATGGCGTTCAGCACTTGGTTGAAGGTGCCGAGTGTCTGCTCCGGAGTCTGCACCACGAAGTCATCCTCCTGCCCGGGCTTGATGTGGTGCATGCGCCGCAGCACCTGGGTGATGCGACCGGTGACCGCCGGCACCTGGCCGGGGTTGTTGACCGTCACCTGGATTTCAATATCCGGCACGGTTGCGGCTCCCAGCAGACTGTGCGCGGTACCGTAGGGGATGTACACGCGGTCGTCCTGGTCCTGACCGCCGATGTTTCCGAGTTTTTTCAGTACGCCGACGACCTTGAACCACTGGCCGTACATCTGCAGATATTCGCCAACCGCATCCTTGGGCAAATTCAAATCCGTAATCAGCGTCTGACCGATCACTACCACGCGACGATGGCCAAGATCATCGCTGGGGCTTATCAGTCGGCCCATGACCGGGTAAAAACTGGCATTGCCTTCATAGCGGGAAGTAATGCCATAGATGCCGGCGTAGGCCGTCTGGCTGCCGGACAGCACCGCGCCCGAGCCGAAGCGCGCGAGGATGAGACGCGGCGAGATGTGGCTGATGCCGGTGACTTCATGCTGGATGGCCTGCAGATCGGCGGGCGTGACCTTGACGATCTTGCCGCTGAAAAAGTCCTCGTCGGTTTCGTTCGACGAGATGGTGAGCACGTTGGAACCGAGGTTGGCGAAGGTATTGGTGACCGAATGACTGAAGCCCTGAATCAGCGAGACCACGGCGATTACCGCGGCCACCGCGATGATGATGCCCAGCGTGGTGAGAAAGCTGCGCAGCTTGTGGGCGCGGATCGCCTGCAGCGCCGAGCGCAGGCTTTCCGCGAGGTTATACACCGGCACGCGCCTCGCGACGCTTGCCGTTCAGTTTGTCGCTGACTATCCGGCCATCCATGATATGGATCACGCGCTGGCAGTGTTCGGCAATGTTCGGATCGTGGGTTACGACAATGATGGTGTGGCCGTCGCGGTACAGCGTGTCGAACATCGCCATGACATCCTTGCTGGTGCTGGAATCCAGGTTGCCGGTAGGCTCATCGGCCAGCAGGATCGAAGGTTTGCCGACCAGCGCACGCGCGATGGCCACACGTTGCCGCTGGCCGCCGGACAACTGGTTGGGCAGGTGGTGCAGGCGCTCGCCGAGGCCGACATTCTGCAGCGCCTGACTCGCGAGGCGGCGGCGCTCGCCGAGCGCTATGCCGCGGTAAATCAACGGTTGCATGACGTTGTGCAGCGCATTGGCGCGGCCCAAAAGATTGAAGTTCTGGAAGATGAAGCCAATCTCGCGGTTGCGGATGTGCGCGAGCGCATTGTCGTCAAGCTGCGCCACCGGCGTGCCATTCAGGATGTATTCGCCGCCCGTCGGCCGATCCAGACATCCGACGATATTCATGAGGGTGGACTTGCCCGAGCCCGAGGGGCCGATGAAGGCCACGTATTCGTTGTGCGCGATCTTGAGGTTTACATCCTTGAGGGCATCCAAAATATTGTCGCCCATGACGTAGCGCTTGCTGACCTGGCGCAGTTCCAGCAATGGAGCGTCACTCATGTTGCGGGTTCTGCGCCTTGGCCTGCTCGGGCGGCAGCACCGAAACCTTGACGCCGTCACTCAGTGCATGCAGCACCGTGTAGGGCCCGGTAATCACGGTTTCTCCGGCTTTCAGTCCCGAGGCGATTTCCTGGTAGGTGTCGCTGGACACGCCTGTAGTCACGTCCACCTTATGAGCCTTGCCGTCCCGGATCACATACACGTACGCGCCGGAAGTGGGTTCCAGACTTTTGGAATTGGGATTGTTCTCATACAGCACCGCCTGCAACGGTACGGCGATGGCATTGGGCGTACTCTGGGTGTAAATTTCCGCCCGACAGCTCATCCCGGGACGTACCCGCGGCAGCTTCTTGTCGGTGAGCCCGATTTTCACTTCAAAGGTCACGCCCTGCTGGGCCGTGGCGGCAGTGCTTGAGACGCTGGTGCTGCTGGTAACCGACGCGGCGATGAACTGCACCTTGCCGTGGAAGGTATCGTTTGGGTAGGAGACCGCGTTTATGTCGGCCTCCTCGCCGAGCTTGACGTTCGCGATGTCCGCCTCGTCCACCTGCACGTCGGCCAGCACTTCGACGGGATCGGCGATTTCCATGAGTGTCGAGCCCGGGATATTGGTGCCGGTGATCACGGTTTCGCCAACCTTTACCGGCAGACTGGTGACCATGCCGTCAATCGGCGAGCGGATCACGGTCTTTGAAAGATTTTGCTGGGCTTGGCTTAACTGGGCCTCGGCAATGCGCGCAGCTTCCTTTTGGGAATCCAGTTGCACTTTGGCGATGTCCAGTTGATTGGTGAGCTGGTCAAAGCTGTTGGCATCCACCAGGTGTTGCTTGAACAGTGACTGCTGGCGGTTCCACTGCAATTGAAGATTGGCTACGGAGAATTTCTGGCTTTCGATCGCAAGTCGCGCCTGTTGCACGCCGGCCGTGGCCTGGGCCACCGCCGCCTGATACAGCGTCGGGTCTATGCGCAGCACGACCTGGTCCTTCTTGACCATCTGGCCCTCGACAACGGGAATCGCGCTGATCTTGCCGATGATTTCCGGCTTGAGCTCCACCGGATTGGTGTAAATTAGCTGACCGGAGGCCAGAATCGAGCTGCGGATGGTGCGTGCTTCGACCTTGGCGACCGTGACTTTCTCGGCGCTGCCACGCGTTGCAAACCGGCTGATGAGCACCAGGATGATGATACCGGCGATGATCGCCAAACTGATCCAGAGTTTGCGCTGTTTCGGCATGCCGGTCTCCGCATGTATTGGTGTTATATTTTAGTATAACACCTGAAAGTCGGAATGCAAGTGCTCGGACTGAAGGTCCTGCTGTCTCAGACGAGCTTCACGATGATCCACACGGCGTAAATCAATACCCAGGGCGTGAGCACGATAAGCGAGGATTTTCCCAGGCTCTTTTTGCTCCACAGCGACAGCCCAACAATCATCAAAGCCAGGCACCAGAACGTGGTCAGATGCACACTGCCGGCCACGCCCGCGAGCGGATGCGACAGCGGTAGGTGGAACAGCAGCGTATTGAGCGAGGTCACGTCCACCGCGTAATAGCTGGTTTGTGCGCTGGCAAACGCGTAGGCCACAGCCGCGGCAATAGTCGCCACCACGTTGGGGAAACTGGTCCAGATGCTGAAGCTCAGCCACTTGCCGTAGGTTTGCGGTTCATAACCGCTGATTTTTGCCACGAAGAAGAAGTAAAGGGCCTGCAGCAGCAGGAGAATCACCACGGCCAGCGTGCTGCCGACGATGCCAATGGTCAGGAAACGTCCGCGGGTAAAGCCTTGACGCATGGCCTCAAGCTGATCGCCGCTGTACTTGCCGGACATGGCTGCAAGCGTCTGATTGGTAAACCAGCCCATGTCCACGGTGGAAAAGTACCAGACCGTAAAGGCAATGCTGAGCAGAATCATGACAATCAACGGGTACCAGGCCCAGCGTCCATGCGGCAGGACGTCCTGCAGCGCCTTTTTCGGATCCACGAAAATGTTGCCGAGGCAAGCCAAAGCGGAGGATTCCATATTCAAGTGTCCTTTAAAGGTTTGTGGGATCTGCCGGCAGGATCGCGGACATGATAAAGGCGGCCTGAGCCGCCGGAAAGTGACAAATATCAGATCATTCCGCAGGATGGCTCCGGCGGCAACAGGTCAAACCCAAAACCCGGACCCCGGCGGAACCCGCCGGGGTCCAAGATGCTCAAGCGGGCTGGATTACCAACGGCCGCCGCGGCCGCCGCCTTGCTGGCGGGGCTGCCGTTCCTGCGCTTCGTTGACGCGCAGGGGACGGCCACCCATGTCCTTGCCATTCAATTCCTGGATGGCTTTTTGTGCCGCGCCCTGATCCATTTCCACGAAGGCAAAGCCGCGAGGGCGGCCGGTATCGCGGTCGGAGATCAGCTTTACCGAATGCACGGTGCCGAACGGCTCGAACTTGGAACGTACTTCCTCTTCGGAAGCGGAAAAGGGCAGATTGCCCACGTAGATAGACGTCATATGCTTGTTTCACTCTGCTGGTCAATAACACCCACCGCGCCGGGACAGCCCGGAACGGTGGCACTTGTCCAGACGATATGCCGGGATTCGGAGATCGCGGCATTCGACTGTTGTTCGTTGCTGATCATTTGATGACGGCGAGCAGGGAACACCCCAAAAGCGTCGACAGGCAAACTGACAGGTACCGAACGGGGGCGAGAGCATACGCTTGTTAAGCGATGCTGTCCATGCTTTCAAGCGCCTGAAATCCCATGGGTTTTTCTCGCAGGCAGCGGCATGGCCATCGGTAAAACACGTATAATGCCGCGCTTTTTCCGCTCGCGGCACCCCCCAGTGACTGAAGACCTGCGCAACATAGCCATCATCGCCCATGTAGACCACGGCAAGACCACGCTCGTGGACCAGCTGCTGCGCCAGTCCGGCACGCTGGATGCGCGCGCCGCCGTTCCCGAGCGCGTCATGGATTCCAACGATCTGGAGCGCGAGCGCGGCATCACCATCCTCGCCAAGAACACCGCCATCCGTTGGG
>JAGXAZ010000087.1 GCA_018971365.1 Gammaproteobacteria bacterium | reverse complement strand
CGCCTTCCTTGAGACTGCCCTCAAGGATCATGGACACTACCCGATCCCGCAATTGGCGGTAGATCGGCTGGTTGTCGCTCCATTTGGGATCCATGTGCCTCTCCGCTGCTGCTCTAGCGAACTAGAGCGCTATAGTTGAGCGTACCTTAGCGGTCCACACCGTCAAACACCAGCACGTTGAACGCGCGCAGTGCGGCACCGGTGTCAAGGTACTGTCCGGGAGAAAATTCACCCAGCGCCTGCATCAACAAGGCCACGCTCGCATTTTCTGCCGTGCCCATTGTGGTCGCGGGTGCGCCGCCCGTCATTTGTATGGCTGCGAACTCTGCCAGCCGCTCCGCGGTCGGTCGCACCGCAATGGGTGCGAGCGCCACGATGGTAGCCGCCGGGCGACTCACGCCGTTGGCCTTGGCATAACGCCAGTCGGCGTCGCTAGGCGTGACCACGATCGGGTCGAGAGCAATGGGTTCGGCTGCCATCTTGGTCGGGGTTACGACGATCTTGGCCAGCTCGATGACTTGGACCTGCTGTGCGGCGCGCCGATGCAGATTTACGGCGCTGACCGCGGCAATCGCCGCGAGATTTGCGGCGATGACCAATGCGAAAATCAGTTTTCCTGTAATGCTCATGGCTGTTCTCCTTGCTTGCTCAAGCATCCGGCTCTGGCCGGAATCGTAGTGGTGTTGTAGATAACTATAACACCAATTAACAAAAAAGCAAGGGCTTGGGAAGAAATATTTCCTGGAAATACCGGCAACTGCAAAGCGTCTGGAATCAATTGGTTATCAATGACCATCAGTCATAAACGGGATGCCTGCAAACCCACCCTGCTTCCGGATTGCCTGTACGCCCAGGGGAATCTCGTCACCTAACGATCTAAAGAACTCCCGTCCGGACTGCTCGGCCCGGTTGAAATCGCGCCGGCCGACGAAAAATGCGAGGCCAGGCGCACTGCGCTGGCGGCTGCCTCTTCACCGCAAAAGCGCAAGTCGCCGCCGTGCACCTTTGGTGCCGAAGTCACTGGTCATCCCGTTTTGCACGTGCCAGCACGCACGTTCCGCATCGGCCCGCCACTGATTCTGCGAGCGCATCAGCGACCTGGCGCTGTGATGCGGCCGCAGGCCGGGTGTTAAAATCCGCGCTCCCCATTTGCCAGCACACCGCCCGTTCGGGCGCGTTTGCTCTTCAACCCATTTGGAGTTGCCCATGCCCGCATTGAAGAAACCCGTCCGCGTCGCCATCACCGGTGCCGCCGGCCAGATCGGTTATCAGCTGGTATTCCGCATCGCCGCCGGCGACCTGTTCGGCCCGAATCAGCCATTGATCCTGCAA
The DNA here is from genome assembly GCA_018971365.1 of Gammaproteobacteria bacterium. Classification (GTDB taxonomy): domain Bacteria; phylum Pseudomonadota; class Gammaproteobacteria; order Natronospirales; family REEB76; genus REEB76. The sequence continues at coordinate 7,629 of JAGXAZ010000087.1, read as the reverse complement.
ATGCTGGAGCTGCCGGTCGCTCAGGGTGCACTGTCCGGCGTGGTTATGGAGCTTAACGACTGCGCGTTCCCGCTGGTCGCGGGCATCGTCGCCACCGACAATGCCGAAATGGCATTCAAGGACGCGGACTACGCGATTCTCGTGGGTGCGAGACCGCGCGGTGCCGGCATGGAACGCAAGGACCTGCTGCTGGAAAACGCCAAAATTTTCTCCGCGCAGGGCAAGGCGCTGAACAACGCCGCAAAAAAATCCATCAAGGTGCTGGTCGTGGGCAATCCCGCGAACACCAATGCGCTGATTACCGCGGCCAATGCGCCGCGCATCCCGGCCCGCAACATCACCTCGATGATGCGGCTCGATCAGAACCGCGCCATGTCGCAACTCGCCGCCAGGACTGGCGCACACGTGAATGACGTGAAACGCCTAGTCATCTGGGGCAATCATTCCTCAACGCAATATCCCGACATCCATCAGGCCACCGTCAAGGGCAAACCTGCGATCAAGCTCGTGGACGCGAACTGGGTGCAGAACGACTTCATCCCCACCGTGCAGCAGCGCGGCGCGGCGGTCATCAAGGCCCGGGGCGCCTCCTCGGCAGCTTCGGCCGCCGCCGCCGCCATTGACCACATGCGCGACTGGGTGCTGGGCAGCAAAAACCAGTGGGTCAGCATGGGCGTAGCGTCGGACGGCAGCTACGGCATCAGCAAGGGCATCATTTATGGCTTCCCGGTGGTGTGCACCAAGGGCCAGTGGAAAATCGTTAAGGGCCTCAAGCCCAACGATTTCTCCCGCGCACGCATGCAGGCGACGGAGAAGGAATTGCTGGAAGAGCGCGCGGGCGTGAAGGACCTGCTGAACGGTTGACGCGGTGCTGGCATTTCTGCAGTGGTGGATTCCGTGGGAGCCTTCGGCCACCGTCGTGGTGGTGTTCGCGGCGGCCGTGTGGCTGTATGCGCGCGGCGTGTGGCGTTCGCCGCTCAGCGCGCCGTGGCGGCGCCAACTGCTGTTCTGGGCGGGCATGCTGATACTGTACACCGGCCTGCACACGCGTCTCGACTATTACGCCGAGCATGAGTTCTTCATCCACCGCATCCAGCACGTCGGCCTGCATCATCTCGGACCGTTCCTGATTGCGCTCGCCTATCCGGGCATCACCATGCGGCGCGGATTGCCGCTCAACTGGCGCCTGCGGCTGCGCGTGGGTGTGCGCTGGACGCCGGTTCGCTGGCTGTTCAACGTGTTGCTGCATCCGCTGGTGGCCGCGGTGCTGTTCGTCGGCCTGATTTATCTCTGGCTGTGGCCGGCGGTACATTTCGATGCCATGCTGGACTGGCGGCTGTACCACGTAATGAACTACAGCATGGCGGCCGATGGCATGCTTTTCTGGTGGCTGATTCTCGACCGGCGCACCCGGCCGCCGGCGCGCCTGTCCCCGGGCATGCGCGTGTTCCTGGCCTTGGCGGTGATCGTGCCGCAAATCGTGCTGGGCGCGTACCTCAGTCTCACGCGCAGCGATCTGTATCCGATCTACAGCCTGTGCGGGCGGGCGTTCGCGGGCATTTCACCGCTGCAGGATCAGCACTTGGGCGGCCTGATCCTGTGGGTTCCGAGTTCGATGATGAGCGTGCTGGCCGCACTGATTGCCTTCAGCCATTGGCTGCGGCTGGACGGCAAGGGACGACTGCCGAAGCGCAAGGCGCAACGTGCGGACTGGCGCGCACGCGTGGTGGCGCAGACTCAGGGACCGGAGGCATTGGCCGGCCGCACCGGAAAGTCCGCCTGAAGCGCGATACCATCGGCGAAGTGCAGGGTGATTTTAACGGTGTCGCCGGGTTTGATGGCGTGCTGCGGTTCCGTCAGCATCAGGTGATAGCCGCCCGGCGCGAGCGCCGCCTCACCCTGCGCGGGAATCTCCAAGCCGGAAACCGCTTCCATTGAGCTGGAGCCTTGTGCAAGCAGGGACCGGTGCAGCATCAGCATGCCGTAATCCGGACTGTCCGCGCCGATGAGCCGCGCGTTGGCGTCACCGTGGTTCACGATGACCGCGTAAGCCGCCGCCGGAAGATCTGCCGGCAGCCAGCGAATCCAGGCGCCCTTGATCTGCAAGACGCCTTTTGCCGGCGCCGCCGCAGGCGCCGCGCCGGCAGTTGTCAATGCGGCAAGCGCGAGCAAGATCGGCATCACGCTCACGCGCCGATGCGCGGGTTTCACGTCTTCTGTTCCAGCAGCAGCTTCAGGTCGTGCACCACGGTCGTTTGCGGATCGCGCGGTGATTCCAGCAGGCGCGCACGACCGTCGCGGTCAAAAATGTAGATCGCCGAGCTGTGGCTGACCTCGTAGTTGCCGGCAGGCGTCTTCGGCGTCTCGCGTTTGTAGAAAGCCCGGTAACGCTTGGCGAGCGCTGCGATCTGGTCCTGGGTTCCGGTAAGGCCCACGATGTGCGGATCGAACGCGCCCACGTACTGGCGCAGGATCGCGGGCGTGTCGCGCTCGGGGTCCACGGTAACGAACAGGAATTGCACGCCGGCCGCGGCCGTGCCGAGCTTCTGCATCATCTGATGCATGTGCGCCAGGGTCAGCGGGCACACGTCGGGACAATGCGTGTAGCCGAAATACAGCATCGTGACCTTGCCCCGGTAGGCCGCGGCCGTGACCGGCTGGCCGAGATCGTCGGTGAGATTGAACCGGAGGTCGGGCAGATGCCCACTCACGTTGGTGAGCTGCCATTGCGGTTGAGCCTGACAGGCGACGAGCAGTGCCAGCGCCGCGGTGAGCACGGACAACGGCAGATGACGACGGAATAGGCGACGCATGTTCAATGACGAGGTGGCAACCCGAGTGAGCGGTCTCGCGCGGCGTGCCCGGTCGGTAGCCACGATGCGCAAGCACGAACCGCATTATATACGTCGCCGTGGCCGTAACCCAGTTGGAGGACGAAGCCGGCGGCAACCGCGCGGCGTGCGCCGATGATTGCGCGAAACATGTGCACGGTCCCGGGATGAAAGCACAGGGCACAAAAAAAGCCGCGGGGATTTGCCCGCGGCTTTTTTGCAATCAGCAGTCGCGTCCGCCTACTGGGCACTTCCATGCGTGGACTCGATGAACTTGGCACTGTTGTCGTGCAATTTCTTGAGCGAGGGAATGTGCGCGTACACCATGTGGCCGGAGTCATAAAAGACGTATTGGATGTTGCTCTGCAGCCGGTCTGGCATCGGCAGATGGTGCATGGTGTAAACCGCCGCAAAGTAGGGCGTGGCCAGATCGAAATAGCCCGAGTTCAGCTGCACCTTGAGATCGGGGTTGTAGATCATGGCCGAGGCCAGGTCCGGCATCACATTGGGCGAGAACGGCAGCGGGAACGGTGCACCCGGCGGCTGGTGCTTGAAATCCCATTCCGGGAACACGTTGATCTCCGGCTTGTACACCCAGTTCTCGCCAAACTTCAAGTCCTTGCGTACGTAGTTGTTGAATGCCGAAACGTAGGCCGAGCTGATGGCGGCAGATTGCGGATCATAGCTTGCCTGCTCAGCCAACGGGTCCATGGCCGGGCCGGCGAAGCGCGTGTCCAGCCGGCCGGTGAGATCGTCCTTGTCGTTCAGCAATTCATGCTCGAACTGGGGCCCGGTCACGCGCAGATTGGCTTTCAGCAGATAACTTACCGGCAGGCCGGTGTAATTGTGCAGCTGCTCCGCAATCTTCTGCTTGGCGGCCGGATCGAGCGTCGAACCGGCCTGCAACGCCTTCGTATAGTCGTTCATCGCGAACTGTTCCACCTGGTCGAGGAACGGTTGCAGTTGCGCCGGTGGGTTAGGCAGCTTGTGGTGATACCACGCGGTCGCCGCGAAAGTCGGCAACATCATTTCGTACGGCAAATCCACGCCGGGGTTGATTTGGGGGAAATCCGCATTCAGATTGAAGTTGAGGATTTCCGACAGCAGGATCACGCCGTTCAGGTCCACGTCGTCGTTAGTCTCGAGATCGTTGGCAAGCACCGCTGAACGTGTGGTGCCGTAGGACTCACCAAACAGGTATTTGGGCGAATTCCAGCGGCCGTACTGCGAGAGGAAGCGGGTAATGAACTGGGCGAAGCTGCGGGCATCCTGATCCACGCCGTAGAAATCCTTGGGACTGCCTTCGCCGCCCTCGTCTTTGCCGAGGATGCGCGAGAAGCCGGTGCCCATAGCGTCAATGAACACCTCATCGGTGGCATCCAGCAGGCTGTACTGATTGTTCACCAGTTGATAGGGAGCGGCCGGGGTATGGGTGTGATCCTCTGTGACCACGCGGCGCGGGCCGAAGGCTCCCATATGCAGCCACACTGTGGAGGAACCGGGACCGCCGTTGTAGAAGAAGGTCACCGGCCGGTTGGCTGGGTTGGCGCCATCCTTGAAATACGCAATGTAGAACATGCTGCCGGTTGGTTTGTCATTCTTGTTTTTGAGAATGATGGTACCGGCCACGGCCTTGTAATGAATGACCTGGCCTTCGACCGTAACCGTGCCGGTGGTGGTGGACCCCTGCGGCGTAGCCGAAGCCGCTCCCGAGGGGGGCGCCGACGGCGGGGTGGACTTGTCGGCCGCGAAGGCCGGCAAAACCAGTGCACACAGGACCAGTGCGGTCAGCAAGCGGGATGTTTTCACGAAGAATCTCCTCAAGGAATTATTTTGATTAAGCGACACCGATGCAGTCACGACACCGTATCCGGCGTTTGGTTCCATGCCGACCGCCATAAAGAGAGCGGGCAGCCTACGCCCAAAAGCCCGCGCCCGTCCAGCCGACACGGCCGCACGGCAAACGAGTGCGGACGAGATTTACCGGGAGTAGAGTGCCGCGGTCACTCGCATGGGAGTCCTGTCATGAACCTCCGGGTCTGGACTTTTGGTCTGTTGAGCCTGATCGCTATCACCGCCTGCATACAGTTGATCTTCTTGCGCAGTAACGCGGGCTTGCCGTTCAACGTCACACTCCGCGATGGTTCCCGCTACGTGATTGCTCCCATACGCAACATCCCGCTTCCCACGGGGATCGAGAGCGGAGATGAATTGCTGTTGCGGCAAATGACACCGTCGGCGCGGGCGGCTGCGTTGCTGCTGATCACCGTGAGACCCGGACTCAGCTACGACATGGTGGTGCGCCGCGGCAACCAGATCCTCACTGTACCGGCCACCAGCCAAGTGCTTTCCCTCAATCCCGCGTATCGCCCCGACCGGATACTCAGTTACCTGCTGTTCTTTTCCTTCCTGGTCCTGGGTCTGCTGGCCTTATGGCGCGGGCGGGATGCGGCGGCCTGGGGTCTAGGCCTGATGTCGTTGCTGGTGGTCGTCAACAGCGGGCTGCGTGCGCTGCCGGTTTCAGCCGCCGCCGGCATCGCCGTGGACATTCTCTGCAACTGTGTCATCGTTCCGCTAATCGCCTTGGGCCTTTACATGATGACGCGAGCCGTGATCGGGACCGGCCTGAGCCGGCGCGTCAAACGGCTGTTCGCGGCCTTGTTCATTCTGGTGGTGGTGGTGCTCCAGGTTTTATCCCTGGTCCAGGTGATCGGGCAGGTTTATTTTGCCGCGACCGGCTGGTCAAGACTGGTGCTTCCCGGAATCAGCCTGTTCACGGGACTGGTACCATTTGCAATGCTGGTGGCAGGTTATGCACGCGCAGGCGCGGAACAGCGCCTGCGCATCCGCTGGATTCTGGCCAGCACCGGCATCATATTGCTGGCCCTGGTGTTTTACGCGGGCGAGTTCCTGACAGCCAATCCCGTCTCGCAGCGGCGGCTCGATGAGTTGCAAGGTCTGGCTTTCGTATTGTCGGCTATAGGTTACGGCTACGCTGTGCTGCGCCACCGGCTGGTGGACGTGCACATCGTGCTGAACCGCACGCTGGCGTACGGAGCCATTACCGCCATCGTGGTGGGCGTGTTCGCCGCCATCAACAGCATCGTGGAGCATGCTACGTTGGGTAAGGGCGCCGGCCTGCTTCTCGAGCTGATCGTGCCGCTGGCACTCGGCATCGTACTTGGCAGCCTGCGCAAGTATGTGGATACCTACATCAATCGTTTCCTGTTCCGCCGCCAGTACCGTGCCGAAAAGGCACTCAATGACTTTGCGCGCACCTGCGGCTTCATCGAGCAGCCGGAACATCTGCTGGATCTGACCGCGCAGCAGGTCTTCGAGCACAGCCATGCCGAGAGCGTGGCGCTATACGAACGTCAGGCGCAGGGGTATGCACGCGTACGTCACCGTGGGTCGGCGGAATTTCCGCAACAGATAGGTGCGGACGATCTGGCATTCGTGCGCCTGCGCGCCGGCGATCATGAAGCCGACCTACACGAGGTGGCAAGCGCGCTCGGCAAGGACGGCTACGTGTTCTCCATGGCGGTGCGTGGCAAGCTCATCGGCGCGCTGGTGTGCGGTCCGCGGCCGGCGGAACAGTACACCGCCGACGAACGCGCACTGCTGTTCCACGTGGCCCAGCAGGCAGGCGCGGCGTTGCACGCACTGCGCAGCCGCGAACATGAAAACTTCGTGGACTCGGTGGCGCGCGGCACACTCGACGCCACCAGCGCCCGCGAACGTGCGTGCCAGTTGATGGCGGCGTGGCAAATGGCATGACTCCACTGCAATTACACTGGCGAGTCCTGATTCAACTGTGGGAGCGGCGGTCCCCGCCGCGATTCCCACGGCGGAAAATCGCGGCGAATATTGCCGCTCCCACAACATAAGTAAGAACTTTGCCATGGCGCGAATCAAAATTGAACTACCGGAGCACTTTGCGTTCCAAACCGAACTCAGCGTGCGCGTCGGCGACCTCAACTACGGCAATCATCTGGGCAACGACGCGGTGTTGACCCTGATGCACGAAGCGCGCCGGCGTTTCCTGGCGTCGCTTGACATCGAGGAGATCGGTGCCGACGGCATCGGTTTCGTGATTGCCGATGCGGCCGTCGTGTATCGGGCACAGGCGTTTTTCGGCGACCGCCTGCGCATCGCAGTGGCGGCGGGAGAATGCGCGAGCCGTGGCTGTGATTTTTACTATCGCATCAGCCACGTGGCCAACGGCTACACGGTCGCGGAAGCCAAAACCGGCGCGGTGTGTTTCGATTTCCGTGCGCAAAAGGCCGTGGCATTTCCGCCGGCCACGCGCGCCAAACTGCAGGCGTGCACGCCGCGCTGACCGCTATTAACGGCATTGCGGCTCTGGGGTATAGTTTCGCGACTTCAGGAATGGCCGTACCGCCGCCATTCAACAACAAGCAGGGATTCCCGTGTCCGCCGCCATTGCCATCCTCTGGATCATCGTCTTCATCGCCTACAGCCTAACGATTCTGTATCTACGCAGCTCGCTGCTGGTAGCCACTGGCCTGTATCTGCTGTACCTGATCGTGTACACGCTCATCGGCACCGGCCCGGACTGGCTGATGCTCCTGTTCTGGATCATCTTTCTGGCGATTGCCATACCGCTCAATATCAAGGAACTGCGCCGCCAATGGATCAGCCGGCCGTTGCTGGACATATTCCGCAAAGTCATGCCGGAGATGTCGGAAACCGAGGCCGCGGCACTCGAAGCCGGCACGGTGTGGTGGGACGGGGAACTGTTCAGCGGCAAGCCCAACTGGAAGAAGCTGCTGGACAC
>JAGXAZ010000086.1 GCA_018971365.1 Gammaproteobacteria bacterium | reverse complement strand
CCTCGTTTGGGGCTTCGCAGACGGCGCATCCATGCGCCGCTGCGAAGGCTCGCCATCCATGGCTTCGCCCACTCCGCGGCCCGTTCCTCACTCGGTCCAGTGCTCGGCGTCATCCACGGGGTTTTCAAGAGTACTTTCCCACCCTGTTGGTTTCACTGATTGCTTCACGCAGCATGGACTTCTGTCCGATAATGGACTTCAATGTTTGACTCAATTTAGGCAGCTCCAAATCTAATTGGGCCAGAAAGCATGCTGCGGCTATATCACTTCATCGGCCAAGAGTACGGTCTTGCTGCATTGCGACAAAGGCGACTCAAGATTTCACGCCTTCACGAACTGAACGATCCATTTGAGTTTCTAGCAGCTGATCTATCAGACATGCATCACCGTCATGCGCTTCACAAGACCAAAAACAAGCTGTCCGAGTCTAAGGGGCTACTCTGTTTCAGCAGAACATGGAGAAACCCGGTGCTGTGGGGGCACTATGCAGATAAGCATCGAGGCTTATGCCTTGGATTCAGCATTCCAGAGACACACGCTCGCCAAGTGGCCTATGTAAACTCACGGTTCTCATGGCCCAAGATCGTCGACGAACAGTTCATGCAACAACTGCTCTTTGCGAAATTCTCTCATTGGAGTTACGAAAAAGAATACCGTGTCTATGCTCAGTTAAATACTCAGGAGAACGGTCTTTACTTTGTGGAGTTCTCGGACACTCTATCGCTACACGAAGTGATTGTAGGTTGCGAGTCTCAGATATCTCGTGCACAAATACGAGAGGCATTGGGTAATCATGCAGACACGATTACGACTTTCAAGGCGCGAGCCGCCTTCCGGTCTTTTCGGATAGTAAGGAACAAGAATGAGAATCTGTGGGCCTAACAACCGCATCAAACAACAAAATCTGTTGGGGTTCGGTTGCCGTCTCCCCCGCAACGCGCGTGACTCGAATGCGATACGGCGACAACGGCGGCGGTCTTTTCTTGTTAAACCCCGTGGATTCCGCCGGGTGCTGGGCGCCCGCCGCCACGACCTGCCCGCGCTTCGCGGGCTCTCTGCATACCCGTAGCGCGAGCCGAGCACTGGAGCGAGCAAGGCCAGCCCGAAGGGGCGCCGCCAGGGACAGCGGCGCCCCGGCCGCGAGGCGATGGAACGCCTCTCGGCCGGACTCCGTAGCGAGTGAAGGGCGCAGGGTAATCGCGGTTTCCGCGACCCGCGCTCCGGGGCGTGTTTCTTTGGTGACTTTCTTTGCACGTCCAAAGAAAGTCACCCGGTTGCGGGACGGAATCCCGCTATCTTGATAAAGATCGCGGCCGAAGGCCGCACGATGTTCTTCGACTTCGGCGCTACGCGCCTACGCTCAGAACGAACGAATATCTCACCGCCTCCGCATCTTCTCTCGCCACGGGAGAAGGGATTGAATAGCACGCGGCCGCTACCCGCACAAAATAGGTGCTTCGGCGTATCCTACAGCCCTCCAATCTCCGTACTGAAAGGGAGCACCCAACATGATCGTCGTGACATCTGAATACGTCGCGGGTTACCGCGTGAAGGAAACCAAGGGACAGGCATTCGGCGTGGTGGTGCGCAGCCGTGGGCTGGGTGGCAATATCATGGCCGGTCTGCGCTCGCTCGCGGGCGGCGAAATCAAGGAATACACGGAGATGCTGGAGGAAGCGCGCCGCCACGCGGTGGACCGTCTGGTACAGAACGCCACTGCCATGGGCGCCAACGGCATCGTGATGATGCGCTTCGATTCCTCGGAAATCGGCCAGACCATGAGCGAGATCGTGGCTTACGGCACCGCGGTGGTGCTGGAAAAGGCCGGCTGAGATGCTGCGCCGCTTCGTCATCGCACTCGGAGTCGCAGGCCTCCTGGCCGCAATCGTGTGTCTGGCCTTCAGACTTTACATACCGGCAATTTACCTGTTCATCGAAGGCGGCGTTGTCATCGTTGCGGTGCTGTTCGAGCCCTGGCGCTATCTGCCCAAGGTGAATCGCAACAAGGGTCATTGGCAGGCCACCGGCGAACGCTTCGTGGACCCGACGTCGGGGAAAATGGTGGAAGTGTTCTACAACCCGGAAACCGGCGAGCGGGATTACAGGGATACATGACACTGGTCGTTGCGCGACCCGAGAGCATACGGATAAAACAATAAGCCCGCCCTTCGATTGATTTCTTTCTCAAATACCCATGGATTCCGCCGAGCGCGCAGCGCCCGCGGCCATGGGCCACGGGTGTCGCAAGGTCCCCAATACCCGTAGCGCGAGCCGAGCACTGGAGCGAGCAAGGGTGAGCCGCGAAGCGGCAAACGCCCGGCCAAGGATGGCCGGGCTGGTCGGCGCGCCAGGGACGGCTGGCCTCTCGGCCGGACTCCGCAGCGAGCGAAGAGCGCAGGGCAGTCGCCGTCTGTGGCGACCCGCGCTCCGGGTCGTGTTTCTTTGGTGACTTTCTTTGCACGCCCAAAGAAAGTCATCCGGCCGCGGGACGAAATACCGCTCTCAAAAATGGTTGCCGCCGGAGGTGGCTGCAATCAAGATCTGAATTCCGGCTCGGGCGAAGCCCGGCCTGTTATTGCTTCGGCAGCGACAGGAATTTTGACGCGTCGTACCCACCGACCTGGAACTGTAAAGTTTCAGGGCCGTGATCTCGGGTAATCACATCCATCTCGATGAGCTGGGCCTTGGGCAGCATGGCAATGAAGCGCTGGTCGTCCCGGATGATCAGCGCGGGCTCGCCGCTAGTCGGGAGATATGCCTTCCAGACCTCGCGTCTGCCATCCACATGCATCGTCAGGCCGCACACGTTTTTGCAGACGAAACCACGCTCGTGGCCGTACAGGTACACACTCTGAGGCCAGCCCACGTGCCGCCGCAGTACCAGATGCACGCGGGTATCCAGTCCCGAGGGCCGGCTGGAATAAATCGCGGCGGTATATTGCAAGCCGTCCTGATTGTTGGTCTGGTAAAGCCACAGGGCGGCGAGTTTGGCATGCTCGGCCCGGGCTTCAAGCATGGGCAGCGCTTTCTGAACTTCTGCCGACGCGGGAGTACCGGGATATTTCTGCAGAATGTCGTGGGCGATCAGCACCGCCTGGGGCAATCTTTGTGCCGCCAGCAGTTGCCGATATAGCCCGAGTTCCTTGTCGGCGGCCGCTTGGGTGGCTGCCGAAGGCGCGGTGGATGCGGGCTTCTTTTGCGAACACCCGGAAATCGTCAGTACCGCGGTGGTGGCGAGCATGACGATAACCGCAGACAACAACGAACGGGAAGGGCGGTGTCGGTACATGCAGAAAGTGTAACCGGACAGCCTGTGCTGCGCTACGCACCTCTGCACATGTGCCCTCAGCCCGGCTTTCGCGGTCCGGAATTCACGCCACGCGATTGCGCTTCTCGCCTTGCTTGAATGCCTCGATATTCAAGGCCATCTCGTTAACCACCCGCTGGCGTGCCTCGCGCGTGGCCCAGGCGACGTGCGGCGTGACGATGAGATTCGGGATGCCGGGTTCGAGCAGCGGATTACCGTGCACCGGCGGTTCCTCCGACAGCACGTCCACGCCCGCGCCGCCGAGACGATGGGCGCGCAACGCATCCGCGAGCGCCTGTTCGTCCACGATGCCGCCGCGCGCGCAGTTGATGACGAGGGCATCGTGCTTCATGAGCGCCAGTTCCCCCGCTCCGATGAGATTGCGCGTTTCGGGTAAAAGTGGCACGTGAATGCAGAGCACGTCCGCCTGCGCCAGCAGTTGCGCGAGCGGCACGCGGCCCGGACGGTAGTCGTCATCATTGCGCGCGGCAATCAGCACCTGCATGCCCAGGGCTTCGGCGACGCGTGCGACAGCCTTGCCGATGTCACCGTGACCCATGATGCCCAAAGTCTTGCCCGCCAATTCCCGGATCGGGTAGTCGAGCAACGTGAACTGCGGAGCGCGCCGCCAGGCTCCCGCTTGCAACAAGGCCTCATATTCCTTGAGGTGCTGGGTAAGCGCGAGCGCCAACGCGAATACCTGCTGCACCACCGACATGGTTGAATACCCCGGCACGTTGGTGACCGTGATGCCGCGTGCACGCGCGGCTTCAAGGTCAATGTTGTTGGTGCCGGTCGCGGCCACGGATATCAGCCGCACGCGCGGAAACTGCGCGAGCGTCGCAGCCCCGAGTTTCACCTTGTTGGTGATCACCACCTCGGCATCCGCAACCCGCGGCAACACCTGCTCAGGGGGCGTCACTTCGAAAGTGCGCAGTTCGCCAAGCACGCGGCGCAGCGGTGCCAGATCCACATCGCCTTCGCGGCTCACGGTGTCGAGATCCAGAAACACGCCCCGCATTGCACATGCTCCTTGTTGTAATTGGCCGGCGTACACTACGCGCGAACCATGACTGAAAACCTGACACGCCTGCTGGCCGCGGTACGCGCCGGCCGTGCCTGCGCGGGCAAAATCCCCGAACCGCGCCCAGTGCTGAACGCGCACCGCGACGCGCGCGTGCTGATCGTGGGCCAGGCGCCAGGCCGCAGGGTCCACGAGATCGGCAATCCCTGGAACGATGCGAGCGGTAAACGCCTGCGCAAGTGGTTGGCCGTGGACCAAACCGCATTCTACAACTCGCGTTGCTTCGCCATCATTCCCATCGGCTTCTGTTACCCCGGCAAGGGCAAATCCGGCGATCTGCCGCCGCGCGGCGAGTTGTGGACCGGCCGGCTTTTGGCTGCGCTTCCGTACATCGAACTCAAGATTCTCGTCGGCGGTTATGCGCAGGCCTGCTACCTCGGCGAGCGCCGCAAGGCCACGCTCACCGAGACCGTGCGTCACTGGCGTGAACACTGGCCGGAATTCCTGCCTTTGCCGCATTCTTCACCGCGCAACGTCGGCTGGTTCGAACACAACCCCTGGCTCGAAAAACAAGTCATCCCCGCGTTGCGCCGCCATCCGGCGCTGCGTGCTATCTACAAGGAAACGCGCTGATGTACACCCCCGCCGCCTTCAAGCTCGACGATGCACCGCGCCTGCATGCACTCAGGCGCCGCTTCCCGTTCGCGCTGCTTCTCACCGCGCATGACGGCGAGATCGCCGCCACGCACCTGCCGTTCATGGTGGACGAGAAGCGCGGCCGGCACGGCACGCTGCTCGCGCACATGGCGCGCGCCAACCCGCATTGGCAACTGTTCGATGGCAAGTGCGCCTCGCTGGTGGTGTTCACCGGCGCCCACGCTTACATATCGCCGTCCTGGTACGAGAGCCCGGTGACCGTGCCCACCTGGAATTACGCCGCGGTGCACGCGCATGGGCGGCCGGTAATCGTCTCCGATAAAGCCGCAGTGCGCGCGATGCTTGAAAAACTGGTGGCCATCCACGAAGCCCGCGTGCATCCGCCGTGGAGCACCGCGCAGGCGGGCGATTACGTTGACGACCAGATTGACTACATCGTGGCCTTTGAAATCGAGATCGAACGGCTGGAGGGCAAATTCAAATTCAACCAGAACCGCTCACGCGCCGATCAGCAAGGCGTGGTGCGCGCACTGTCCGGTACTGATGATCCGCTGCAGCGCGAAGTGGCCGAGATCATGCGGGCACAGCTAAAGGAATAATTGTGGCAGCGGCATTCTTGCCGCGATCTTCGTGGGAGCGGCGATATTGTGGGAGCGACGGTCTCCGTCGCGATTCCGACTCATCGCGGTGGAGACCACCGCTCCCACAGGAAGTCGCTCAAACCGTACACGGGCAAATGCCACAGGGGCGCAATATTCGCCGCGTGAGTCCGCCAAATCCCCCCTCACCCCCCTCTTGCAAAAGGGGGGAAGCGCGTCGGGCGCGCCGGGGATTTTGTCACCGATATTCTGAAATCGCACCCAGGGTGCCGCTCCAACATTTACAGCAATCGCCGCTCGCCGCTTTCGAGTTCCAGCAACTGCTGCTTGATTTTCAGGCCGCCGCCGAAGCCGGTGAGCGAGCCGTCGGTGCCAATCACGCGGTGACAGGGCACGATGATGGGCAGGGGATTCTGGCCGTTGGCCGCGCCTACGGCACGCGAGGCTTTGGGACGCTTGATGCGCCGCGCCAACTCGCCGTATGACCAGGTTTTGCCGTAGGGAATGCCGCGCAGGGCATGCCAGACCTTGAGCTGGAACGCCGTGCCCGCGGGCGCGAGCGGCAAGTCGAAGCTGCGGCGCTCGCCGTCGAAATATTCACGCAGTTGCTGGATCACGGCGCGGAACGGCTTTTCATCCTGCCGCCAAGCCGGATCCGGCTGCGCGGGATGCGGGCCATCCTGGAAATCCACCTGGCGCAGTCCGTGGTCATCGCCCGCGAGCAACAGTTTGCCCACGGGAGTCCGCAAGTAACAGTAATACATGGTGCACCTCGTCAGTGTTTGGGGCTGGCGCCGTCCGCCGCCGCCCGCCACAGATACATGGCCGCGTACGCACGCCACGGCCGCCAGTCTTCCGCGCGCTGGCGCAACTCCGCGGGCGTCAACGCCCGGCCGTTGCCCGCGGCGCGCAGCAGCACCAGATCGGAGGCCGGAAAGGCATCCGGTTCATTGAACGCGCGCATCGCAACGTATTGCGCCGTCCAGTCGCCGATGCCGACGATCCCCTGGAAGCGCGCGAAGAATTCTTCGTCCGGTAGGCCGCCGGCAAAGCGCAGTCTGCCGCGCACCACTGCCTGCGCCAGCAGGCGCAAAGTCCGGGCACGCGCGGCCGGCAACCCGGCGATTTCCGCATCCGCCAGAACCTGCGCGGAAGGAAACACATGCGTCAGTCCGCCGCGGTCAACGAATTGCAGCGGCTCGCCATGCGCGCGCACCAGCCGGCCGGCGAGCGTGGTCGCGCCGCGCACCGTGACTTGCTGGCCAAGAACCGCGCGCACCGCCAGCTCGAAACCGTCCCAGGCTCCCGGCACACGCAGGCCGGGGTAGCGTTTGATCAAGGGTTGCAACCGCGGATCGACGCGCAAATGTCGCGCGATGACCTCGGGGTCGGCGGTTACATCGAACATGGCGCGCACGCGCGCGACGATACGCAGCAGCCCGGCGGACTCCGGAAAGCGGATGCGCGCTTCCAGGGCATGCGCACGTTTGAGCGCTCGCACTTCCAGCACGCCGTGCTGATGCTCGAACGCCAGGCTGCGGCGGTACGCACCGTCCACGACTTCTTCGATACCGGGCGTGGCACGCGCCGCCAGAAACGCGAGCAGCGCGTCCCAGTCATACGGCGGGCGATACGCAAGCCGGAACACGTATTCACCCGTGTCCACACGCGGCGCCTCGGCCTCACGCAGACGACGCAATTCCGATGGCGTGCGGCCGTAAAGCTTGCGCATCACGTCATTGAAGCGGCGGATGCTCTGAAAGCCGGACGCCATCGCCACCTGTGACATGGGCAAGCGCGTGCCATCAATCAGTTGCTTGGCAAAATGCAGCCGCCGGGTCTGCGCCACGGCGACCGGCGGAGCGCCCAGGTGCTGCAGAAACAGGCGGTGCAGATGGCGTGCGCTGACACCGAGACGCGCGGCAAGATGGTCCACGCTACCCGCGTCGAGCGCGCCGTCGGCGATCAGTTTCAGACCACGGCTTACAGTCGCGGACGTGCCGTTCCACGCGGGCGTGCCGGGCGCAACTTCCGGCCGGCAGCGCAGGCACGGCCGGAAACCGGCTTCCGCCGCGGCGGCGGCGCTGGGGAAATAGCGCACGTTCGCGCGCTTGGCCGTGGGCGACGGGCAGATCGGCCGGCAATAAATGCCGGTGGAGGTGACGCCGATGAAAAACCGCCCGTCAAAGCGTGGGTCGCGCGCCAGGCGCGCGCGGTTACAGAGGCGAGCGTCAAGCCGTGCCGGGTTGGAGTCCATGGCGGGCACTATACCCCCGCCGCCGCCCCGTGCTAGCCACTTTCGGACGTGCGTGTCCGGCTAAAAAAAGGGACGGACCCCGTGGCCCGTCCCGTGCTCGGTCACTTGCGGGTGCGGGTCAGCCGCACTGCGGCGCGTTGCGCTGCACCACGTTGAAGTTCACCTGTTTGGCGGCCGGCGCGAGCGCAAACGCAAACGGATTGGAGGCCCGGCTGGGATAGCGGCAATTTGTTCCGGGGATGATGACCTCAACCGTCACATTGGCCGTGTCGCCGGTGACGCTGAAGTCGGTGAAACGGACCAGATAGCCGCCGTGTTTCTGGTCACCCAGGAACATGGCCAGCACCATGTTCTTGGAAAAATCCACCGTGGGTTTGTCCGGCGCGCCCGACATGTTGGCAAACGCCTGCTTCCAGAGCGCGTCGAGGTCCGCCTGATTGTGTACGTCCTTGTACTGTTCATCCTTGATGTTGCTGTAATTTCCCATGCTCAGCGGCTCGACACCGTTGCCGCCGCCGCCACCCATACCGGCGCAGCCGGCCAGCAGCAGTGCACACACTGCGGCCGCGGCCAGTGATTTCGTCAAAAACGTGCTTTTCACGACACACCTCCCAGATAAGTTAAGACCCGATTGTACCCCAGTCGCTCACTGCGCAAGCCGGAGCAGATATACGACGCTCACGTCGGCGCTGATCGAGAGCGTACCCGGCGGATATTCCGCGCTGTACGCGTTCGCGGACAAGGATTCCCCCATAAACACGGCGGCAACAGCAGCAGTATCGCGGCGAGCAAGTTCACCGCTGGCCTCATCCCGCGCACCTATCCGGCCAGAATGTAGGCGAACATCAGCGGCGCCACGATGGTGGCGTCGGACTCGATGACGAAGCGCGGCGTGTCCCGGCCGAGCTTGCCCCAGGTGATTTTCTCGTTGGGTACTGCGCCCGAGTAGGAACCGTAGCTGGTGGTGGAATCGGAAATCTGGCAGAAATACGCCCACAAGGGCGTCTCCTGCTTCATGTCCTGCTCCAGCATCGGCACCACGCAAATGGGGAAATCGCCGGCAATGCCGCCCCCGATCTGGAAAAAGCCCACGCCGCGGCCGCCGGCGTTCTTCCGGTACCA
>JAGXAZ010000085.1 GCA_018971365.1 Gammaproteobacteria bacterium | reverse complement strand
AACTGCTCAACGAGGTCGTGCCGTACGATTGGCACGCGTTCTTCCAGAAGCATGTCTATGAGGTCGCGGACCTGCCGCCCACCGCCGAGCTGGCGCGCGCCGGCTGGAAGCTGGTGTACACCGCCGAGCCCAATGCCTTTATAAAGGCAAGCGATCACCTGCGGCACATGAACAATCAGTGGTACAGCTACGGAATCAAAATCCGCAAGAACGGTACCGTTACCAGCGTGCGCGAAGGCTCGCCCGCATGGCAAGCCGGTATGGCGCCCGGCATGCAAATCCAGGCGCTGGACGGTCAGAGCTATTCGCGGGACACGCTGAACTACGTCATGAAACAGGCGCAACATTCCGCCACGGCCACCGCCTTCCTGGTCAAGCAGGATGGCTGGTATAAAACTCTCGACGTCAATTACCACGACGGACCGCGCTACCCCCACCTGGTGCGCATCCCCGGCACCACCGACATGCTCGCCGCCATCATGGCGCCGCACGCCGGCTGAAGCTTCGCAACGAAGCCGTCCGGTCCGCATCCGGGCGGCTTCGCCACACCATGCCTCGCGTGGTCAATGCGCGGCGATGATTTGCACAGTCGCACCCCTGCCGGTATGGTAAATACCCTCACGGACATCGCGTTCGACTTCGCGGCCAAGTATCACGCGCAGGGGAGACACCTCTAACCGCAGCTCTTCCAGACTCATCAGCCGCTCAGGGTCACGCGGACCGCCAGTGCCGAATGAAGGCTGACGGTGGTTATAGGCTTCCAGTAAAAACACACCCTCGGGCGCCAGTATCTGCGACAGCCGCGCATGCATGCGCCGGCGGGCCGCTCTCGGTATGTGAGCAAAGATCGAGATAACGCCGGTGAATATCCCGTCAGGTACGAAGACCGCGAGATCACTGTGGATCAGATTTAATTGCACGCCGCGTTCGCGCGCCAGGCGTTCGGCCTTGCGTAACCCCTCAACGGAAAAATCCACCATCGTGACTTTATGCCCCAGCTCGGCCAGATACACCGCGTTCCGGCCCTCACCCTCCGCCAGGCATAAAACCCGGCCGGGGGGAATGCGTCCAGCCTCGGCCCGCAGGAAATCATTTGGTTCACGCCCGTAAGCGTATTCTTCCGTCCGGTAGCGTTCGTCCCAATACTGGTTGTCCAACATCAAGCCCCTATGCTGCCGTCAGGTGTCCAGCTCCGGGTAATGCCGGAACAACCCGTCCTCATTAAAGGCCATGCGCCGCCCTGAATCCAGATACGCCGCCACGCGCGGCCGGCGGCGCACGTAATCGTGCAAAGCCATTATTTCTGGATAGTTGCCTTCCAGGCGCGACAGGTTGCGGGGAAAAGCGTAGCACAATCCTTCCACGACCTGGAACAGGGATAGGTCCGGGTAGCTGAGTATGTCGCCTACCAACAAGCGGTTACCGGACGAATTCTGCTGCAGCACTTTCTCAAAGTACCCCATGTATTTCGGCAAACGCTGCTCCAGAAACAGCGCTGTGCGCTTGCGAGCTTCGGTTTTCTGGTCCTCGTAATACTCTGTTGGCCCAAGCGGATGATGAGCGTCGTGAACTTCCGCCACCCAATCGGTGATGGTGAGCTGTAACTGATGTGTCCACAGCCGGCCGCCTTCATCCGCCGGTGCGAGACCGTGCTTCTCACCGAGAAACATGAGGATATTGGCAGTCTGTGCAATTACCAGTTCGCCCGCTTTGAGCACGGGTGGTGCGAACGGCGGATGCACAAGCCCGGGATCGCCCATGAACTTCAGCAGTTTCTTCTCGGCAGACTCTTCGCCGTGCTTGTCTCGCGCCACATTCACATAGTCAATGCCCGCCTCTTCCAGCGCCAGGCGCACAAACTCGCCGCGTCCCTGGATGCCCGGCCAGTAATACAGTTCATAAGTCATAACCGACTCCTTGGCATATCACCGTGTCAATGATTTTCAGTTAACCGTCTCCGCGCTGTAACGCGCGATCAGGCCGGTGCGTACGGCGTGACGATAGACGCGGGTGAAAATCCAGCCCGCGAGCAGGACATAGAAAACCGCCAAACCGCCGCCGAGCGCCAACAGACCGTCGGAAAATTCCCGGTGCGCCACCAGCGCGCGCATGCCTTCGAACACGTATGACGGCGGCAGCAGCCAGGAAATCGCGCGCATCCACGCGGGCAAGACCGACAGCGGATAGAACACGCCGGCAAATGGCGAGACCAGCGCCGGAATCGGCCACACGAACCATTCCGCCGCGGGACCGAGCCTCAGCACCAGCGCGCAACCGAAAATGCCCAGTGCAATGCCGGACAGGAACAGAATCAGAATGAATGGCACAAACATCAGGCCATAGACGAAAAACGACAGGCCGAAGGCCAGTGTAGCCATCACCACCATGACCACGAGGCCAACCGCACTCGTGGCGATACTGCTGCTTACCAGTCCTATGAGATACTCGTGGAGCGACAGCGGTGTGGCGAAGATATTGAGGAAATTGCGCGACCACACGTCCTCGAAAAACGCCATGGTGACGCCCTGCATCACGCGTGTGAGGAAATCCCAGAGCAGCACCGCACCCAGAAGCGCCGGTACGAAATTGAATCCGGCATGCGACACGCTGTTGAGGTAGCGGGTGATGAACCCCCAGAGCACAATGTCTACTGTCACCCAGGCAAACAGCGGCACCACGCGTGCGGCGCTGCCACGCATCAGGTAATACTGGCGCAGCAGTATGGCGGCAATACGCTTGAAACTAGGCATGCCCGGCCACCCTTGGCGCCAGCGGCTCGCGCGCCAACGCAATGAACAATTCCTCGAGACTGCGCCGGCCGTGCTGCCGCGGCAGGCTGCGCGGATCGCCTTCGAGCAGAATCCGCCCGCGCGACAGAAACAGCACCCGGTCGCAAACCTCTGCCACTTCGTACATGTTGTGTGAAGTCCAGAGCACGCCGCCGGCTTCGCGGCGGGCAAACTCCTGAATCAGTGCGCGGATTTCCTGCGCCACGGACGGATCCAGCGAGGCGGTGGGTTCGTCGAGCAGCAGCAGATGGGGACGGTTGAGCATGGCCTTGGCAAGGGCCACGCGCGTCTGCTCGCCGGAGGACAGCACCCCGCATTTCATGTTGCGCAGCTCGCGCAAGCCGAACTGATCAAGCAGTACTTCGATGCGTTGGCGCAGTGCGGGGACCGCATAGATCAGGCCGAAAATCCGCAGATTCTGATAAACGGTGAGATTGCCGGGCAGCGGCGCGTACACCGCCGCGAAGTTGGTGCGCGCAAGCGCCTCGCGCCGCCGTCGCGCCACGTCCACTCCGTCTATGAGGATGCGACCGGCACTCGGGGCGAGCACCCCGAGAATCATGTTGATGGTGGTCGTTTTGCCGGCACCATTCGGTCCGAGCAGGCCGACGATTTCGTTGCGCGCAACGGTGAAACTCACGCCGTCCACGGCCGGTGTCTCGCCGTAGCGCTTGCTCAGATCGCTGACCGAGAGCACCGGATCGGACATGGGCAATCAGGCTGGGTAAGGCGCAAACGCGAAGGCGGCAGTATATCCGCGGGGCGAGCCCGCTCCCGCACCCAAAGGCTATACTTGGTCCAAACAGGGATGCTTGGACATGGGCGCCGACCACAACACTCCCGCCTTTTTTACACGCCTGAAGCAGCACCGCCTTTACCAGGTGACGCTCGGTTATGCGATCGTGGCCGGTTTCTTCATCCAGATCGGCGGCCGCGCGCTTCCGTATTTCGGTTGGGGCGCCGCGGTACCCGCCGTCATCATTGTGCTGCTGGCCGGCTTTCCGGTGGCACTGGCACTTGCCTGGATGCTGATTGAACCGCAAGACCCGGCGCTCTACACCGACTGGCAGAAGTTGCACTGGAAACTCGGCGCTACGATCACGGCCACGGTCTCGGTGCTGGTGATCCTGTCGGGCCTGTACGCGTGGAAACTTTCCGTGCGGCATGCGCAGCGCCTCGCCGCGATCCAGGCGGAAGCTACGGCCGCGCCGGCAAGCTTCAATCCACCCGCGAATTCGCTCGTGGTCTTGCCGTTTCGCAACCTGAACGCCGACCCCGCGCAACAGTATTTCAGCGACGGCATCACCGAAGAGCTCACCGGTGCGCTCGGCCATAATCCCGTGCTCCGGGTGATTGCATGGAAAACCGCCTCGACCCTGCACAACTCGAACCTCACGGCGGCCGACATCGGCAAGCAACTGAATGTCGCGTACATCCTCTACGGCAGCATCCTGCACCAGGGCGAACAGGTGCGTATTGCGGTGGAACTGGTGAACACGGTAACCAACTATCAACTCTGGTCGGCCCACTACGACGCGAGTTTCAAGAACATCTTTACGGTGCAGGACCAAGCCACCGCGGCCATCGCCCAGGCTCTCAAAGTCCAGCTCGTAGCGGTGGATTCGCCGGCCAACGGTACCAGCAACCCCGAAGCCCATGAGCTGGTGCTCAAGGGCCGTACCCTCTTCAACAAGCAGGACGTCGCGAGCCTCGCCCAGGCTCAGATTTACTTCGAACGGGCGGCCGCGCTCGATCCGGCCTACGCCGAAGCCCATGCCCTGCTCTCGCGCACGCTGTTCGTGCTCACGCAGCGCTCGGACCTCGCCCTGCAGAGCACCTTGTCCCGGATCCGCGCCGAAGCCAACCGGGCGCGCACGCTCGATCCCCGCAATGCGGACGCCTGGGTGGCACTCGGAAATGCCGAAGCCAGCAGCAACCCGCCGGATTTCGCCGAAGCGCGGGCCGCCTACCGGCAAGCTCTGGCGATCGAGCCGAGCAACGCCGGAGCACACAACGCCTACGGCAACCTGCTGCCCCTGAAACAGGCACTCGCACAGGCGCGCGAGGCAACGGCGCTCGATCCCGTCAACAAGGACGCCTGGAACAATCTGGCCGTGGACGCGCAGGACCTCGGCGACTGGCCGCAAGTGGTGGAGGCGGCCGGCGTGTTGATCCGGCTCGACCCGCAGAACGTGGACGGTGCCTTTCTGCTCGCCAATGCTTACCAGCAGTTGCAACAGTACGACGCGATGATCGGCGCCTTCGAACGGGTAAAACCGGCAACGTCTCTCGATAAACGTCAGGTAAAAGCGGGACGTCTTACCTACCAGGCCGTGCACGATCCCAAATTCCGGCGCCAGGCTCTGGCCGCCGTCAAAGCACTCGCACGCCACGCGTCCAATCCCGCGGCCGCCAGCAACCTTGTGCAACTGTATCTGGCGCTTGGCGAGACCGCCCCGGCTCTCGGCGCACTGGAGAATCTCTGACCCGCGAGCCCCGTCGCCTGCGGCGACCTCGCGGTCAACCCCATTTACCGCGCGCTGCACGGGCAGCCGCGCTTCCAGCAGCTCGCCGAGAAATACTCGGTCGCCGATCCTGAGTAGCCGCAGGGTTGCCCGCGGCCGGCCGGTGCACCGTTACTTGTGGGCACGCCTCCCCGACATCTGCTGCTTGCGCAGCTCGCTGCGATGGCCGCGACGATCCTCTTTCTTGAAACGCTTCATCTTCGCTTTCGAACCGCAGTGGTCGGCCCACTTGCCGTGCTTGAAGACGCTCTGGTAACCCCCGCGCAGAACCTGGAAAGGTCGCCGGACCTTGCCGAGATGATCGAAACGCACCGAGTCTGGTTTGTGGAACTCCTCGAAGTAGGACGGATAGACGAAGTTGCTCATGGGAATACCGCGCACCGTAAAGCTCGACTCCTCCACCGGGTCGGCGGTCTCGTAGGCATATACGGCCTTGGGGTCCGGCCCCGTGGTCAACAGGTTCATCGCTGGATCCACCAGCATCTCCACGAGTTCGTGCGAGGCTGTCACGCTCACCCGCTCGCCCTCGGCGAGCGTAGTCTTCACGAACACCCTGGACAGCGGCAGGCCGTCGGGGGTGACGTCGTGCACGCCAAGGAAATCGGCTTCGTCCGCATCCGCGTTATCAATAAAGGCCAAGCCCCAGAATCCCTTGCGAAAACCCCGGGACTTGACGAGCCGTGCGGGCGTGCCCCAGACCGGCGCCACGTGTCGGTCCACATATTCCTGCATGGCCGCGATGAGCTTGTTGAAATCGACGCCCAAAGGCATGATCGCCCGGTTAAAGCAGGCGATGGTTGGAACGTCACCCTGATTGAATGCTCCGGATCGGCGCACTCGGTTTGCGCGAGCCATATAGCCCTCCTTGGAAAACATGGTGATGAGACGGTCGGAGCATAAACCGAATCCGAAAACCTGTCAGCACCGCCGTGCGGCGCGGTGGCTGCGCACGCACGATTACTTCAGGCGCTGGCAGCCTTGGCGTTTCTTGGCTTGGCCTTGGTGAATTCGAGGCCGATATCTCGTGCGTCCACCTTGATAACATCGCCCGCGCTGAACTCGCCGGCGAGAATCTTTTGCGCCAGCGGATTTTCGAGATACACCTGGATGGCGCGTTTCAGCGGCCGCGCTCCGTACACCGGGTCGTAACCCGCATTGCCGAGCCGGTCGAGTGCCTTGTCGCTCACTTCCAGTCCGATGTCGCGCTCGGCGAGGCGTTGCTGCAACTGTTGGATCTGTAAATGCGCTATGGCGCGTATTTGATCTTTGCCGAGTGAATGAAACACCACGCTCTCGTCAATGCGGTTCAGGAACTCGGGCCGGAAATGCTGCACCACGATTTCCATGACCGCATCTTTCATCTTCTGATAATTCTCTTCACCGCTCATTTCCTGGATTACCTGTGATCCCAGGTTTGAGGTCATGACGATCACGGTGTTTTTGAAATTCACGGTGCGGCCCTGGCCGTCGGTAAGCCGCCCATCGTCCAGCACCTGCAGGAGCACGTTGAACACATCGGGATGCGCCTTTTCCACCTCGTCCAGCAGGATCACCGCATACGGCCGGCGGCGCACCGCCTCGGTGAGATAGCCGCCCTCCTCGTAGCCGACGTAGCCCGGCGGCGCGCCAACCAGCCGCGCCACCGAGTGCTTTTCCATGAACTCGCTCATGTCCACGCGCACCATGGCTTCTTCGCTGTCGAACAGGAACCACGCGAGCGCCTTGGTGAGTTCGGTCTTGCCGACACCGGTGGGCCCGAGAAACAGGAACGAACCGGACGGCCGGTTGGGATCGGACAACCCCGCACGCGAACGGCGAATGGCATTCGACACCGCGCGCACCGCTTCGTCCTGGCCAACCACGCGCATCTTGAGCGCGTCTTCCATGCGCAGCAGTTTCTCCTTTTCGCCTTCCAGCATCTTGGACACCGGAATGCCGGTCCAGCGCGATACCACCTCGGCGATTTCCTCCGCGGTGACCTTGTTGCGCAACAGGCGGGTCGGCTGGTTTTCCTTCGCGCCCGCCTGGGCGAGCTTCTTTTCGAGTTCCGGTATCCGGCCGTACTGCAGCTCCGACATGCGCCCGAGATCGCCGGCGCGGCGTGCGGTTTCGAGATCGGTGCGCGCCTTTTCCAGCGCCTCCTTGATCTGCGCGGCACCCTGCACCGAGGCTTTCTCGGCCTTCCAGATTTCCTCAAGGTCGGAGTACTCGCGCTCCAGCTTCCTGATTTCCACTTCCAGCGTGGCCAGCCGTTTCTTCGAAGCCTCATCTTTCTCTTTCTTGAGTGCCTCGCGCTCGATCGTGAGCTGGATGAGCCGCCGGTCGAGCTTGTCCATCTCCTCCGGTTTCGAGTCAATCTCCATGCGGATGCGCGAAGCGGCTTCGTCTATCAGGTCAATGGCCTTGTCCGGCAATTGCCGGTCGCTGATGTAACGATAGGACAGCGTCGCCGCCGCGACGATCGCCGGATCCGTGATCTCGACGCCGTGGTGCACTTCGTAGCGCTCTTTGAGGCCGCGCAAAATCGCAATCGTGTCTTCTACGCTCGGCTGATCCACCAACACTTTCTGGAAACGCCGTTCAAGGGCCGCATCTTTTTCGATGTACTGGCGATACTCGTCGAGCGTGGTCGCGCCCACGCAGTGCAACTCGCCGCGCGCGAGGGCCGGTTTCAGCATGTTGCCCGCGTCCATGGAGCCCTCGGCCTTGCCGGCGCCGACGACGGTGTGGATTTCGTCAATGAACAGAATGATGCGGCCTTCTTCCTTGCCTATGTCCTTGAGCACGGCCTTGAGGCGTTCCTCGAATTCGCCGCGGAACTTGGCGCCCGCGATCAGCGCACCCATGTCGAGCGTGAGCACGCGCTTGTTCTTGAGGCCCTCCGGCACCTCGCCGTTGACAATGCGTTGCGCCAGGCCTTCGACGATCGCGGTCTTGCCTACGCCCGGCTCACCGATCAACACCGGATTGTTCTTGGTGCGGCGCTGCAATACCTGGATGGTGCGGCGGATCTCGTCATCGCGGCCGATGACCGGATCGAGCTTGCCCTGCTCGGCGCGCGCGGTGAGATCAATAGTGTATTTCTCCAAAGCCTGGCGCTGGTCTTCAGCGCCGGCGTCATTCACCTGCTGGCCGCCACGCAGTTCCTCGACGGCCTTCTCAACCGCCACTTTGGTGGCGCCCGCATCGCGCAGCGCTTCGCCAAGCGCGCCCTTGTCGTCCAGAGCCGCGAGCAAAAACAATTCGCTGGAAATGAATTGGTCTTTGCGCTTCTGCGCCAGCTTGTCAGTTAGATTCAGCAGCCGGTTGAGATCGGAGGATACCTGCACCTGGCCTTCGGCGCCGTGCACTTCCGGCAGGCGATCCAATGCGGTTTCGAGCTGCGAACGCAAGCGATTGAGATTTGCGCCGGCCTTGGCGAGGATCGGCCGGGCGCTGCCGCCCTCCTGATCCAGCAGCACCAGCATCAGGTGCAGCGGTTCGATATAGGCGTGATCGCGGCCCACGGCCAGCGACTGGGCGTCGGCCAGGGCCATCTGGAACTTGCTGGTGAGCTTGTCGAGTCGCACAAAATCCCCGTTAAACAGGCGCTTAGATTACACCCGACATGGGGATGGCGGCGTGGTTTTCAACTGCCGACATAGAAGTGTCGTTTCCAGTCGC
>JAGXAZ010000084.1 GCA_018971365.1 Gammaproteobacteria bacterium | reverse complement strand
AATCCGGCATGCAGTTGCTGGCGGTGCCGTTCACGCCCAATCACGCGGAATACATCTTCCTCAAGGGTCGGCGCATTCTTGCCGACCAGATGGAATTCCTGCTGGCCCATTTCCCGCGGTCGAGCCCGCTGCACAGACGTGTCCGGCAGATGCTTGCCTGAGCCGTTACGGCAGTTGTGTTGAATATCGGGCGCGCCGCGCCCGTTTTCATTCAGGGCATCCAGCAAAATGTGCGACGCCGATTACTCGGCGCACGTGAGATCCCCCCTCGCCCCCTTTCTAAATGGGGGGGCACGTTGCGCGCGGGGGCATTTTCACAGGTGTTCATTTCGTCAGTGGCTCTTGGGCTGTTGTTTATGTCGGACGCAGAACTTCGTAACGCTGCTGACCGTCGTTTAGCCGCGGAGCATCCCGGCCCATTTCACTGGGAAGCGATGGGTCGGGGCGTGGGCGGGCAGGCCTGGCGCGTGCGGGGCGCCGACGATTCCTGGTTCGTGAAGTCTACCGCTGACGACCCGCAGATGCTGCTTGCGGAAGCTGACGGCCTGCACGCGCTGGCCGGGTGTCGCGCGGTGCGTGTGCCGCAGGTGCTGGCCGCGGAGCAGCGTGGCGGCGAGGCGTATCTGCTCGTGGAATGGCTGGAGTTCGGTGGCAAGACAGCGCAGGCTGCGGCGCAGCTTGGCGAACGGCTCGCCGCGCAGCATCGAAACTTCGGCGCACGCTTCGGCTGGCGGCGCAACAATTTCATCGGCGCCACGCCGCAGTTCAATACGCTGTCGGATGATTGGATAAAGTTTTTGCGTGAGCACCGGCTGGGATTCCAGTTGCGGCTCGCGGCCGAGAACGGCTATCGCGGCGTCTTGCAGGAACAGGGGGCGCGCCTCATGGAATCGCTGCCGGCGTTCTTTGTTGGCCATGTACCCAAGCCGTCGCTGCTGCACGGCGATCTCTGGGGCGGCAACTGGGGCGTACTGACAACCGGCGAGCCCGTGATCTTCGATCCCGCGGTGTATTACGGCGACCGCGAAACAGACCTTGCCATGACCGAACTGTTCGGCGGCTTCCCGCCGGAATTCTATTCAGCCTACGACGCGGCTTGGCCGCTGGATGCCGGTTACCGCGTGCGCCGCGATCTCTACAATCTTTATCACGTGCTCAATCATCTCAATCTATTCGGCGGAGGCTATCGGCTAAAAGCCGAGGACTTGATGACGCGGCTGCTGGCCGAGGCCAGCTGACCCGCCAAAAAAGCGGCGACCTCGCGGTCGCCGCTGTGACAAGTGAGTTCCGTTATTGACCGCTGCCCTGATTCTGTCCCGGCGGTGGATAGGCCGGGATCAGCGGCGGGGGCGGCGGCAGGTGCAGCGGGTGTTGCTTGATTTTTTTCATCAGATAGTCCACCGCGGTGTGCAGTTGCGCGTCGTAGCCGCGCATCAGGTCTTCCGGCAGGTTGTCCACCTTGATGTCGGGATCCACGCCGTGGTTCTCGATGACCCACTGTGAATCCAGACCGTACATGGTGCCTTCGGGGATGGTGATGTAGCCGTTGTCGAGCAGCGGCCAGTAGCCGCGGATGCCGCGTACCCCGCCCCAGGTGCGTGTGCCGATCAGCGGACCGAGGCCGTACTTGCGGAAGAAGTACGGGAAGATGTCGCCGTCGGATGCCGAGTAGTGGTTGATGAGCGTCACCTTGTAGCTGTAGCTCACCTGCTGCGGAATCGGCGAGGCCACCCGCTCGCGGTTGCTGTTCATGCCGATCAATATCCGCCTTAGCCGTTCCAGCACGATCTGGTCAATGAAGCCGCCGCCGTTGTAGCGGTCGTCAATAATCAGGCCTTGCTTGGTGAGCTGCGGATAGAACTGGCGGATGAACTGGTCCATGCCCTGGGCTTCCATGTCGGACATGTAGATGTAGCCGATCTGGCCGTCCGAGAGCCGGTTCACTTCCTCGCGGTTGTGGTCTATCCAGGCTTTGAGGCGGATGTCCAATTCGTTGGGGATGGTCTTGATCAAGACGCGCCGCTGGTGCTTGCCGCTGGCATTGTCAGCCACAGTAAGCCAAACATCCTGATCGGCGGTGCCCACGAACAGGCTGTAGGGGTTGGTGGGTGCCTTGAGTTCGCGGCCGTTGACGGCCAGCAGATAATCGCCGGCCTTCACGTTTACGCCCGGCTCGGTCAGCGGCGAGCGGTAATTCGCGCGCGTGTTGTCGCCGGGATAGATGGTCTTGAAGTAGTAACGGCCGGAGGCCTGATCCAAGCCGAAATCCACGCCCAGCAAACCGGTCGGCGTGCGGTGCACGTGGTAATCCATGTCGCCGCCGCCCACATAGGTGTGGGAGTTGGACAGCTCGCCGATCATCTCGCCGATGAGATAATTCAGATCCTCGCGCGAGCCCATGAGCGGCAGGAGCTTGGCGTACTGCGCGTGCACCGCCGGCCAGTTCACGCCGTTCATCTTGCGGTTCACGAAGAAGTCGCGGTCCAGCCGCCAGGCCATGTTGAACATCTCGTTCCATTCCTGCACGGGGTTGACCTGCACCCACATGTGCGAGGTGTCGAGCGGCTTGGGCTTGGAATCCGGTTTGGCATCCAGCATGAAGAGTTTGTTGTCGGGCGTGTTGTACAGAATGGTGGAGCCATCAGCCGAGAGCGTCCAGCCGTAGAATCCGCTGCCCAGCAGTTTGTCCTCGCGCTTCACGAGATCGTAGACGTGCAGCTGCGGCTGCGTACCCGGGAGCGGACCGGCGATAGTCTGGTTCGGTACGGTACTGTAGAACACGTGGTCGGGCGTCGCCGCCAGTCCGTTGATGTTGGACGCGGGAATCGGCAGCGGTACGGCGCGCGCCATCAGGCCGTCGAGGTCAATGGCAATCGGCTTGCTGTTGCCGGGCTTCCACTCGCCGGGTTTGGACTCCTTTTGCTCCGAGAGCGTGCCTTCGTCGTTGCGCGGCGCGAACGGCGAGGGCGTGGACTTCTGCAGGGTCGTCACGTACACGCCGAACATCTGCAGCGTGGCGATGTTGAACTCGCTCTCGCTGAAGGTCGGGTTCTCGTGGCGTGCCGACACGAAGTACAGGTACTTGCCCTCGGGATCGAACACCGCACCCATGTCGTTGTCCATGGGCGAACTGATGTGTGTCGCCTTGCCGTCCGCCAGGTTGTAGAGATAAATCTGGCGCATCTGGTTGGGCGCGGTGATGCTGTACGCCAGCCAGCGTCCGTCCGGCGACCAGTTGAAGTCGTGCATCTCGCTGAATTTGTCCTGCGCGACCTCGGTGAGCTTGCGGTTCTTGACGTCGAGAATCCACAGCCGGTGCTCGTTGTCGGAGAACGCCAGCCGGTCGCTGCCGGGCGACCAGTTGGGAGCGTAGAAATAACCGGTCTTGAAATCCGTGAGTATCTGCTGAGCGCCGGAATCATCCGCCGGGCGCACCGCGATCTGGTCTTCGCCGTTCACGTCGGTGGCATAGGCGATCCACTTGCCGTCCGGCGACCAGGAGGGATATTCCTCCTCGGCGTTCGAGGAATCGGTGAGATCGCGGCTCGGGCCGTGTTCGCGCGGCAGCGACCAGATGTCGCCGCGCGCCTGCAGCAGCACGCGCTTGCCGTTGGGCGAGAGCGCGAGATTGGTGTCGCCGGCGGTGTCCATGAACTCGATGTATTTCGAGGCATCCACCCAGCGCAGGCCGGTGCGGCTGCCGTCGTCCGGCACGTTCACGCCGAGCTTGTGCAGTTGTTCGCTGGGCAGATCCAGCACGTACAGCGCGCCGCCGTCCTGGAACACGATGCCGGTGTCGCCCAGGCTCGGCCAGTCAATGTCGTAATCGGTGAAGTGCGTGACTTGGCGGAATTTTTTGGTGTCGAGATCGTAGGCCCAGATGTTCTTGCGCGTGGCCGGACCGCGGTCGGAGAGGAAATAAATCAGATGCCCGTACCACATCGGATCGGCGTCGGTGCCGGGATAATCGGTGATGCGCGTGCTTTTCTTGTCCGCGAAGTTGTACAGCCATACGTCCTGGG
The DNA here is from genome assembly GCA_018971365.1 of Gammaproteobacteria bacterium. Classification (GTDB taxonomy): domain Bacteria; phylum Pseudomonadota; class Gammaproteobacteria; order Natronospirales; family REEB76; genus REEB76. Next base: position 4,960 of record JAGXAZ010000084.1, on the reverse strand, counting down.
CGAGGCCGCCCTTGTAGCGCTTCCAGGTGCGGAAATTGCGGAAGATGCGGTTGTAGGCGATGGACCGGCCGTCGGGCGAATAGGTAAGCATGCCGCCCTTGGGGATCGGCAGTTGCATCGGCAAGCCGCCGGTAACCGGTACCGTGAACAACTGACCGAACCAGGAATTGTAGGTGTTGCGGCGCGACAGGAACACGATGTTCTTGGAATCCGGCGTCCAGGTGACCACCATGTTGTCCGGACCCCAGCGCAGCGGCGCATTAGCCACCACGTCGGAATGGTAGGTGAGACGGCGCGCATCGCCGCCGCCCGCGGGAATCACGTACACGTCGGTGTTGCCGCGGTACTGGCCGGTGAAGGCGATCCATTTTCCGTCCGGCGAGAAGCGCGGCATGATGTCGAAACCGGGATCGGTGGTCAGGCGGTGCGCGCTGCCGCCGGCGCGGTTCACCTCCCAAAGGTTGCCGTGGGCCTCGAATACCACGGAGTCGCCATGCAGCGTGGGGTAGCGCATGAGCGTGTTGCCCGCCTGGGCGCCGCCTGCCGCCAGCAGCAGGAGGGCGAGAACCGGAGTGAACCACATCTGTTGTTTGAGCCAGCGCCGGGACATAGGGGTGCTCCTTGAATTTTTCTGCCTGACGGGGGAGATGCGCAGTATGACACGGCCGACCCGTGTGGGGTCCATCCGGCTGCGGCTATACTCCGCGCCGCAGGCCCCGCCTGTGAACGAGGAAAAATTCAAATGCAGACGAGGAGTTGCTTATGGAAAATTTCATCGAGGCGCGCGGCGCCCGCATGGCGCCAATCTGGCTGAAAATCGCCGTGGTGTATCTGTTGATCGGCGTGATTTTTGGACTGGTCATGGGCATCAGTCATCAGTTCCAATACGCCCCCGTTCACGCCCATGTCAACCTGCTTGGGTGGGCGACCTTGGCGCTGGCGGGCCTTATTTACTGGCTGTGCCCCCGCGCCGGCGGCCACTGGCTGGGACTCGTACATTTCTGGCTGCACAACATTGGCCTGCCCATATTTTTGATTAGCCTGTTTATCGTGAACAGCGGCCATGCGGCCGCCATACCGGTGGTGGCCGTGGGCGCGACCATCGCGGCCGTGGGCATCCTGTTTTTCACTGTGAACCTGTTTCTGAACCTGAAAAAAGCCTGAAAAATGCCGGGGCGGCGGTAGTCGGCACCGCCGCCCCTGCGTTATCCTAACCGGGTCTTCCCACAGCCCCGCCGCCTGGCGGGCTTTGTTTTTCTCACAGTTCAGGAGCATTTCATGACACGTTACGGATTCATTGCCGCCGCCGTGCTGGCGGCCGGATTGCTTGCAGCTGGCACAGTGCAGGCCGCGGAACTGCGCATCGGCGTGGTGAACCTGCAGGAAGTGATTGCCGACTCCAAAGCCGGCCAGCAGGCCAACCAGGACTTGCAGGCCATAGTGAAAAAGCTGCAGGACCAGGCCAACGACAAAAACACCAAGCTCAATGTGCTGAAACAGCAGCTCGACAAGGCCGACCCCAAGTCCGGCGATTATGCGAAGTTGCAGAAGAGTTACGATGACAGCCGCAATGATCTGCAGCAGTTCGTGCTCATGGGCCGCCAGGACCTGAATCAGCGGCGACAGGAGTTGCTGCAACCCATCGAGGGGGAGTTGGGCAAGGTGATCGATCAATATGCCAAGGCGCATCACTATGACTTCATTCTCAGCCGGGACGCCGGGGGTGCGATCTACGCCAACACCAAATATGACGTCACCAAAGGCGTAACCGCAGCTCTGGACAAGGATTGGCCGCAGTACCTGAAACAGCTGCAGCAGCAACAGAAGAAGAGTGCCGCACCCGCCGCCAAGACTAGCGGGTGAAGCCGGCGTGTTTAATCGGACAGCCAGTGGCTGTCCGATCCGGCTGCACGCTGCGCCATGGATGGCGTGGCCGGCAAGCCCGCCAGGGACGGTGCTGTGCGCATGAGCCCCACGTATTGATTAATCGGAGTCGCTTCGAGTGTCTGCGGCATGATCGCTTTTAGCCCCCCGCACTTCACAGTCTCTCCCCCCGACAGGGTGAGAGAGAACGAGGAGTGCCTTCGGCACGATCAATATGATTGACCTGCGCAGCGACACGGTGACGCGGCCGACGGCCGCGATGCGCCAGGCCATGGCGGCGGCGGAGGTGGGCGATGACGTATTCGGCGACGATCCCACCGTCAACCAGTTGCAGGACAAACTCGCGGAACTGACCGGCCACGAGGCCGGCCTGTTTTTCCCGAGCGGCACGCAATCGAATCTCGCCGCGCTCATGGCGCATTGCGGACGCGGCGAGGAATTCATCATCGGCAGCCTGGGCCACAGCTTCAAATACGAAGCCGGCGGCGCGGCGGTGCTCGGCAGCCTGTGGCCTTGCTCGATTGAGTACGAAGCCGACGGCACGCTGGACCTGAAGAAAGTCGCGGCGCACATCAAACCGGACGACGCCCACTTTGCGCACACACGCCTGCTGGTGCTGGAAAACACCCAGAGCGGCCGGGTGTTGCCGCTTGCGTACATAAAGGAAGCCGCCGCTTTCGCACGTGATCACCGGCTTGGCTTCCACCTCGACGGCGCGCGGGTGTTCAACGCCGCGGTGAAACTCGGTGTCCCGGTACACGAAATCACGCAGCATTTCGACAGCGTTTCGATTTGTCTGTCAAAGGGACTCGGCTGTCCGATCGGTACCGTGCTGGTGGGCAAGCGCGAGCTGATCCGCAAAGCGCACCGCGCGAGGAAGATTCTCGGCGGCGGCATGCGTCAGGCGGGCATGCTCGCGGCGGCCGGACTCTATGCGCTGGAATATCATGTGCAGCGGCTCGCCGAAGACCACGCCAATACCAGAAAACTGGCGGAAGGTTTGGCACGGATAAAGCAGATAAAAATTGATCCAGCCATAGTCCAGACCAATATGGTATTCGCGGCGATTGCGCCGGAGCACGTGCAACCACTTACCGCACACCTCAAGAGCACAGGCATTCTCATCTTGCCGAATGCGAATCTGCGGCTGGTAACGCATCTGGATGTGAGTGCCGCCGATGTGGAGCGGGTGATTGTCGCCTTCCGGGGATACTTTGCCGGCCGGTAAACCCCGCGTTTATCAATTTCCTTTGGTTGTCTCCTTTTGGAATGGAGCTAACACATCGCTCAGCCGCGGCGGCGCGTTAGCGCCGACGTAGTGAGTCCGACTCCACGCGCTTGTTATGCCTTGGTGTGAATGTCTTTGTGTATTGAAATAATCTGTTCGACATACGGCAAACACTTCTCAGTGAAGAATTCCCTGGACCGATTAATGCGATATGGATCGAGCAACTTGTGAATGGACTGCTCAAGCTCGTAATAGTTTTTTGTTTCGAACTCTTTGATTACTCGAAATCGGAACGGAACTCCTGTTGTATAAAGCTGGTTGATTCGGTTTTCGACGGTTCCGGTGGTGATTCCAATCTTTATGATCTCTTCACCGTTCTTTGTATAAAGGTTGGTTCCAAGTACATATAAGGTTCCGACACCGGCTTCGAGCCTTTCAAGATTCTCGGCGTCTATCTCCTCATCTGGGACGCTGATATCGTCACTTACTCCAGGTGCCAAAGTAAGTCTGATGGGCTTTTGCGTCTTATCGACAAATATTTGTCCACCGGTGCGGGATGCAACGTAGATCTGCGCCAAGAGTGCGTGGTCAAGGTCTTTGTAGTGCCCCTTCTCGACATTCCGACGGTGGGATTCCGTGCCGTAGAAATCCGGATAGTTCGCCTTTACGGTCTCGCGTATCTGTTGTGGTGTCATGCCATCCGGATGACTCCGCAGAATTTGCCTGATGAGGTCAACAAAGCTCAAGCGTCGCTCCTTGTTCGCAAGGCATAACGGCCGAACTCAGCCGCGGCGGCGCGTTAGCGCCGACGTCAGCTGCAAGCGGTTGTTGGGCGACTTGTTCGGCATCATGGTTCGACACTAACCTCTAGTGTGCCTTCCGATATTTTTTCTGAGAAAACAATTATCGCGAATTTTTGATTGAACTCTTTTACTTCGTGGCGCGGAAGTTGAATGTCTGGAGAACGAACCTTTAGCGTTGTAATCCGCACCTCGGGTTGGAACGAAACAAACAGGGTAGGCAACTCCATTTCTATATCTTTCCCGTCAGTGGACTTTCCCGATAGTACATGACTGAGGTAGTACCAACGGAAAATGTTCTTTGCCTCAAGGCGATCGGGCGTGCGATGGTCTTTAAAAATATGCAAACGAAGTAGCGCGCTATCAACCAGTGACAGTGTTGGTTGTTTGCTTCGCCGACCCGACCATATTAATCCAAGCGATACACCGAGCATGAGTACGCCAACACCAACACCGAATACCGACACCCAAGCTGGCACCTTCAGTGGAAAAAACTGTAAGGCCCCAAAGATGACGGCGAGCGCAAGGCCCGCTATTCCGATTCCGCGATCAAACACCGCTCCTCCACATTTTTCTCTTATTCAGCTTGTAGTCGCCCAACGGGACGCGAGTTGAACGCACCCTGAAGTGATTGGAGATAGGCGAAGCCTATCGGAAATCACGAGTGGGCGACAGCCGCGCGCTGCGCGCGGTGCGGCTCGAACGAGGGGTTCGAGGGCGCTGCGCGCCCGAACCCCGAGTTCGGCCAACTCGCGTATCGTTCGCGGGCGTGTAGCTGGCGAGCGTCCGGTCGACCGAATAGTTAGGGCACAATGCGCCATGGCGGATGTTTGCGATTGCTGCCGGCCCAAAAAAGACAAAGCACGTTGCCTGACGGATCCGCGAGGCGTGCCTCGCGCCAGAGCCAACGTTCGTCTGTTGGTGGTTGTGTGAATTGGAAACCGGCCGAGAGCAACTTTTGAACCCGCTGGTCCAGATCGGCGCACTCGAAGTATACGACTACGCCTGTGTTGCCTACTGGGCGATCAACTGTGTGAAGCGAAAATGT
>JAGXAZ010000188.1 GCA_018971365.1 Gammaproteobacteria bacterium | reverse complement strand
GTGCTGGTCAACAACGCCGGCCTGATGACGCAAGGGCCGTTCACCCGCACCGACGACCAGGCGTGGGATGATCAGCTGGCGGTCAACCTCACCGGCGTCTTCAATTGCATCCAGGCTGTCGCGCCGAGCATGATCGAGCGTGGCGGCGGGACCATCGTCAACATCGCTTCGGTGTCGGCCGTCAAGGGCGGCGGTGCGGTCGGCAACGTCTGGTATGGCGCCACCAAGGCGGCGGTGGCCGCGCTCACCAAGGGACTGGCGCGCGAGCTCGGGCCGAGCGGCGTGCGCGTGAACGCAATCGCCCCGGGGCTGGTGGAAACCGATATGGTGCGCGAGTTTCTCACTGACGAAATGCGGCCGCGCATACTCTCGCGCTTTCCGCTCGGGCGCCTGGCCAGCACGGGCGACGTCGCCAATCTGGCGGCCTTTTTGGCGTCGGACGCCGCGTCCTTCATCACCGGTCAGGTGATCGCCGTCGACGGCGGATTCCTGGTGACCTGACTGTCAGGCGTGCCGGCACGCCAGCTAGCGCAAAAGGCGATCCATGATTTCTCAGATTCTGGTGATATCGATGTTGATTGCCGGCGCGGGAGGGCTGATCCGCGGCATCACCGGCTTCGGCGGCTCACTGGTGATGACGCCGCTCCTGACGCTGATGTTCGAGCCCAAGCTGGTGGTCCCGACCGTGCTGCTGCTCGAGGCGTTCGCCGCCGCGCCGATGCTGCGCGACGCCGCGCGCGTTGCGCACTACCGGGTCATTGCGCCGATCTGTCTGGCCGCGTTCGCCACGCTGCCGCTGGGTGGCTACATGCTTGTGCATGCCGATCCGAACTTGCTCAGGCGCGGCATCGCGGCGATGGTGGCGCTGTTTTGCGTGCTGCTGCTCAGGGGGGTGCGTTACCGGGGCGCCCGCAAGCTGGGGACCTCCATCGGCTTGGGGGCGTTATGTGGCGTCCTGCTCGGGGGCACGGGAATCGGCGGGCCCCCGGTCATTTTGTATTTGCTGTCGGGTCCGGATTCGGTGGTGGTAACCCGCGCGAACCTGACGCTGTGCGTGGTGGCCATCTCCATCGCCGCGCTGCTCATGCTCTGGGTGCGAGGCGTATTCGCATTGGGCGGGCCGCTCTCGCCGCTGGCCATGGCGCCCTGCTTTTATGGCGGCATCATAGTCGGCTCGCAATTGTTTCGGCATTTTAACGAAACGCGATTTCGGCAATTTACTGTAATGTTTTTGCTGCTGGTGTCGGTAGCCGCGCTATTCGCGCGATGACGCTGCCGGGCGGGAAATCACGACATGACCGTTTGAAAATCAATCACTTAACTTTGAGTTCGGGAGCGTTGCGTTGAATTCGTGTCCGTGCTGACCTAGAGTAGCGCTAAGCTTTGCGATCCAGCAACTTATCCTCCGATCACGTTTCCTTGCGTCGTCAGATTATCAACTGCCTTGAAAACCTCCATGGTTTTCCGCGATGAAGCAAAAAAAAAGCCCGCGCTTGGCGGGCTTAAATCCATATCAGGAGGAGACATGGAGGAGACAACTGAAGTTTAGATGAAATTGCTGCAACGCACCATACGTAGTATTACCTAATTGCCGCAACCTAGCAGCACGCATGGCTGGTGTCGGCACATTCCTCGAGTATCAAGCATATGACCGATCAAATGGAATCTCCCGCGGCTCGGTATCGTTATGCCGCGCCAGGGGCACGCGCACGTCAGAGTCTGCCCAATCTCGACACGACGTATTACTTGC
>JAGXAZ010000083.1 GCA_018971365.1 Gammaproteobacteria bacterium | reverse complement strand
GCCGAAGCCATCATCGAACTGGCGGAATCCATGGGCCTGGAGAACATGGCGCGTTCGCGCAAGCAGGACGTGATCTTCTCCATCCTCAAGGCACACGCGCGCAACGGCGAGGAAATCTCCGGCGACGGGGTGCTGGAAATCCTGCAGGACGGATTCGGCTTCCTGCGGTCCGCGGAAGGCTCCTATCTCGCCGGCCCGGACGACATTTACGTCTCGCCCAGCCAGATCCGGCGCTTCAACCTGCGTACCGGTGATTCCGTGGCCGGCAAGATCCGGCCGCCCAAGGAAGGGGAACGCTACTTCGCGCTGCTCAAGGTGGATCACATCAATTTCGATCCGCCCGAGAACGCCAAGAGCAAGGTGCTGTTCGAGAATCTGACGCCCCTGTTTCCCAAGCAGCGCTTCAAGATGGAGCGCGGCAACGGCTCCACCGAGGACATCACCGCGCGCATCATCGACATGATCGCGCCCATCGGCAAGGGCCAGCGCGGCTTGATCGTGTCGCCGCCCAAGGCCGGCAAGACCATGATGCTGCAGAACATCGCGCAGAGCATCACCGCCAACTACCCCGACGTCTACCTGATTGTGCTGCTGATTGACGAGCGTCCCGAGGAAGTCACCGAGATGCAGCGCTCGGTGAAGGGCGAGGTGGTGTCCTCGACCTTCGACGAACCCGCCACGCGCCACGTGCAGGTCGCGGAGATGGTCATCGAGAAGGCCAAGCGCCTGACCGAGCATAAGCGCGACGTGGTGATCCTGCTGGATTCCATCACGCGCCTCGGCCGCGCCTACAACACCGTGGTGCCGGCCTCCGGCAAGGTGCTGACCGGCGGCGTGGACGCCAATGCCTTGCAGCGCCCCAAACGTTTCTTCGGCGCGGCGCGCAACATCGAGGAAGGCGGTTCGCTCACGATCCTGGCGACCGCACTGGTGGAGACCGGCTCGCGCATGGACGACGTGATTTACGAGGAATTCAAGGGCACCGGCAACAGCGAAATCCACCTCGATCGGCGCATCGCGGAAAAACGCGTGTTTCCGGCCATCAACATCAACCGCTCGGGCACGCGTCGCGAGGAATTGCTGGTGCCGCAGGACGAGCTGCAGAAAATCTGGATCCTGCGCAAGCTGCTACATCCCATGGACGAACTCGCCGCCAGCGAATTCCTGCTCGACAAGCTCAAGGAAACCAAGACCAATGCCGAATTCTTCGATTCGATGAAAAGACAGTAACGTCGCTTGCGACGTCGCCTTATCCGGTCGCCCCTGCAAGCGGAGGAGGAAGCATGCGGGGAATATCGAATTCAGCCGCTGGGTGGGCTGACACCTGGGGATCAGCGGCCAAATTCTGCTGCTTGAGCGCAGCCGGCGATATTTTTCAATGTTTGGAAAATTCCCGCGCCAACGCGCGGTAGCCGATGTCTTTGCGGTAGAAACGTCCCGGCCAGTGGATGCCTTCAGCGACCTGATAGGCGCGCTGACGGGCAAGGGTCAGCGTGTCATCCACCGCCGTCACGCACAGCACGCGCCCGCCGCTGGTCACCGCGTGGCCGTCCGCCTCCGCAGTCCCGGCGTGGAATACCTTGACGTGATCCGCGGCCACGGGGGCGGACGGCAGGCCGCCGATGGGATCGCCCTTGCGGTATTGGCCCGGATAACCTTCGGCCGCGAGCACCACGCCCAACGCGGGACGCGCGTCCCATTCGGTCCTGACTTTGTCGAGCTGGCCGGCGAGCGCGGCTTCACACAATTCCACCAGATCGGACTTGAGGCGCAGCAGGATGGGCTGGGTCTCGGGGTCGCCGCTGCGGCAGTTGAATTCGATTACCTGCGGCTGGCCGTCCGCCGAGATCATCAGGCCCGCATACAAGAATCCGGTGTACGGCATGCCGTCGGCGGCCATGCCGTGGATAGTGGGCTCGATGATGTCCTTCAGGATGCACGCGTGCAGGTACGGGGTAATGACCGGCGCGGGCGAGTACGCGCCCATGCCGCCGGTGTTCGGGCCGGTATCGCCGTCACCCACGCGCTTGTGGTCCTGGGAAGTCGCAAGCGGCAGCACGTGTTCGCCATCCGCCATGACGATGAAACTCGCTTCCTCGCCCTGGAGAAAATCCTCGATTACCACGCGACGTCCCGCGGCGCCGAATGTGCTGCCGGCCAGCATGTCGCGCACCGCGTGCTCGGCCTCGGCGAGCGTCTGCGCCACGATTACGCCTTTGCCGGCGGCCAGTCCGTCGGCCTTGATTACGACCGGCGCACCGTGTTCCTGCAGATGCCGGAGCGCTTTTTCCACCGCGGTGAAGGTACGGTACCCGGCCGTGGGGATGTGATGGCGCGCGAGAAAATCCTTGGCGAAGGCTTTGGAGCCCTCGAGCTGCGCCGCCGCCTGGGTCGGGCCAAAGCATTTCAAGCCCGCCTGGACGAACACATCCACGATGCCCGCCACCAGCGGCTGTTCAGGGCCGACCACGGTGAGCGCGATGCCCTGGCCCAGTGCAAAATCCACCAAACCCTGAAGATCGTCGGCGGCGATGCGCAGATTCTGGCATTTCGCCTCGTGGGCAGTGCCGGCATTGCCCGGCGCCACGTACACCCGATCCACGCGCGGCGACTGCGCCAGCTTCCAGGCCAGCGCGTGTTCGCGACCGCCACCGCCGATGACCAGAACCTGCACGGCGCCACGCTCCGGAGCCACATGGAAGGGCGCTATGGTACGTATTTTGTTTGCTTATGTCTGTGCCTGGATGGAACCGTCGCTGAATAATAGCGACTGGCAACGGTGCAATTTCCACAGTGCGCTACGATTTGTCAGTCGCGCAGCGCGCCGTGGATTCGGTTTGCCGCGCTCTGTGAACCCCAGGAAGCCGTATGGGTGCCCCACCCGTTGGAGTCCTGTTCCGCGGTGGGACACCCCTGCGGTTTGACAGCCCTTACTGGTCTCCGAATGACGGGAAAATGAATCCCAGCTTCTCACCATCGCTGTGAATTTGTACCGGGATCCCGCTGGCCGCACCTGGCGGGATTAGCTCGGAGACGATGGTGTGAATCACCCATCCCTGCTGACCAAGGACAAACTTCAGTTTGATCACTGCGCCCGACGACATTCCAGGCGGGGCCGGAGAGTCAATCTCCGCATCTCCGGTGCAGTCCGGATAGACGTGGTAACTGCCAGTTTCATTTATGTGGAAACCAGTTGTCGGATCCGGTTGTCCAGCGACCGGCATGCCGTTGGACATGATGTAATCAACTTGTGTCAGTCCGCCCAGTCCATCGAAATGGGTCATTGCTACACCATCGCGCAGGACCACCACTCCGCCGGGATCCCAGAACTGTCCATATACCTTGAAGGCATAATCGCCTCTCAGGGTGCGATTCGAACAATAATCGTTATCGCTGCTTTGGGCGCGCGCCACGCCCGCAAGAGCGAAGACTCCTAGCACCATAACGAATATCACTTTTAACATGCTGCTTTTCATAGCTTTCTCCTCAACCGCCAGTACAAGTGTTGCGGTTTTCGCGCGCAAAGTATTCCGCTGGAATGAATCCGCATACAATGGAGGGCACATAAAGATTTGCTGAAGAAATCCTGTAGATTTCGATGAGGACGGCCGTCTATACTGATTGCGCCTGCCACAGGCACTCGCCAGACATGTCGGTATGCCACGAGGGTTGCTCCGCTTTGGGGAATTCGAGCTGGATCGGCGCGCCTTCCAACTGCGCGGCGCAGGGCAGGCCGTGCATCTCGAGCGCATTCCGCTGGACATCCTGTTTCTGCTTGTCGAACGCTGCGGCGATCTGGTTACGCGCGAGGAAATCAACGAAAAAATCTGGGGCCGGAACCGGCTGATAGATACCAGCAACAGCATCAATACTGCGATCAGAAAAATCCGCCAAGCGCTGGGCGATGACTTGCACGCGCCGCGCTTTGTGGAGACGGTAACCGGCAAAGGGTACCGCTTCCTGCCCTCAGTAGCTGCGGTGGATACCGCAGAAACCAGTGTGAATACCGCTGCACTTCAAGCCCGACGCGTCATGCTGGCAGTGTTGCCGTTCCTGAACCTCAGCAATGATCCGGCACAGGAATATTTCAGCGACGGGCTTACCGAGGAGACTATCGCCAATTTCGGCCAGCTCGGTTCGGACCAGTTGGGGATTATTGCGCGAACCTCGGCCATGGCCTACAAAGGGACCTCGAAAAATATTGCTGATATAGGACGTGAATTGGGGGTGGACTTCGCCTTGGAAGGCAGTGTTCGCAGGGACCACAATCGGGTCCGCATATCAGCACAACTGATTCGCACCAGCGACCAAACGCACGTGTGGGCGCAACAATATGACCGCGACGTGCAGGATCTGCTTGAATTGCAATGCGAACTCGGTCGGGCCATTGCGAGCCAGGTCGAAATCAAGCTTGCCCCGCATGTGCTCTCCTTGACCGGCCAAGCGTCCACTGTAAATCAGGTGGCTTATGACCGATATCTTCGCGGCCGCTTCCATCTTTCCAAGCTGACGCGCCCGCATCTCGAGCGTGCTATCGAATATTTTCGGGAGGCTGCGCAGATTGACCCGCAAATGGCCGTGACTTACGCGGGTATAGCGGACGCGCAGGCCATTCTGCCGATTACCAGCGAAGCCGTGCCGGAGGAGGTGTTTCCACTCGCGGAACAGGCGGCCCGAAAGGCGCTGGAAATAGATGGCAGGCTGGCGGAAGCCCACTATGCGCTCGCCAGTCTCAACTTTTGGTACAAATGGGATTGGACGGCATCCGAAACGCACTCACGCGAGGCGATAGCCTGTAATCCCAGCCATGCGCGCGCGCATATGTTTTATGCGCATCTGCTCTCCAATATTGGGCGGCATAGTGAAGCCATAGCGGAGATTGAAATTGCGCGCCAATTCGATCCATATTCGCCCATCATCAACACCCATTGCGCGCAGTTCCGCTATCATGCCGGGCGCTATGCGGAAGCGATTCCAATACTCGAAAGAACGTTGGAATTGGCGCCGGATTTCTGGGTGGCATACATTGTGCTTGCCAAAACCTATCAGCAGCTCGGCAGGCTTATTGAAGCCCGAACAGCAGCCGAAAAGGGCGTGGGTGCTTCAGTCGGCAACACCGAAGCGCTCTCGCTGCTGGGCTACGCCGAGGGTGTTGCGGGACGACAAAAGCAAGCGCAGCGGGTGTTGGCGGAATTGCAGCAGGCATCTGCCCAACGCTACGTCCCACCGTACAATTTCGCGGTGGTCTATCTTGGATTGGGCGACCGCCACCGCGCGCTGGAATGGCTTGAAAAGGCCTACGTGAATCGCGACGTGCACATGGTTTTTTTGGCGGTCGAACCGAAATGGCGGCGGTTGCGGGATGAGCCGCGTTTCTTCGAGCTATTACGCCGCGTCGGCTTGCCGGGCTGAGCGGCTGCGTATTTCAAAGTGGGCAGATTGGCAGCCGCCGCGAAGGGGAGAGTGTCCGCCACACCGAATTGGCAACGCTACTGTGCCTAGTGGCGGAAGTGGCGGATGCCGGTGAACACCATGGCGATCCCGTGTTCATCCGCCGCGGCGATGACTTCTGGGTCGCGCAGCGAGCCGCCCGGTTGGATGATGGCGGCGATGCCTGCACCCGCTGCCGCATCCACGCTGTCGCGGAAGGGGAAGAAGGCGTCCGAAGCCATGATGGCGCCGCGCACCTCAAGTTTGGCTTCCGCGGCCTTGAGCGCGGCAATCTTCGCACTCATCACGCGGCTCGCCTGACCTGCGCCGATGCCGAGGGTGCGGCGGTCTTTGGCATAGACGATGGCGTTGGATTTCACGAATTTCGCTACCGCCCAGGCAAACAGCAAATCATCGAACTGCCTGGCCGTGGGTTGGCGTTTGCTTGCCACCCTCAGTTCACTGCGCGTCACGCGATGATGGTCGGCAATCTGCATCAACAGTCCGGAGCCCACGCGCTTCACATCCCGGCTGTTGTGCCCGTCGCCCGGTGGAATTTCCAGCACGCGCACGTTGGGTTTGGCGGCCGCTGCGGCCAGCGCATCCGCACGCACCTGCGGTGCAATCAGCACTTCGACAAACTGGCGATTGATCACCGCGTGCACGGTTTGCGCATCGAGTGGACGGTTGAAAGCGATGATGCCGCCGAAGGCCGATTCCGGATCGGTGGCGTGAGCCAGCTCGTAGGCCGACACACCATCGGCCGCGAGCGCTACGCCGCAGGGATTGGCGTGCTTCACGATCACGCAGGCAGGCGCCTCGAACTGGCGCACGCATTCCCAGGCGGCATCGGTGTCCGCGAGGTTGTTGTAGGAAAGCGCCTTGCCCTGCAATTGACGAAAGGTGGCGAGCGTGCCGGGTGCGGGGTACAGGTCGCGGTAGAACGCCGCGGGTTGGTGCGGATTCTCGCCGTAGCGCAGATCCATGAGCTTCACGAAGCGCCCGTTGGCGTGATCCGGGAAGGCATTGCGGCCGACGACAGTGTCATGTGCGTCGTTGAGCTTGAGGCTCGAGAGGTAGTCGCTGATGGCGGCGTCGTAATCGGACACCAGATTGAATGCGGCCACCGCGAGGCGAAAGCGGCTGGCGCGCCCGAGAGCGCCGTCGCGGCGGATTTCGGCAAGTGCGTCGGCGTATTGCGCAGGCGCGCTCAGCGCTGCCACGTCGTTCCAGTTCTTGGCAGCGGCACGCAGTATCGCCGGACCGCCGATGTCTATGTTTTCAATGGCCTGGGCGAGCGTAGCCTTTGGCTGGGCGACGGTGGCTTCAAACGGATAGAAATTCACCACCAGCAGGTCTATCGGCGGAATGCCGTGCTTTTGCATGGCTGCGGTGTCGGCGCCGCGCCGGCCGAGCAGCCCGCCGTGAATCTTGGGATGCAGGGTCTTGACGCGCCCGCCGAGAATTTCGGGATAGCCGGTGTATTCCGCAACTTCCTGGACCGGGAGGCCGGCATCCCGCAGGAGTTTCGCGGTGCCGCCGGTGGACAGCAGCTCGATGTTCAGCGCATGCAGGCCGCGCGCCAGATCCACCAGGCCGGTCTTGTCGGACACCGAGAGTAGAGCGCGGCGTATTGGCACGGCGGTTCCTTGCAGCTGATTTTTGCAGGAGCGCTTCGATTGTGGGAGCGGTCGTCCCGACCGCGATTTCAGAAGCTAGAGAATCGCGACGGGGACCGTCGCTCCCACAAAATCAATGTCCCTGCAGTCAACTTCAGGCTTTGATTTTATATTGGCGCAGCTTCTTGCGCAGCGTGCTGCGGTTGAGCCCGAGGATTACCGCGGCGCGCGACTGGTTGCCGTGCGTGTAGTCCATCAGCGCCCTGAGCAACGGCGGCTCGATCTCGGCCAGCACGAAGTCGTACAGGTTTGTGGGGTCATGGCCGTCGAGGTCGTTGAAGTAGCGTCGCAAGGTCTTGTCGGCGTAGTCCCGCAGGCAGTGCGAGGCGGGCAGGCCCGGGGCACCGCCCTCGACCACTTCAAAACGTTGTGCCGTGGCTTTGTTGTTCATGCCGCCAACTCCAGTTCGTTGTTGTTGTCCCCAAACAGATCGCAAACCAGGGCGCGCTGCACGCGCGCACTTTCCACGCGCAGCAGCTGTTCCCGCAAGACCACCGGATGCGGCACGGTCTTCAGATACCAGCCGATGTGCTTGCGCGCCATGCGCACGCCGGTGAACTCGCCGTAAAACGCATACAGATTGTCCAGGTGGGCCAGCATGATGGCGGCAATCTCGTCCGCTTCGGGCGGCGGCAATTTGCTGCCGGTCGCGAGAAAATGCACGACTTCGCGAAATATCCACGGCCGCCCCTGGGCGGCGCGCCCGATCATGATGGCGTCGGCGCCGGTGTGCACGAGCACCGCCCGGGCTTTCTCCGGGGAGTGCACGTCGCCGTTGGCAATTACCGGAATGTTCACTGCCGCCTTGATGGCGCGGATGGTTTCGTATTCGGCCTCGCCGCCGTACAGGTCGGCGCGCGTGCGGCCGTGCACCGCGAGTGCGCAGATGCCCGCCCGTTCGGCGATTTGCGCAATGCGCATGCCGTTCTTATGTTCACGGTCCCAGCCGGTGCGAATCTTGAGCGTTACCGGCACGTTCACCGCGTTGACCACAGCATCGAGAATCTGTTCGACCAGCGCTTCATCCTGCAACAGCGCCGAACCGGCCGCCTTGTTGCAGACTTTCTTCGCCGGGCAGCCCATGTTGATGTCGATGATCTGCGCGCCCTCGTCGGCATTGCGACGCGCCGCTTCGGCCAGCATCCGGGCATCCCCGCCCGCGATCTGCACGATACGGGGCTCAGCCTCGCCTTCATGATCGCGTCGCCGGCGGCTTTTGAGGCTGTCATAGAGCGCGACTTGCGCCGTCAGCATTTCGGAAACCGCCAGGCCCGCGCCCAGACGCACACATAACTGGCGGAACGGACGGTCGGTCACGCCGGCCATCGGTGCCAGCATCACGGAGTTGCGCAATAAATACGGCCCTATACGCATGCGTGCGTGGAATTGTTGAACGCGGGAATTAGGGTTGGATGATAACGGCAAACGCAGGGGTGTCAAACTTGAAATTTTACGTGCCACGTTCTATGCGACTACTGGCGCGTGCACCCGCATCGGCAGCGGAGATTTGCGCAATTTGTCCCGGAGACAGGACGCGGCCTCCGGAAAATCAGCTCCCGCCGGCGTTGCTGCTGCACTGGCGCTGGTTATCCAGGTTCAGGCAGGCCTGTACTTGAAAGCCCACTGCATCCGGTCCCGGATCCACCACGTCAATGCGGAAATGCGCGGCCATGCCGCTGCCCAGCCAGGTAGCGGGCCGGTTTGCGGGCAGATACTCGCCAGCGGTGAAATCCCGCGCGCGCAGCGCGTCGCCGTAACGGTTGGTAAGTTCTACGCGCAACAGCGGCCACGCCTGCGCGAAGTCCGCGTGGTTCTGCAGGCTGCCGGTAATGGACAGGGCGCCGGGCGTCTCCGGATCGGAGGTCACATTGATGTTGCTGATTACCCAAGAGCTCGGTTGCGGAGCCGCCTGCAACGGATGTCCCAAGGCACTGTACACCGCGCCCAGCGAGGGGCCAATCACGGCGGTTTCGCTGAGTGCCAACCGGTTGGCGTTGATCAGCTGGATGGCCAGCAGCACGAGCAACACCACCGCGCCTACTCCCCAGCCGCTGATGG
>JAGXAZ010000187.1 GCA_018971365.1 Gammaproteobacteria bacterium | reverse complement strand
GAAGGCTGACCGCCCTGCTGTTCGAAATATGCAACCAGCTCCGCGCACATGGCGGGATCCATCACGCGCGGGATAAACAGGGCCGGGGCCTGCTGGTTGATGATTTGCGGCGCGCGTGATGCATCCTGTTTGCATGCGGCATTGAGCTGCTGCAGAAAATCCGCCAGATTGCCGCCGGATTGATGTTCAATGCGTTCGATGACACGCAGATTGGAATCCAGCGCAAATCCGGTGATCAACCGGGGTCCCGGCGTTTCGGCTCCGAGCAGGTGCAAGGCAACGGCACCGTCGTCTGCCAGCAGCGTTACGCCGTCGGCGCTGCCCTTTGCAAACGCCGCACATTGCGCTGGAGTCGCGCGTACCATGGCCACGCGGGTCGGGGCGCTGTCGGTCGAATCGCGCGCCAGCGCATCCAGTGCCGCACGTGTGTCCGGCGCCGCGGCCTCCTCGAATACCAGGAGCAACATCGGCCGGCCCTTTTGCAGGTCGTACAGCATCACGGTTTCGCCGGCTGGATTCGGGCGCTGGAAATCCGGCATGCGGTCGCCGCGCACCAAACCCGAAATCATGTAAGCCTCCTGTAGCCCAGGCAGTGGTGCGCAACTTTATCACCTGTGCGCGCGTTGCGGCAGCCAGGCGTGACACGGCCAGTACCGCCGGCTTTTAGTGTAAGATTTCCTCAGAACTGTTTCGAAGTTGAATTCATGGCCAGCACCAAAGAATCGCAGATTGCCCCCGCCGTACTCATGATCCGGCCGGCGCGCTTCGGCGTAAACGCCGAAACCGTGCCTTCCAATGCATTCCAGCGCGACGACGTGGAAGTGGCTGACCCGCAAGCCTTGGCACTGCAGGAATTCGACGTGCTGGTATCCAGTTTGCAAAAACAGGGCGTGCGTGTGGAGGTATTTGACGACACGTCCGAACCCTGGACGCCGGATGCGGTGTTTCCGGGGAACTGGGTGAGCTTTCACGCGGACGGCAGTGTGGTCCTGTACCCCCTGATGGCGCCCAATCGGCGCTGGGAGCGGCGCCCGGACATCATCGAGGAATTGCAGACCCAGCGCGGTTATCAAGTGAAACGTATCGAGGATCTGTCCGGCGCCGAACTGGAGGGCCGCCATCTCGAAGGCACGGGGAGTTTGGTTCTGGACCGCGAGCATCACGTGGCCTACGCGTGCCTGTCGCCGCGCACCGACGTCAAGCTGCTGCGGGAATGGGCCCGCAAGTTTGACTATGAACCCATGGAGTTTCATGCGGTAGATAAAGGCGGCAAGTCCGTGTATCACACGGATGTCATGATGTGCATCGGTAATCGCTTTGCCCTACTGTGCCTGGCGAGCATTCGCTCGGTCAAGGAACGCCGGCGCATCCAGCGACGACTCGAGGAAACCGACCATGAGATCATCCCGATCACGGCACAACAGATGCGGGAATTTGCCGGAAACGCGTTGCAACTCGGCACCCGCGATGGCGGCAGCGTGCTCGCGATGTCCATGCGCGCCGAGCGTAGCCTGACACCTACGCAACGCCTTAGCATGGAAAAATACACGCGCATCGTGTCCAGCCCGGTGAATATCATTGAAACCTGCGCTGGTGGTAGCGTGCGCTGCATGTTGGCCGAGATTTTCCTTCCGCGTGCCGGTTCCAGTAACGGCGCATGACGGCTCAAGCGCTGCAGGATATCTATGCGCCGGCCAGCATCTGTTTCGGTTGCGGTCCGGCCAATCCACAGGGCCTGCATATCAAGAGCTTCGTTAGCGGTGACGAGGTGGTGGCCGAATG
>JAGXAZ010000082.1 GCA_018971365.1 Gammaproteobacteria bacterium | reverse complement strand
CTGAGTGGCAGGTCACGCTCCGCCGGCGTCACGGTTGCCGCGGGAGGCGGGGCAACGGGCGCCGGCTTGGGAGCCGGAGCCGCCGCGGGCGGCGCAGCGGGCGCGGGTGCAGCCGCAGTTTTGGCCGCTAGCGCGCCAGGCTCGAGGATGCCGATCACCTGATCGGCCGTCACGGTCGCGCCGTTCGGCTGACGGATTTCCTTGAGCACACCGTCGGACGGCGCCGGGCACTCCAGCACCACCTTGTCGGTCTCGATGTCCACCAGATTTTCATCGCGTTTGACCGCGTCGCCCGGCTGTTTGTGCCAGTTCACCAGCGTGGCGTCCTGAATGGACTCCGGCAGGGCCGGAACCTTGATTTCGATGCTCATGCCTTCTCCGATATGGCTCGGGTCTTGGTATTGTCACGGCCGCCGATTTGCACCAGTGCCGCCTTTTCGCTCAGGGCTTCCTGAATCAATGCATTTTGCTGTTCTTTGTGCAGTTGCGCATAGCCGGCGGCCGGTGACGCCGAGGCTGCGCGCCCCACATAGCGCAGCGCGTGGCGTGCGGTCAGCGGTTCCTGCAGGCGATGACGGATTTCATACCATGCGCCCTGATTCTGCGGTTCTTCCTGGCACCACACGATGTCGTGGGCGTTGGTGTATAGATTGATGATCTCGGCGTACTCCTCGTGCGCAAACGGGTACAACTGCTCCAGGCGCACAATCGCGATGTCGTTAATCTTGGCGGCACGCCGCGCCTGCAATAGGTCGTAATACACCTTGCCGGAGCAGAACACTACGCGCCGCACGTTGGCCGCCTTGAGCGCATCAATCTCCGGGATCACGACGTGAAAGCGGCCGTGGGTCAGATCCGCCAGCGACGACACCGAGAGCTTGTGTCGCAACAGGCTCTTGGGCGTCATGACGATCAGGGGTTTGCGATACGGGCGCAACATCTGGCGGCGCAACATGTGGAACATCTGCGCGGGCGTGGACGGCACGCACACCTGCATGTTGTGTTCGGCACAGAGCTGCAGGTAGCGTTCCAGGCGTGCCGAGGAATGCTCGGGACCCGCACCTTCATAGCCGTGCGGCAGGAACAGCACCAAGCCGCAGAGCCGTCCCCATTTGGCTTCGCCGGCGGAAATGAACTGGTCTATCACCACCTGCGCGCTGTTGGCAAAGTCGCCGAATTGTGCTTCCCAGATCACCAGGGCATCCGGTTCTGCGGTGCTGTAACCGTATTCAAACGCCATCACGCCTTCTTCCGAAAGCAGCGAATCCACCACCGTAAAGCGCTTCTGATCCGGCGCAAGGTGTTCGAGCGGCGTCCAGGTGCTGCCGTCCTTCTGGTTGTGCAGCACCGCGTGACGATGGAAGAACGTGCCGCGCGCGGTGTCCTGGCCGGTGAGACGCACCGGATAGCCTTCCGTCACCAAGCTTGCGTAGGCCAGGGTCTCAGCAAATCCCCAATCCATGGGTTGCGCGCCCTGCGTCATCTTGCGGCGGGCATCATATATACGCGCCACCGTGGGATGCAGCTCGACTTCCGGCGGCACCCGATTCATGCCGTCGCTCAGGAACTTGAGCCGGTCCGCGGACAGCCGCGTGTCCACGGCCTCGTGCCAATGATGCTGCTGATAGCGGCTCCAGTCCACCGTGTACTGGTTCGCGACGTGCGGAACGATACCCGGCGCCACCGGTTGTCCGGCATCCAGCCGTTTGCGATAAACGTCCACCCCCTGGTCCAGCACGCCCTCGCCCACCAGTCCGGCCTGCTGCAGCTTCTCGCCGTACAGCGCGGGTGTTGTGCGGCGTGCGCGGATATCCCGGTACATGACCGGTTGCGTGGCGGCGGGCTCGTCGGCCTCGTTATGGCCGTGCCGGCGGTAGCACACCAGGTCAATGAATACATCCTTGTGGAATTTTTGCCGGTATTCCAGCGCCAGGCGGGTGGCAAAAATCGCCGCTTCCGGATCGTCACCGTTGACGTGAAACACGGGGGCTTCGAGCATCTTGGCTATATCGGTGCAATAGGCCGTGGAACGCGCGTCGCGCGGGTTGCTGATGGTGAAGCCGATCTGGTTGTTGAGCACGATGTGCAGCGTGCCACCCACGTGGAAACCGCGCGCCTGTGAGAGCTGCAACACCTCCATGCAAATGCCCTGGCCGCTGAGCGCGGCGTCGCCATGAATCATTACCGGCAGCACGCTCAAGCCCAGCGTATCGCCGCGCCGCTCCTGGCGTGCGCGCACCGAGCCGGCCACCACCGGATCCACGATTTCGAGATGCGAAGGATTGAACGCCAGCGCCACGTGCATGATCCCGCCCGCCGCTTTCACGTCGGAGGAAAAGCCGAGGTGATACTTCACGTCGCCCGAACCCATGTCCACTTTCGGATCGTAAGTGCCGGCAAATTCGGTAAACAGTTCTTCCGGCGACTTGCCGAGCACGTTGATCTGAACGTTCAGCCGACCGCGGTGCGCCATGCCGATCACGGTTTCCTGCACGCCCTGCCGGCTTGCCTGATTCACCAGGTCGTGCAGCATGGCAATCAGGGACTCCCCGCCTTCGATCGAGAAGCGTTTCTGCCCCACGTAACGGGTGTGCAGATACTTCTCCATGCCTTCCGCAGACACCAGCGAGTTGAAGATATTCAGTCGCTCGTCGCGCGTGAGCTGCGCTTTGGCGCGCGCAGCTTCCACGCGCCCGCGCAACCACACGCGTTCTTCACCGTTGGTCATGTGCATGAACTCGAAGCCTATCGTGCCCAGATAGGTTTCGCGCAGCATGCTCCAGATGTCCGCGAGCGACATGCGATCGGGACCGGTGAGCGACACACCGCTGAACACCGTGGCCATGTCCGCCTCGCTCAGACCGTGATACGCGAGTTCCAGATCCGGAACCACCGGCACGGGCTGCAGCCCCAACGGGTCCAGCGTGGCGCGCAGGTGGCCGCGCCCCCGGTAAGCTTCGATCAGCCGGATGACCGCCGCCTGTTTCTCTGCAGCTTCAGGGTGCAACCCGCCATTGCCCGGCGCGACCGCCAAACGGCGGGCGTGTGCGCTGGCGACCAGCTGCTCTTCGATAGGCAAGCGCGGCGTGTCCGTGGCTCCCGCCGCCAGCGCGCGGAAATATCCTGCCCACTCGGCAGACACTGCGGCGGGATTGGCGAGGTACTGCTCGTAAAGAGCTTCGACGTAATCGGCGTTGCTGCCCGACAGGGGCGTGCTCTGATAACGTTGTTGGTAGGATGCGCTCATTTTTTCCGGCAATGAACCCGCTGGCCCTACCCTGGCGCGGCCAGGACACACGGGGAAAATGCCAACAATTTCAAATGGACTGCGGAATGTTGTTCAAGCGGCACGCAAGCCGTGCGGCATACCATAGTGTAACGGAACGGCGCACGCGAGAAAACGCCGGCTATGCGCCGGGCTGACTTTGCGGTTCACCCCACACGAACGGCCGCTGCCGAAACCACACCGTCAACAGCCATTTTTCCCCGCGAATCACCGGTTTGCCTGCGTGCAGGGTACGGGTATCGGGTTCGCCGTGCGCGTCGAGATTCACAAATTTCACGGCCTTGCCCTGTGCCGGCGACACGCAGACATGCAGCAGGGGGAAATCAGTCTCGCCACCGGCTTCTACATCATTCAAATATACGAACAGCGTGGTCTGCCGCTGGCCGCCGCGCCCGTCCACCAGCTCCTCGCGGTTGCCGCGGCTCACGAAGTAATCGAAGTGTGGTTTGTATTGCTGGCCGGGCAGATAGCGCAATACCGCCAGCGGTTCTGCTTGGGCGATATCGTGGCTGGCCATGCGTGCGATCTGCCTCAGCGCCAGGCCGGCGATGAAATCGTACATGCTGAGCTGGAAAAACATCGAACTGCTGGTACGCACGTCGTTGGTGACCAGTTTTCCGGTATCCGGATCCGCCACATAGGAAGGCGTGAGAGCCGGCCTTGCCAAATTCATGAAGTGTTCGCACACAAGCGGCGCCAGCGCTTGGGTGATCTGCCAAACCGTGCCGGGCACCATCGTCTCCACGACCGCGGAATCGGTGCGCATGAGCTTCTGCAGATCCGGAATCGTCAAGCTGGGCGGACGTTCTGGTACCGCCTCAGGCCGATGCGCTTGTGCCACCGATTGCCAGCGCTCATGGTCCGGTCCTGTCACCAGGCGTTCGAGGCGCGTTACGGCACAATGAACCTGACGATTCGCGGCTTGCTGCAGCCAGTGCAGGCCCTCGACCTGCTGTGCTGTGGCGGACTGCTGCAGCAACTGTGTAGCCAGCAGGTACTGGGAAAACGCATCCCCGCCCTGTGCCGCCAGGCGCAGGCAGTAAAGCGCAACGGCATTTTGCGTGGACCCATATTCGGCGAGGCAGTACAACAGGCCGAGCGTGCGCAAGGCCGGCAGGTGATGCAATTCGGCGGCCCGCAACAGAAAGTCACTGGCACGTGCCTCGTTCACCGGCATACCGATACCGTTGAACATTAGATTTCCAAGCGTGTAACAGGCCTCTTTCAGCCCGCATTCCGCCGCCCGTTGCAGGTAACCGGCAGCCACCGTCGGCTGCTGGGGAACACCGATGCCGTTGAGATGCATCAAACCCAGCAAGTTGCAGGCTTCCGGGACGTCGTGGTGTGCGGCACGCTCCAGCCAAGTGTGCGCATCCGCATGCTGGCCGCGCGTAAACAATCCGATGCCTACGCGCGTCTGGGCCTGCGGATCGCCGGATTTCGCGCTCTCCAGCAATGCAGAATCGGCAGTGGCGTTCATGGGGGCACCGACAGCATGCGCATACTATATACATGGTCGCTGCCAACGGCATCCGGCGCGGACCGGAATGCGGCTGGACCGTGACGCCGGTTGGCCGGCTATGTCACAATCGGCGCCACTCGCGCATTCCCAAAGCCCTTATGTCCCCGGCCCCACCCGATCCAGCTTGGCAGATTTCCACGCTTGCCGACAGCGCCCACCGGCTGGCGGAGCGTGGTGAACTCACCGAGGCAGAAAAGATCTACCGGGTAATCCTGGAAACCGCGCCCTACCACGTGCGTGCCCTGCAGTTTCTCGCGGTGCGCGCCCTGGAACGCGGACAGCTTGATGAAAGTCAGCGACTGGTCGAGCAGGCATTGCGCGTCGACCCCAAGCGGCCCATCCTGTATCAGAACCTGGGCTTGGTTCACTACGCCAAAGGCAGTTCGGAAACGGCGCTTGCGGCCTTCAATCAGGCACTGGCGCTGCGTCCGCAATTTTTCACTGCTTTAATGCACAAAGGCGCGTTGCTGGAGCGCATGGGCCAGGACCAGGAAGCCGTCGCGAGCTACCAGCGCGCCTGGAGCTGTCTGCCCCAGCCTCCCGAAGTGCTGGTCAAAGATCCGGCGACCCCTGCCAAGATCCGCGAACTCATCGAGCACGCCGCCGAATACCTGCGTGCCCGGCAGGCCGCTGCGCTGGCCGGGCAGTTGCTGCCGCTGCAGGACAGGTACGGTGAAGCCGCACTGGCTCGGGTGCGCACCGCGGGTGCCATTTTCATGGGCACCGCCCAGGCGGAATACCGGGCCGCCTTGCAGCGCCCGGCTTATCTTTATCTACCGGACATTGAACCCCGGGCATTTTTCGCGCGCGCGGATTTCCCCTGGCTCACCACGCTGGAGCAGGCTACGGCGGCCATCCGGGCAGAACTCGAAGCCGTTCTGCAGGACCCGGAGGGACTGAAGCCTTACGTGCAGATTGACGCCGGCCAGGACCCGCGCGAATGGCGCGAATTGAATCAATCGCCGCAATGGAGCGCCTTTCAATTGCTGAAAGGCGGCAAGCCCATCGAGCCGAATGCCGGGCGCTGCCCCGCCACGCTGCGGGCGCTGCAGGCGTTACCGCTCGCGCAGATTCCGGGACATGCGCCTGAAGCGTTTTTCTCGGTGCTGCGCCCGGGTACGCATATTCCGCCGCACTACGGTCTCGGCAACTACAAGCTCGCCGTGCACCTGCCGCTGGTGGTGCCTCCGGATTGCGCAATCCGTGCCGGTAATGAAACGCACGGCTGGACCGAGGGCCAGTGCCTGATTTTTGACGACAGCTTCCAGCACGAGGCCTGGAACAGGAGCGACCGGCTGCGCGCGGTGCTCATCACCGAGATCTGGAACCCGCTGCTGACCGAAGCCGAGCGCGCCGGCGTCACGGCGCTGGTGGCGGCGATCAGCACATTTAAACTGGGACCCAAAACCGGTCACGGTGCCGGGTGATCCCGCAGCCTGCGGCGTGAGCGCGCAACGTGATAGCCACGCAGCGTTTTGTGTTTCTGCATCTGCACAAGACCGGCGGACAATTCGTCAACCGTGTGCTGCTGCGCCACCTCCCGGATGCGCGCGCCATCGGCTACCACCTGCCGCGCAGCGCGGCACCGCCGGAACTGCGCAACTTGCCGGTCATCGGTTTCGTGCGCAATCCGTGGGACTGGTATGTGTCCTGGTACGCATTCAATCTTGCGCAACCGCAGCGCAACCCGATCTTCCGCGCGCTCTCCGCCGACGGCCAACTCGACTTCAAGCACACGCTCATCAACCTGCTGCATCTCGGCTGCGACCGGTCGCGTGCGCTGCGCACACGCATCAGCACGGCACTGCCTGAGACACGCGCCGGCAATCTGGGCAGCGGCATCACGCGCGCGGACTTGCTCGGCTTCGAGGATGAAACCTGCGGCTACTTCACCTGGCTGTGGCGCTACATGTTTTTCCTGGACGCGCGCGCCGACGGCCTGCATGCGGGCCGCATGGAAAATCTGCGTGCGGATCTGCTGGAGGCGCTGCCGGCCGTCGGCCAGCCCGTCACTCCGGAACTGCGTGACGCCGTGCTCACCAATCCGCCGGTCAATGCTTCCGCGCGCCGCGACTACCGCGCCTGTTACGATGCCAAGCTGCGCGCACTGGTCGCGGCGCGCGATGCCGAACTCGTGGACACTTATGGTTACGGCTTCTGAACGGCGGCCGGCCGTCGGCTTGCCACCTGCCTGAACAGCGCCTCGTTCTCCAGCCCCGGTGCTTCCGGCAGCCGCGCAAGCAATTCCATGGCCGCCGCGTCCGGAAAGATGTCGAATATCAGGTGCACGCGCGGCGCGCGCGGGTGCAGATTCAGCACCGCATGCGGCGCGAGGTTGTTCACCGACCAGGCCTCGCCCGCCGCCATCTGGAACAGGCGGCGCCCGGAGAAGAAATGTACTTGACTATTCGTGAATACCGGCACGTGCACCCGAAAGGACTCCAGGAAATAGTCATTGGCGGCATCGGTGTGCGGATACACGAGTCCGCCCGGCCGCAGTGACGCCAACAGGCACTTGCCACAGCGGCCGGGCAGCACCTCGTGCAGTAACTGCTTTATATAAGGACACTGGTCCAGCAGCGGCTGGTCCACGTCCTCGGCGACACCCTGCAACGGCGCCTGACCACGGAGAAACAGCGACACGGTTTCCTGATGCACCGGCGCACGGGTATTGCCCCAGACCGCGGACGGCAGCGCCGCCACTTCCGCCTGCAGGCGCAGTGCGTCCACCGCATACGGCAGGCGCTTGCAGCCTGAAATGTAGCGGCGCTTGTCGGACATGGCCTGCATGCCGTGCAGTGTAACCCGCGTGGCGGGCGGCGTCTTCCCTTGTAGGCGGCAACCGCCATTCGCTATAGTGCCGCACGCTCCGCGCCACCGGCATTCACAAATGCGGCTGCCCACACCCTTCATTCAACTTCCGCTGTGTTTCGACGCCGCACGCCTGCAGGCCGAGATCGGGCAGTTTGCGGAAAGCGACTGGCGCGTCCATCCGCAGGGATTCGCGGGAAATTCCGCGCTCATTCTGGTGTCCCGCGACGGCGGCGAAAATGACGACCTCGCCGGGGAAATGCGCCCCAGCCCGCGCCTCGAGCGCTGTCCTTATCTGCGCCAGGTGCTGGCGAGTTTCCGCACCGTCATCGGCCGCTCGCGGCTCATGCGGCTGGCGCCCGGCGCCGAGGTCACGGCGCACACCGACATTGACTACTACTGGCGCGAACGCATTCGCATCCACGTGCCTGTGGTCACCGATCCGCAGGTGCGGTTTCAATGCGGCAGCAGCGAAATCCACATGCGCGCCGGCGATGCCTGGATCTTCGACAACTGGCGACCGCACCGCGTGATCAACCCCAGCGGCATTACGCGCATCCATCTGGTGGTGGATACCGTCGGCAGTGCGGAATTCTGGCGGCTGGTAGCGACCGCACCGGCATCCCGCGAGCGCGTGCCCACAACGCGCGTCGAATTCCAGCCCGAACAGCGCGCGGACTTTGCACTGGAGCGCTTCAATCGCGAGCCGGTGGCGCACCCCGCTATGGTGCGCGCCATGACGCAGGAACTCGTCGCGGATCTGCGCAGCCAACCCGCGCGTCCACCGGGACAGGCGCAGGTGGAACAGACGCTCATGGACCTCGCCAATCAGTGGCAAGCTCTGTGGGCGGTGCATGGCCCTGGCCCAGCGGGACATGCGCACTTCGCGCTGTTGCTGGAACGCAGCCTGAACAGCGTCGCACCGGCCGCCGCCGACCTGCGCCTGCCCAGCAACGGTGCACATCTCACGCAGGTGTTGCAGCGCTTTCTGCCGCCGCTGTTTCCCGGATTCCAGGAATTCCTCGCCGCAATCACACCGCCGCGCTTCGAACGCCCGCTGATAATTCTGGCGGCGCCGCGCAGCGGCAGTACGCTGCTGTTCGAACTGCTGGCCCGGCATCCGGATCTCTGGACTCTGCCGGATGAAAGCCACGCGCAAATCGAAAACATTCCGGCGCTGGCGCCGCGCGAACGCGGCTACGAATCCAACCGGCTTGAGGCCGCCGATGCCACGCCGGAAATCACCGCGCAGTTGCTGCGCAACCTGAGCTGGCAACTCGGCAACAGGCGCGGACAGAACTTCATGGAACTGCCGGAGGCCGAACGTCCGGCGGCGGTGCGCATCCTGGAAAAGACGCCCAAGAATGCGCTGCGTGTCGGCTTTCTGCAGGCTCTGTTCCCCGATGCGCAATTTCTGTTCCTGCATCGCGATCCCGCCGAAAGCCTGGGCAGCATGCTGGACGCGTGGCATTCCGGAAAGTTCGTCACCTACCCGCAACTGCCGGGCTGGCCGGGTCCACCCTGGTCACTGCTGCTCACGCCGGGCTGGCGTGCACTTGCCGGACAGCCGCTGGCACAGGTGGTCGCGCAGCAATGGCGTACGGCTAATGAAGC
>JAGXAZ010000081.1 GCA_018971365.1 Gammaproteobacteria bacterium | reverse complement strand
AGACCCTCGGCACTGGCTATCGTCACCCGACGGATTCACCCGCGTTGCAATAAGCCGGAGCTGCGTGGATAGTGGCTCCGGCTACAGCTGCAATAAATCACTCGCCGAGATTGATACTTTTGAGCACCTTGCTGATTTCCGCAGAGTATTGTTGAGTGGCTGTTATGTTTTTGGCATGCAGGGCCTGTTCCGCGATAGTCAGCGCATGTAGCAGCTTGGCGTGTGTTGCTGATTTCCTTGGCACATCATTCAATGCACCATTTCCCATGTCCTTGCAGGGGTTGCCGACATCGGCATCAAACAGCTTGCTTTTCGGGCCTACCAGACAATTGATCACATGATGAAAATGCATGACAGCCGTGGCGGCATTGGCAGCGTCCGCGGCCATTTGCGCGTGCGTAGTGGCGGTAGCCAGCTCCTGCTGCGCACTTCCGGCGGCAAATCCAATCCCCGGCAGGATCAACAGCACCAGGGCGCCAACAGCAAACAGCAGATTCTTATTCATGCAGAACTCTCCGAATGGGATAACGTGGATTCTCCCGGTCAACAACCGCAGGCTATCGACGCTACAGTTCCAGAGCAAGGCGGCCCGATCAACGGAAAAGCGCAAACCTCAAAGACCGTCCGCCCGGCCTTCACCGGGTTCGTAAAGCGCGTAAATGATACCCTTGAAGCGGCTGGTTAGCCACGCCACGCGTTGCGCGACCGACTTGCTCGCTTCATCGGGGCATGGAGGATTGTGGGCCCGGCACCACCAGCCGCCAACACCGCCGGGCACGGGGGTATGCACGGTAATTGTAGTATTCTAGCGGCGCTTCGGGGTCTTGAACGGGCAGCCCTCGTGAATGATCGCCAACACGACGCCGACAAAAGCTTCACGGATTCCGTTGTCCTGCATGAGGCGGGCGAACATCCCGAATTGACACAACGTACCGCACAATATCTGGACGAACGTATCGCGCACTTCAGGCGCGAAGCCACCCTGCATGAGCTGAACATTGAAAATCTGAAGCTGCTCAATCACGCACTGCGTTCCAAACAGGCCAAGTTCCAGGCACAGAACCGCCACGAAAAGCTGCGCACGGTCTATCAAGCAGTATTAAGTGTGATTGCGGTGATGTTGCTGGCTCTGATTGGATATGCGCTGTATTCCGCTACCACTGATCATTCGGTGGTGGTAAACGAATTTCAGGTGCCGCCTTCATTTGAAGCCGCTGGCGACAACGGTACCGTCGTGGCGAGCGAGTTTCTCGATCAACTGCAAATTCTGAAAGCCAGCGCACTGCGCTCGGCGGATGCCCGTAGCCTGCAAGGATCGTGGATGAACAACATCCAGTTGCAGATACCACAAGCGCACGTTTCCCTGGCCGACATCCACCGCACGCTGCACGCCTGGCTTGGCCATGAGATCCAGGTCAACGGCGAAGTGGTGCGGCAGGGCAAGCAGATTTCCCTCACAGTACGCGGCACCGGGATTGCCGCGCGCAGCTTCAGCGGGGCTCCGGCTGATCTGCAGGACCTGCTCGCCAACGCCGCGGAGTATGTGTACGTTCAGGTGGCGCCTCCGAAGAAGCCCTGACCGATCACCTCCGACTGCGTCCCACCACGCGCCTTCCCACCGATTCCGCACCGCAATCCGAGTCGCTCAATATCCTCGATCCCGCCAAGAGCGCAGGAGCGGATAGCTCAAGCTTGACCCGTTCACCGGATTACTCGTGTATTCCAGTCCGGACCGCTACTGAATGTTGCAAAAGCAGTAGGCATACACGCCGCGCGGATCGCTGAACACCTTGAGCACATCGCTGAGCTGCTGCAACTGATCCATCCAGGGCAAGGCGTTCAGGTTCGAGGACGGCAGCAACGTGCCCGTCAGATGTGAATTATTGTTGTTGGCGATGGAGATCAGCAGGCGGTCCGTGAAGCTCAGCGGCCGCTCGATGTAGCGCACCGAATAATGCGGGCCGAGCTTGGCGAGTTTGGCGGCTTCGGCGATCGCGTCCTGGAGGTTACCAAAGGTATCCACGAGACCGATCTTCTTTGCCTGCTCGCCACTCCACACGCGGCCCTGGGCGATATTGTTCACCGCCGCGACGCTCATGTCGCGATTGTGCGCCACGTTGGTGATGAATTGCTGGTAACCGTTGTCCACGCTCAACTGGAATGCCTTTTGCAGTTCCGGCGACATGGGCCGCATGACGTTGAAGGCGTCGCTCAAGGGTGTGGTGCCCACGCCGTCGGAATGAATGCCAACCTTCGCCAGCGTCTTGTCGAAGGTGGGAAACAGGCCGAAGATGCCGATGGACCCGGTGAGCGTGGCCTGATTGGCATAAATCTTGTCGCCTGCCATGGAAATCCAGTACCCGCCGGACGCCGCCACCGAGCCCATGGACACGACCACCGGCTTGCCGGCTTCCTTGGTGAGTTCAATCTGGCGCAGGATCAAATCGGACGCGAACGCGCTGCCGCCGGGGCTGTCCACGCGCAGCACCAGCGCCTTGATGCCATCGTCATAGCGCGCTTTGCGGATCAGCTGCGAGGTGGAATCGCCGCCGATGGCGCCCGGCGGCTGAACGCCGGTCAGGATATCGCCCGCGGCCACGACCACGCCCACGGTGTTATCGCCGCCCGGCAGTACATCGTCCCCATCCACCGCCTGCAGATAATCGCGATAGCCGATTTGCCGGAAGCTGTGTCGGGATTCACCCACTACTTTTTCCACTGCAGCGGCCATCTGGTCCTCGCTCGCGATCTTGTCCACCAGTCCGGACTGCAGCGCCAGTTCGGCGCCGCTGCCGCCGACCTTGGCCAGATTGTCGTCCAGGCCGGTTATATAGTTGCCCAAAGCATCGGCTTTGAGTGCACGCGCTTTGGTCACATCCTGCTGATAGAGGGTCCACAGCGTATCCACCACCGCGCCCCAGTCCTCGCGCGCGTCCGGTGACATGCCGTTCAGCATGAAGGGCTCAACGGCGGATTTGTATTTGCCAACGCGGAAGATGTTGACAGTCACGCCCAGTTTGTCGAGCGCATCCTTGAAGTACGGCTGATAGATTCCGTAGCCGTGCAGGAACACCTGGCCTTGCGGATGAATGAATACGGTGTTGGCCATGGAAGCCAGGTAATACTGGCCCTGGTTGTAGGAATCGTTGAGTGCAAACACCGGCTTGCCGGTCGCGCGGAAATCGCGGATGGCGCGCCCGATGTCGCGCAGATCGCTCAAGGCCGCACCGCCCAGCAAGCCCCCGCCGGAAAGATCGTCGGTTTCCAGCACCAGCGCCTTGATGCGATTGTCATCCTTGGCATGCTCGATGGCCGTCACCACGTCGCGCAGGCGCGTCTGCTGCGGCACTCTCTGGCCCAGCAGTTTCGCCAGCGCCCGCTGCACCGGGTCACCGGAGAACTGTTCCACCAGATTGCCGTGCATGTCCACCACCAGCGCCGAGGAAGACGGCACCCCGGGCTTGTGCGTACCGAACACCGCCACCAGCAGCACCACCACGATGAACGTGACCGCTAGATAGATCACGATCTGGCAAAGCACGCTCCACACGCGCCACAGGCCGCCAAAGATCTGCACGAAGAAATTCCTGTCGCTCATGAAGGCTTCCGGTGGTTACGGGATGTTCGGAGATGGATCGCGTCGGCCGCCTGCATTATGCGCCAAGCGCCGCATGGGCGGCAGTATCCAGCAGGGCGGTGATGCGTGGCAGCCAGTCCCTGTGTTCCGGCTTCATCAGGCAGGAACGCAGTGCGGTCACGGTCCGGCTGTCGGTGGTCAATTCCGGCGCCCAATATTGCGCCAGCTCGTCGGGCACGCGCAGCAACGCCAGGTGCAGGTTGTGTTGCGCGGCGTTCGCAAATGCCGCGTGCGCGCGCCGGCTCGCGGCGCTCCGGCTCCCGGCGGCCAGCAGCCAGACCACGATGTCCAGTTCCGGGGCCGGGCCGGCGATGTAATCCGCATGGGTTTTTAGGTGCTGCTGCAAAGCCAGTGCGGCTTCACGCCCGGCCGCGAGGCCGCGGGCAAATTCACCTCCGTGTTCCATGGGCAGCAGCCGTTGCGTAGCCCACAGCGCCACCGCCGTCGCGCCCGGACGCGAACATTCCAGACTGATTTCGCCGAGGTGCAATTCATCGGAAGTGAAATAGGTGTAAGGGGAATCATGCTTGTAGAAGCGGCCCTCAGCCGGGTCGCGCAGCAGCACGCAGCCACAGCCATAGGGTTGCAGACCATGCTTGTGCGGATCCACGACGATGGAATCGGCGTACTGCATGGCATCAAATGCGGCGCGCGTCTCCGCCGTAAGATTGTCGGCCAGAATGAAATAGCCGCCGTAGGCGGCATCCACATGGATGCGGAAACCGTAACGCTCCCGCAATTTCAACATGTCCTGCAGCCGATCCGCCGCACCGGTAGCCGTGGTGCCGAGGGTCGCGACCACCGTCGCCACTCCGCCGCGGCGCAGGCGCGCCTCCAGCGCATTCAGATCCATGCGCGCGGCTTTGTCCACCGCCACGCTCTCGAACTTTATGCCCAGCACCTCGCACATACGTGCGTGCGTGTAATGCGCCTGCGCCGAAGCCAGCACCGTGCCTTGCGGTCGCGCGTGCCGGGCCACCCACAGAGCTTCGAGATTCGCGATCGTGCCGCTGGCACACAGGTGGCCGAGATGCGTTCGATAGCCGAATAACTGCGCGAGCGCGGCCACCGCTTCATTTTCCATGATGGAACTCGCGCGCCCGCCGTCCAGCGCGTGATTGTTGGGATTGAGATACAGCGCCAGCATGTACGCGAGCCGTGCGGCCGGATGCGGCGGCTTCAGCATCTGGCCCGCGTACAGCGGATGCGGATAGGGAAAATTGTCGCGCAGCCTGAGCGCGGTCTCGTGCAGCACCGTGCGCAGGCGCTCGCCGTCAAACACCGGCTCAAACGGCGGCAGCGACCGGAAGCCCTCTTCCAGAGTCTGTAGCGCCGAATCGAGGTATTGCAGATCGGTGCGTGAGAACACGAACAAATTCCGCCCGCTCAGGGCTGCACGGCGGCCGGTTTAGCCGGCATCAGCATCAGCGCCTGCAGATCGTGGCGCAGCAGCGCCTGCTGGCCGGGGTCGCTGGTGGCGTTCAGCAGGCCCTGATAGACGTTGCGCGCATCTTCTATATAGCCCGCCTTGGCGAGCATCTGCGCCGCCTGATAGCGCGCGCTCTTGGCCCAGTTGTCCATGGCGTAGGGATCGGTGAGCGTGGCCGAGCGCAGGTACAGCTCGGCCGCCTGCGCGTAGTTGCCCAGCGCCTTGTAGGAGTCCGCGATCCAGAACAGCAGTTGCCGTTGCTGATCCGATGTCAGCTGATCCTGCAACAGCGCCTGAAAAAACGGGATCGCGGCGCGGTTGCGGCCGATGGTCTGCAGGTCGAACAACACCGGCAGCACGTCACCGGGATCCACCGGCTCGCCGCTGGCAAACAGTTGGTCAAGCGCGGCGATACCGGCATCCGGCTCGCCGCCGAGGATGAACACATGCGCGCGCTGCAACTGCCAGGCGGCGGGATCGGTGTTGGGCGGCGGCCGGTCCAGCCCCTGCATGAGCTTCGAGGCCAGGGGAATGTCGGGCATGGCGAGCACGTCGTTGACCAGCAGGTAGCGCACTTCCGGCGGAATGCCGGCAATCGCGGGAAACCGACCGGAATCCAGATACAGGTGTCGCAGCACCACGCCGCCGTTCTTCTGCTTCTGGATGAGACTCGCAAACTGCCAATGTGCCACTGCCTGCTGCTGCGCGCTGTGTGCATTAAATGCCACCACGGTAAACAGCGCGCACGCGCGCACCGGCTTGGTATCGTAACGGTTGGAGGCGGCCAGGAACCAGGATTGATCGTCGCCGACCACGAGTTGCAACTGATTGCCGAGTTCCTCGCCGTAATTCAAATAGGCATCCCACAGCATCCCGGGCGTGATGCCGAACACCGGATCCTGATCCAGCAATCCGGGTTGCAGGCCGAGACCGGCCTGCAACGCCTGGATGTGCGCCACCGGATCATTCGCTGCAAGCGCCGCCTGCGCAATCACGTACCAGGCGTGTACGCGCTGCGCGACCGGCAGCTTGGTGTTGTTGGCGAGTTTTTCCGCCTGCTGCGTCACCTTGGCGGCGGGCTCGGTGCCGGCGCGCAACGCGGCGAGCAGCGTGAGCATCCGGGCGTCCGGGCCGCGGCTGTCGCGCAGCGTATCGAGCGCCGCCTGTGGCTGGCCGGTGCGCAGGAACAGCCGCGCCTCCAGCAGCGGCCAGTCGCCCGTATCCTTGGGATAATCCTGGCGGTAGCGGATCACCGCGGTCTGGGCGTCAGCGAGATCCTGATCCACCAGGTAACTGCGCACCACCAGTTGCCGCAACTGGCTGAGCGTGGTGTCGTCGAGGGGCGTGCGCGGATTCCAGATTAACCGGCGCAGGATGGCGCGCGCTTCCCGGCCCTTGCCGAGCTGCAGCCAGGCGTCCGCCGCGCGGGCCTGCTCCCAACTGCGAAAATCCGCGCCCAGATTCACCGGCAGTTTCGCGGTGCGCGCAATCACCGCCTGCCAATCGCGGGTGAACCGGTATAGATAGATACGCTCGCGCTCCCAGGCCATCCAGCCTTCCGGATCCATTTCGAAGTCCGGCTGGTCGCGATCAATGAATTGCAGCGCCAGATTGGGCGCGCCGGCGGAGGCAAAATTGCTGATGTCCTGCAGCGACGGCGCCGCATTGAGATTGGGCGCGGGCACCTGCGTGGCGGCCGCGGGCAAAGGCTTCGGCCGATGCACGGCTTTGTGCGGTGGTTTGCGTGTGGCGTGGGCCGGCAGCGCGATCAGCGCCACGCTGAGCGCAACAGCCAGCAAGCCAAGCCTGGAGCCAGTGTGCATCGGCGGCGCAGCCTGTAAAAAAACAACGGGTGCCTGAGGCCCCCGTCATTGTAGCAGCGCGGACCCGGTCGTCCGGGACGGCGATTACACCTTCTCGCGGATGCGCGCGGCTTTCCCGGACAGATCGCGCAGGTGATACAGCTTGGCCTTGCGCACTTCGCCCTTGCGCTTGACCTCGATGCCGCCGATCGTGGGACTGTGGGCCTGGAAGGTGCGCTCCACGCCCTCGCCGTGGGAAATCTTGCGCACCGTGAATGAGGAATTCAGGCCGCGGTTGCGCCGGGCAATCACCATGCCCTCGAATGCCTGCAGGCGCTCGCGTTCGCCGTCCTTCACCTTGACTTGCACCACCACGGTGTCGCCGGGCGCGAACTCCGGGAGTTTCTGCAACTGGGATTTTTCAATCTGCTCGATGATCTTGTTCATGGCCGTGTACCTTTCAAACCTTGGCATCGTGTTGCGCGCCGCGTTCGCGGATGAATTCGTCCAACAATGTGCGCTGCTCTTTGCTCAGTTCCAGTTTCTCCAGCAGCTCCGGGCGTCGCAACCAGGTGCGGCCCAGCGCCTGTTGCATGCGCCAGCGCCGGATGGCGGCATGGTCGCCGCTCAGCAGTACCGCCGGCACCCGCAGGCCGCCCACAGTCTCCGGCCGCGTGTAGTGCGGGTAGTCCAGCAATCCCTGCATGAACGAATCCTGCGCCGCCGAATCCTCGTCCCCGAGCGCTCCCGGCAGCAGGCGCGCGAGCGCGTCAACCACTACCAGCGCCGGCAATTCCCCGCCCGAGAGCACGTAGTCGCCGATGGACAGTTCCTCGTCCACCTCGCTCTCGATGAGGCGCTCGTCCACGCCTTCGTACCGTCCCGCCACCAGCACCAGCGCCGGCAACCCCGCCAGGCGTCGTGCTTCCTGCTGGTCAAAACGCCGGCCCTGCGGGCTCAGGTAAATCACCGGTGCATCGCGACCGGCCGTTTGCCGCGCCGCCTGGATCGCCGCGCGCAACGGTTCGACCTGCATCACCATCCCCGGTCCGCCGCCGAACGGCCGGTCGTCCACCGTGCCGCGCGCGTCCGTGGCGTAGTCGCGCGGATTCCACGCGCCCACCCGCAACACACCGCGCTCCGCCGCCCGCCCGGTGACGCCGAAGCCGAGCAGCGTGTGCACCATCTCCGGAAAGAGCGTCACCACTTCGATGCGCACGCGCTCTTCCTCAAAAATCCGGATCCCAGTCCACGCGGATCAGACCCGCATCGGAATCCACCTGTTTCACCACCTGGCCGCGGATGAACGGAATCAGCCGTTCACGTTCGCCGCGCACCACCAGCACATCATTGGCGCCCGTGGCCATCAGGCCCTGCACGCGGCCGAGGCTGCGGCCATCTTCCAGCCTCACTTCCAGCCCGATCAAATCCACCCAGTAGTACTGCCCGGACTGCAATGCCGGCAACTGTTTACGGTACACCGCGATGTTCGTGCCGGCGAGAGTTGCCGCCTGGTCGCGGTCGGTCACGCCCTCGAGCCGTGCGATCACGCCGTTGCCATGCGCACGACCTTCCGCCACCTGACCTTCGCGCCACGCGCCGCTGCGTTCCAGCAGCCAGGGACGGTACGCAATTATCTTTTCGGGCGGTTCGGTCCAGGACTGGAGTTTCACCCAGCCCTTGACACCGAACGCTGCCGCAATTCTGCCGAGGACGACGCGCTGCGATTCCTGTCCGGGCATGGCGCGGGGGCGCCGGACTCAGACGGCGACCTTGTGCTCCTTGAGCAGGTACTGGACGCGCTCCGAGGGCTGCGCACCCTTGGACAGCCAATGCTTGACGCGCTCGGCGTCCACGCGCAGCACTTCCTCGTGGCTCACGGCCAGCGGATTATAGAAACCCAGGCGTTCGAGATAGCGCCCGTCGCGGGGCGAGCGGCTGTCGGTCGCCACCAAATGATAAAAGGGGCGCTTCTTGGCGCCGCCGCGCGTCAATCGGATAGTCATCATGGAATCGGTACCCTGTGAAAGTGCATCCGGGCAGGCCGGGCTGTCGGCCGCCGTGAAGGAGGCGCATTTTACGGGATTTCCGGCAAAAGTGAAGTGCGGATAAGGACTTGCGTACGCAATCGGGTGCACCCACCGTGTTGCCGTCACTCCAACTCAAGGCGTAGACTAGCTGTATCTCGTTTTGGAATACAGAAATGACTACAGTTTCCATCCGCCTGCCTGAGGATGTGCTGAAAGAGACCGAGAAGCGTGCCCGGGAACTGCGCATTCCTCGTGCCGAGTACATCCGCCGCGCCATTGAGATCCAGAACGCTGAGGCCGTTGCTCGCCACCGCCGTCAGCGCCTGATGGAGGTGTCCAGGCGCGTGCGCAAAGAAAGCCTGCGCGTGAATGCCGAATTCGAGGCTATCGAAGACGCCCCCGATGCCTAAACGCGGCAGTGTGTGGTTGGCGAACCTCAATCCCA
>JAGXAZ010000080.1 GCA_018971365.1 Gammaproteobacteria bacterium | reverse complement strand
GAGTGCCGTGCTGTTGCTGATGGCGCCGCTCAAGCACCTCACCGACATCAACGCGCCGCTGCAGAAGGGCATCGCCGCGGGGCAGAGCATCTTCGAGCTGCTGGACGAGGAGAGCGAAACGGCGGGCGGTACCCGGGCGCTGACGCGCGTACATGGACAGCTCGAGTTCCGTGCACTGAGCTTTACCTACACCGCTGCCAACGGCGAGGTGCTGAAAGACATTTCGTTCAGCGTGGCGCCCGGCGAGACCGTCGCGCTCGTAGGCCGGTCCGGCAGCGGCAAGTCCACACTCGTGAGCCTGGTACCGCGCTTTTACGATCCCGGTGCGGGCGCGGTTCTGCTCGACGGCCACGACGCACGCGATTATCCGTTGCGTGATTTGCGTGAGCAAATCGCGCTTGTCAGCCAGGAAGTCGTGCTGTTTAACGACAGCATCCGCAACAACATTGCCTACGGCAGCCTGGGGCGGCACACCGAGGCGGAAATCGTCGCGGCCGCCGAAGCCGCGCACGTCATGGAGTATGTGCGGCAAATGCCGCAGGGCCTGGACACCATGGTGGGCGACCGCGGCGTGCTGCTTTCCGGCGGGCAGCGCCAGCGCATCGCGATCGCGCGCGCGTTGCTCAAGAACGCGCCGCTGCTGATCCTGGATGAAGCCACCTCGTCGCTGGACAGCGAATCCGAGCGCCATATCCAGGCGGCGCTGGAACGGCTGATGCACGCGCGCACCACGCTGGTCATCGCGCACCGGCTGTCCACTGTGGAACGCGCGGACCGCATCATCGTGCTGGATCAGGGGCGCATCATCGAATCGGGGCGGCATGCCGACTTGTTGCAGCGCAACGGTCATTACGCACGCCTGTACCGCATGCAATTCCGCGATGTGGCCGTTGCCTGAGCTTTCCCGGACATGACGCGCACCGGATGGCACCAATGGCTGATGCGCAGATGGTATGGTCCGGAGCCGATGCTGCTGCTGGTCCCGTTCTCCTGGCTGTTCATGTTGCTGACTGCGATACGGCGCGCTGGCTATAGATTCGGGATTTTCAAAAGCACGCGCTTGCCCGCGCCGGTGATCGTGGTCGGCAATATCACCGTCGGCGGTACCGGCAAGACGCCGCTGGTCATCTGGCTGAGCCAGGCCTTGCAGGCACGCGGCTATCGGCCGGGCATTGTCACGCGCGGCTACGGGGGCAAATCGAAACACTGGCCGCTGCCGGTGACCGCGACGACGGCGGCGGCTTTGGCCGGAGACGAGGCCGTGCTCCTGGCGCGCGCCACCGGCTTGCCGGTAATGGCGGGACCGGACCGCATGCAAGCGGCGCGGCAACTGCTGCATGACCAAGCCGTCAATGTCATCGTGAGCGACGACGGCCTGCAGCATTATCGCCTGGGCCGCGACCTGCAGATTGTCACGCTCGATGGCGAGCGTGGATGCGGCAATGGCTGGCGGCTGCCGGCGGGTCCGTTGCGCGAGTCCACGGCGGCCATCAAGAAAGCGGATGTCGTGGTCTGCAAGAGCCGCTTGCCCGCCGGCATTGAGCTGCCACCGCACACGCCGGTCATGCATATGAATTTGCTCGAGGCGGTGCGCCTGCACGACGGCCTGCGCGTGCCGCTTGCCAACTTCCGCGGTCGCAGCGTACATTCAATCGCCGGCATCGGTCATCCCGAGCAATTCTTTGCATTGCTGGCGGCAGCGGGCATCCAGGTCGAACCGCATCCCCTGCCGGACCACGCGGCATTGACCCGGCGTGAGCTGCAATTCGACGATCAACGACCGGTGCTCATGACGGAGAAAGACGCGGTCCGCTGGGCAGGTCTGGATCGGCCGAACCTTTGGTATGTGCCGGCACACGCCGAATTTTCGCGCGTACACGCCGCCGACCTGATGCGCGCGGTTGAAGGGTGTCTGGCGGTTCGGGGCGCAGCCGGCTGACGAACGTTCAGAGTTTGTAACGAGGAAATCATCCGATGGATGCAAAGCTCCTGGAAATCCTGGTGTGTCCGCTGTGCAAGGGACCGCTGGTATATCACAAGACCGAGAACGAATTGATCTGCAAACCCGATCGCCTCGCCTATCCGGTACGCGATGGCATCCCGGTGATGTTGCAGGAGGAAGCCCGCGAACTCGGCACGGACGAGATCGCATAAATGCGTTTTGCGGTGCTGATTCCCGCGCGCATGGGTTCGCAGCGCCTGCCCGGCAAGCCGCTCGCGCCGTTGTTGGGCAAGCCCTTGATCCTGCACGTGTGCGCACACGCGCGTGCCAGCGGCGCGGAGCTGGTGCTGGTGGCGACGGATGACGAACGTATCCGCGACGCCTGTCAGGCCGCGGGCTTTCGCGCTGAGCTTACCTTGGCCACGCATGCTTCCGGCACCGACCGCATCGCGGAAGTTCTGAGGCGGCTCGACTGGCCGGAAGACGGCATCGTCGTCAACCTGCAGGGCGACGAGCCGCTGATGCCCCCCGGCACCCTGCGCCAGGTGGCGGCGCTGCTCGACCGGCGCGCGGACGCGGACCTGGCGACGCTGTGTACGCCGATCCACTCGCTCGAGGAATTCCTCAATTCCAACGTGGTCAAGGTGGTGGCGGACCAGCAGGGGCGGGCGCTGTATTTCAGCCGCGCGCCCATTCCCTGGGACCGGGACGGTGCGCCGGCGGGGATGCA
Source organism: Gammaproteobacteria bacterium (assembly GCA_018971365.1). Taxonomy (GTDB): domain Bacteria; phylum Pseudomonadota; class Gammaproteobacteria; order Natronospirales; family REEB76; genus REEB76. The sequence goes on along the minus strand of JAGXAZ010000080.1, from coordinate 6,702 downwards.
AGCCCAGCCGCACTGGCAGGGGGCGCAGCGGCATATCGGGCTTTATGCCTACCGGCCGGCGGCCTTGCGCCAACTGGCGGCGACGCCGACCTGCGAACTGGAACGCATCGAACGGCTGGAACAATTGCGCGCCCTGTGGCTCGGCATGCGCGTGCTCGTGGATGCGGCGCGGGAAATTCCCGGTCCGAGCGTGGACACGCCGGATGACCTTAAACGCGCCGCGCAATTGTTGCGGCAAGCGGAGTGATGCGGGACTCCGTGCATACCATCGGTGTGCTGTTCGTGTGCATGGGCAACATCTGCCGTTCGCCCACTGCCGAGGGCGTATTCAGAAAACTTCTGGCGGAGCGTGCGCCCAAACTCAGTCTGCACGTGGATTCCGCCGGCACCCACGATTACCACCTGGGTCAGGCGCCGGACGCGCGTGCTATCGCGGCCGCGCGGACGCGTGGCATTGATATCCAGCGCCACCGTGGCCGCCAGGTATCGGCGGCCGACTTCGCAGAGTTTGATTACATCCTCGCAATGGATCGTGCCAATCTCACGGAGTTGCGCGCCATCCAGCCGCATGCGGCGCGCGCCGAGCTGAACCTGTTGCTGGCCTACGCGGCGCACAGTCCGGTGGATGAAGTACCTGACCCTTATTTCGGCGGCGCCGACGGTTTTGTGCGGGTACTGGATCTGGTGGAACTGGGCGCGGCCGGCCTGTTGACCCACATCCTCCGCCGCAGCGGCGTTGAAGTCGAGTCGTCCCATCGGCTTTGAGCGGGATGCATCGGTCAGCGACGCCGAGATCTGCGGCCATCGCCGCTCACACTGAAATGCTCAACCACGGACGAGGCTTTGCGGGTCCATGTGCCTGTGAAACCGCGCTCAATCCTTGAGTGGCTGCGCTTGCGGCGTCCCGCTGATTATTCCTGGCGCTGATCGCCGGTGTTGTCCGGGGTGCTGGCGGGTTCTTCCGTAGCCGGAGCCGCGCGCTGGTCTCGCGCCTGAAACAGCGGAATAGTCCGGTCCTGCTGCGCATCGTCATGCGGCGACGTTTGGGGCGCAACCGGCACTGGCGTCGGGGCAGCGGCGGGCGGTGGTGCATTCACGGACTGCGGTAACCCGGACGGCGGAGCGGCTTGGAAATTGGAATTGATATCCATGCGATTTTCCTGCGGCTTGCCTTCGGATGGAGGCCGGGTTTCATCGCGCCCCGCTTCGTAACGGTGCCGGCGCCGGCCGCCACGGCGGCCGCGCCGTGTGCCACGCCGTCCGCCACGCCCGTCGTTGCGCGCAGGCGCACGGTTGGACTGCGCGTCCGTCGGAGCCGGCGCTGGCGCGCCCGGTGTCGTGGACTGAGCCGGAGCGATCTGCGGCGGTGTGCGCTCGGGCGCGGGTGCCTCGTGCACCGGCTGCGGACGCTCCGCTGGATGTGCCTGATTGATGTCCTGGGGTTGGGGTGGCGTGTAATCCCGGGGCCGGGACTGTGGCTGGGGCCGCGACTGCGCACGCGCAGGGGGAGTGCCGCGCTCGGGCCGGCGTGAACCGGAAGACGCATAACGATCGCGATCACGTCCACGATTGCGATCGCGATCACGTGCGTGCGGGCGCTCGCGGTCGAAGCGATAGTTGTCCTGACGGCGCGGCGGTTGCGAGCGCGGAGCGGGCGCGGGTGCCGGCGGCCGCGGTCCGCTCGCAAACAGCGCGCGCCAGATGCGCACCAGGATTCCGGTTCGCGCAGGGGTGTCCACGCGCGACACCGGTGCAGGCGTGGCCGGCACGATGGTTTTGACCGCGGGTTCCGGTGGCGCCTCGCGTTTGGTTTCAGCGCCGGGGAGTTCCGGCGTCGGCGCCTCGGTCACCAGCTTGTAACTGCTGGCGGCGGGCGACATTTCATCGTCGCGCAGGCGTTGAATCTCGTAGCGCGGCGAATCCAGGTGCGGATTCGGCACCAGCACCACGTTCACGCCGCAGCGCTTTTCCACTTCGGCGATGATGTGGCGTTTCTCGTTGAGCAGGAAGGTGGCCACGTTCACCGGCAGTTGCGCCACCACGCGCGAAGTGCGCTCCTTCATGGCTTCTTCTTCAAGCAGGCGCAATACCGACAGCGACAGGGACTCCACGCCGCGAATGTGGCCCTCACCGTTGCAGCGTGGACACACCACCTGGGTGGATTCGCCCAGCGACGGGCGCAGCCGCTGGCGCGACATCTCCAGCAGGCCGAAGCGCGACAGCTTTCCGACCTGTACGCGCGCCCTGTCCATCTTGAGTGCGTCGCGCAGGCGGTCCTCGACATCGCGCTGGTTTTTCAGCGGTCCCATGTCGATGAAGTCGATCACGATCAGGCCGCCCAGGTCGCGCAGGCGCAACTGGCGTGCGACCTCATCGGCGGCTTCCAGATTGGTGCGCAACGCGGTTTCCTCGATATCCCCGCCCTTGGTGGCGCGCGAGGAATTCACATCGATCGCCACCAGCGCCTCGGTGTGGTCAATGACCACGGCGCCGCCCGAGGGCAGACGCACTTCGCGGCCGAAGGCCGCCTCGATCTGGCTCTCGATCTGGAAACGGGTGAACAGCGGAATGCGGTCTTCGTAATGTTTCAGCTTGTCCAGGTTTTGCGGCATTACCTGCTGCATGAAGTGCCGGGCTTCCTCGCAGGTCTTGGCATCGTCCACCAGGATCTCGCCGATGTCGGTGCGCAGGTAATCGCGCAGCGCGCGGATGATGACGTTGCTTTCCTGATAGATCAGGAACGGGGCACTGCGGCCCTGTGAGGCTTTTTCAATCGCATCCCAGATCTGCCGCAGGTAATCCAGGTCCCACTGCAGTTCCTCGCCGCTGCGGCCCACGCCGGCGGTGCGCACGATGACGCCCATGCCGTCCGGCAGTTGCAGCGTGGTGAGCGCTTCGCGCAGATCATCGCGGTCGTCGCCTTCCACGCGCCGCGACACGCCGCCGGCGCGCGGATTGTTGGGCATGAGCACGAGGAAGCGGCCGGCCAGACTGATGAAGGTGGTGAGCGCCGCGCCCTTGTTGCCGCGCTCCTCCTTGTCCACCTGTACCACCAGCTCCTGGCCTTCCTGGAGCAGCTCGCGGATATTGAGGCGCCCGGACAGATCCGCCCCGGGTTTGAAATACACCCGGGAGATTTCCTTGAGCGGCAGGAACCCGTGGCGTTCCGAGCCGTAATCCACGAAACAGGCTTCCAGACTGGGTTCGATGCGGGAGATTCTGCCCTTGTAGATATTGGCCTTTTTCTGTTCGCGGGAGGGGACTTCGATGTCCAGATCGTAAAGTTTCTGGCCGTCCACCATGGCCACGCGCAGCTCTTCCGGCTGCGTGGCATTCACCAGCATTCTTTTCATGTTGATTCTCGCAGACGCTCAACTACGGTCTGCGCAGGGTCACGATGGCCGGACGGCCCGGGGGCGGGATCTCAGACTTTGATCAACGGCGCCGCTTGCGGCGGCAGCCAAAACAATCCTGCCCAGGCACGGGACCGGCGCATGCAAACCATGCGAGGCATGGGAGCGCAGCCCTTGGTGACGCTTGAACCCCCAATCGGGGTGTCGCCACCGTTTGTACACGGGGTTGCCAACCTCGGCATACCCCACCTGTAAACCTTTAAAAACCCCGTAACGGGGACTTCGCGCAGCGGCGCCGCATGCATCGGCAGGGGCACGGCCACCTGTCGGGTACTATAACAGCGCAGGCGCAGGCCTACAACGACCTCAGGCCTTTTATTTTCAGGAGCTTAAGTGCAAAACCTGCGCCCCAAAGCCAGGCATGTGTGCGTCGCCGCCGATGAGGCGAAACAACGCCTCGACAATTTTCTGCTGCGCGAACTCAAGGGCGTGCCCAAGGGGCATGTGTATCGCCTGTTGCGTACCGGCCAGGTGCGTGTCAACGGGAGACGCGCCAAGCCCGATTACCGGCTCGCGGGCGGTGACGAAATCCGCATTCCGCCGGTGCGCCAGTCCGAACCCGGGCCGCAGACCCGGCCCGGCAGCCGCCAGCAGGCGGTCCTGCAGGCTGCGATTGTGCATGAAGATGAGTCGCTGCTGGTGCTCAACAAACCGGCCGGTTGGGCGGTGCACGGTGGCAGCGGCGTGAGCCTCGGCGTGATCGAAGCCTTGCGCGCCATGCGCCCGGGCGACCGGCATCTTGAATTGGTGCATCGCCTGGATCGCGACACCAGCGGCTGCCTGCTGGTGGCCAGGAAGCCCGCGGCCCTGCGTGCGCTGCACGCGGCGCTGCGCGCGGGCCAGGTGGACAAGCGCTATCTGGCCCTGCTGGCCGGTGTGTGGAGCGGGGGGCCGCGCGAGGTGCGGGTGGCTTTGCAGAAAAACGTATTGCAGAGCGGCGAACGCATGGTCAAGGTCGCCGACGAAGGGCGCGAGGCGGAAAGTCATTTCCGGCCAGTCCGCCGGTTCCGCGACGCGACCTTGATGGAAGTAGCCATCTGCACCGGCCGTACCCATCAGATCCGGGTGCACGCGGCCCATCTCGGCCACCCGGTACTGGGTGATGAAAAATACGGCGCACGCGCAGCCAACCGTCAATACCGTGCATTGGGTTTGAAGCGCATGTTCCTGCACGCGGCCAGTCTCGGCTTTGCGCATCCCGCAACCGGCGTGCCGATGCAGGTTGCGGCGCCGCTGGATGCCCAATTGCAGGCTTTGCTGGACCGGCTTGTGCCGGTTGCCTAGGGAAGATTGACGCCCAGCTCGCGCAGGAAACGGCACAGCGCAATCAATGGCAGGCCTATGAGTGCAGTCGGATCCCGCGACTCGATGCGCTCAAACAGGCTGATACCCAGGCTCTCGGACTTGAAGCTGCCGGTACAGTCATACGGTTGCTCGGCCTGCAGATAGCGATCAATTTCCTGCGCCGAAAGTTGGCGGAAATAAACCCGCGTCGTATCCAAGTGCGCCAACTGCCGGTCGGTGGCTGCCTGCTGCACGCAGAGGGCGGTATGGAACGTGACCGCGTTCCCGGACAAAAGCGCCAGTTGCCGGACTGCATGCGCGTAATCGCCGGGTTTACCCAGGATTTTCCCGTCCAGCTCCGCAACCTGGTCGGCACCGATGACCAAGCTGTCGGGGGAGCGTCGGGCCACTGCCGCGGCCTTGGCCTTTGCCAGGCGTGCGACCAGGGACGCGGGAAGTTCGTTGACCTGCGGAGTCTCATCGGTGCCGGGGGCCATGCACTCAAAGGTCAAACCCAGACGCGCGAGCAGCGCGCGACGGTAGGTGGAAGTCGAGGCGAGCAGAATGTGCATGGGTTGCAGCGCAGGCGTTGGACGCGTTCCGGAACCATGGCCAAGCGCAATAAAAACAATGGCTTGGAGCGATTTTACTTTGACAAGCGCAAGGCTCAAACGTATCATACCGCGCCTATGTCAGGCGGCCTGCCGGAATTTCTGGACCTGACGAAAGCGGGTCACATGCCACTGACGGTGGCGGGCCAAATGAGCCTGAGCCGCATGCCGCGCTTGTGCGCGGCGATCGCGGACGTCGGCGGCCAAGCCAGCATTGACCTGCAAGTGTTCAAGGAAGGCGGACTCGCGGTGGTGAGCGGCAGGCTGCAGGCCAGCCTGGGTCTGAGCTGTCAGCGCTGTTTTGCATTGCTGCGCCACCCGGTGGATGCGCAGGTGCGGCTTGGCTGGGCGGCCGGAGGTCAGGCGCAGCACTGGCCGGAAAGCTACGAGCTGCTGGACCCCGGCAGCGGAAGGATACGACTGGCGGAGCTGGTTGAGGACGAGCTGCTGCTGGCCTTGCCGCTGGCGCCACGGCATGCCAGGCCGGAAGACTGTGAGGCGCTGCGCACGCCGGTCGCAAAGCCGGATACCATAGCGCCGCCTGAAGCAGGCAGGCGTCCGTTTGAAATTTTGAAGACGCTCCGGCGTCGCTGATCCATAAAGAGCATTGTCACCAGGAGCCCAACATGGCTGTCCAGAAGAGTCGCGTTTCCCCCGCCCGCCGCGGTCAGCGCCGTTCGCACGATGCGCTCGCCGCGCCGACTCTGTCGGTCGACAAGACCACGGGTCATACCCATCGCCGGCATAACATCGGCGCCGACGGCTTTTATCGCGGCAAGAAAATTCTGAACATCCCGCAGGAAGACTGACAGCGCCGCTGTCGGCGCGCGTGCAATGATTCGCGTCGTTGCATCGGCATGGCAGCGGATGTCCGGCCCGGTACGTACACGGGATCGCGCGACGGCCGGATCCCACTGGCCCAAGCTATCCCCACCCATGGCATGAGCAACGATACCGTCACGATTGCGCTGGACGCCATGGGCGGCGATCACGGGCCGTCGGTCACGGTGCCGGCCGCCATACGCATGCTCAACAAGCATGCCTTTCTGCACATCATCCTCGTGGGGGATGCAACCATCATCAATCCTATGGTGGCCGGTGACGTTCAGGCCTTTGCGCCGCGCCTCAAAGTGCAGCATGCCTCGCAGGTGGTACTCATGGACGAGCTGCCGTCGCAGGCCTTGCGCCACAAGAAAGATTCCTCGATGCGCGTGGCCATCAATCTGGTAAAGAACGGCCTGGCCGACGCCTGTGTGAGCGCCGGCAATACCGGCGCGCTCATGGCCACCGCGCGCTTCGTGCTCAAGACCATTCCCGGCATAGACCGGCCGGCGATCTGTGCGCTCATACCCTCGCATGGTGGCCACACCCACATGCTGGACCTCGGCGCCAAT